>BEIL01000002.1 GCA_002898235.1 bacterium HR35
AGATTATTAAATTTATTAGGTAGAGGAGCTGGGGGAGGTCAACAACCACAACAACCACAACAACCACAACAACCACAACAACCACAACAACCACAACAAGGGGGATTGCCGGGTCTTACTTAATTTAATTCTGATCTATGGATAATAATTACGATTTATTACAACTTCTTGAAGGAAAAAGTTTGGCTCTGAGAGAGTTTATTTCTTCTGAGATTTTTATTAATTTTGCTTATAAAGTTTCTCAACTTGTAGGCTTGGATATTGATTCTTATATTAAATTATTCGATTATTTTACTGTTTTATCTCTCCAAGGCTTTCCAGTTGAAGAAGCCGAAGATAGATTAAATGATTTCTTGCCTAATTTAACTGAGGAGCAAAAAAAGGTAATTATTAGAGAAATGGCTCTCAATTTAATTCCCACTTTAGAAAAAATTTGGGAAATAAAACCAGAAGATGAAGAATATGAAGAAAAAGTCAAAAGATATGTTGCTTTAATGGAAGCTTTCCTAAATAGACCTTACAGCCGAATGCAAGTTCAAAAAAAGCTTGAAGAGGGTCAAAAAGAAGAAATTTTCTCAGCTCCAACACCTCAAATAAAAACAGAAGAAGAAGCTGCAAATATTTCAAAAAAAGAAGCTGCTATTGATTTAACTCCGATTAGTTGGCAACCTAATGTTCAAGAAGAAAAACAAGAAGAAATTGCTTCTTCTGAATTTTCTGAAATTCCTCAAATTAGTATTAAAATTAAAGAAGAAAAAACAGAAGAAAAAGAAGAAAAAACAGTTGATTTATCACAATTTTAATGCCAAGAAGATTTTTTGTGCCAAAATATATTACTATCGAAGATAGACTTGAAGGATTGATTACTTTTAAACAACTTTTTGCTTTAATAATTGCTTTTTTTATTTCTTATTTTGCTTTTAAAATCCATACTTACTTAGGAATTTTAGTTGGGATTTTAAGTTTTGGAGTAGCTATTTTAGGAACTTTCTGGATAGTAAACGGTAAACCATTTTTTAATGTTTTGCCTTCAGCTATTAAAACTTTACTCCAACAAGAAAAATATCTTTGGCAAAGAATACCAAGAACTTTTTATAAAGAAGTTTCTCTTCCTCAAGTAGAAGAAAAAGAAGTTTATCCAGAATTTATTGAACCAAGAAAAAGAGAATTAATTGAAGGTAATAAAATTGAATTAGAAATTAAACAACCAGAAATTGTTCCTAGTTTTAGAGAAGTAGTTAAGGTTGATTTAGAAAAGCCTTTAGCTATTCAAAAAGATGAATTTGAAAAATTGGGTCATCGACATGAAGCCAATCCTCATAATCCTTATCGTCTTTTCCCTTATATTAAATTTTATAAAACAAAATCTTCTTAAAAACTATGCCTCAACCAACCTATTATTTAATTAAAGTCAAAGAAATTAAAGATAATGTTTATATTTTAGAAGATGGCAGCTTGAGAGCTGTTTTAGCTGTTCCGGGAATAAATTTAGATTTAATGAATGAGGAAGACCAAAATTTATTTCTAAATCAGTTTAAAGCTCTTTTAGATGGCTTAGATTTTCCTTTACAAGTTTTTATTTATTCCCGCTACGAAAATTTAGACAATTACTTAAAAATTATTCAAGCTAGATTAGACGAAGAAGAAAATCCGTTAATTAAATTTCAAATTGAAGAGTATATGAAATTTTTAGAAGATTATTTAGCCAATCATAAAGTAATGAAAAAAATGTTCTTTGTTATTATTCCTTATGATTCAGCTTCAGCTGGCGCTCCTTTGCCGTTAGCTAAAAAACTGCCAGAAACTCAAGATTATCAAGAAATGCTTTTTCAATTAGAAACGCGAATAAATTATGTTACTCAAATTTTAGCTAATATGGGATTAGTTCCCATTCGATTAAATGATTTAGAGCTTTTAGAACTTCTTTTTGAAAGTTATAATCCTAGTCTTCGCTATGGAGAAATTCCTAAACAAATTATCGAAAAATTAACTGAATTTTTGGGCAAATGATTAATTTAAATTTACCTTTTTTCGGTAAAGGCGGAAAAATAAAAATTCCTCTTCAGAAAGAATTAGCTGGCTTTGAAAAGATTAAAGAATTAATGGCACCTCCTGGAGCTAATTTCCTTTTAGATTATTTTCAAATTGGCGAACTTTATGGCCGAACAATTATTGTTTTAGAATATCCTTCTTATTTAATTGGTCCTTGGCTTAGCAGGATAATAGTTTTAGATGAACCTTTCAACTTATCTTTATTTTTCTATCCAACTGATACCGGAAAAATGTTAAGAAAGCTGGAGAAACAATTAGCTCGAATCGAAGCTCAAATTAGCGAAAGAGCAAATAAAGGGCAAGTAAGGTCTCCTGAATTAGAAACAGCTTACAAAAACGTTGAAGAATTAAGAGATTTGTTAGTTCAAGCCGAAGAAAGATTGTTTACTGTCTCTCTTTATTTAACTATTTTTGCCAAAGATAAAAAGGAGCTTGATTTAAAAACAAAAAAAATTATTAAATCATTTGAAAGTGGCTTAATTTCTGCTAAGGAAGTAATGTTTCAACAAAAAGAAGGCTTTATTTCTACTTTACCTTTAGGAATTGATGAATTAAAGGTTTCTTATAGTCTTAATTCATCAACCGCTTCTTCTTTCTTTCCTTTTATTTCTGTAGATATTGTTGATGAAGGCGGTATTTTTATGGGAATTAATTTAATTGACGGTGGAGTTGTAATTTTAGATAGATTTAAATATGAAAACCCTCATCTATTAATTTTAGCTCGCTCGGGTTCAGGAAAATCTTATACTGCTAAATTAGAAATTATGAGAAGCTTAATGATGAATATTGAAGTCATTGTTTTAGACCCAGAAAATGAATATAAATCAATTTGCGATGTTTATGGTGGAACATTTATTCCTCTTTCTCTTCAATCAGATTACAATCTTAATCCTTTTGATTTACCCTCTTTAGCTGAAGGAGAAAATCCTTATGATATTTACAAAGAGCATATTTCTAACTTAATCAATTTAATCGAACTTTTAATTGGTGAAAAACTTTCCTCTCAAGAATTAGCTTTAGTTGATCGAGCTTTAAATCAAACTTATTTAGCTTTTAATATTTCTCCAGAATTTGGCTGGGAAAAAACTGAAATTTTTCCAACGCTTAATGATTTTGAAAAAGTTTTAAGAAGCACTGTTGGTGGTGAAACCATTGCTGATAAACTTTATCCTTATACCGAAGGAACCTTTGCTGGCTTTTTAAATAAACAAACAAATGTTGAAATGGATAATCGCTTAATCGTTTTTGGTTTAAAAGACTTGCCTGAAGTTTTAAGACCGATTGGCATGTTTATTGCTTTAAGTTTTATTATGAATAGAGTAAAAAGAAAATTAAAAAAAAGAGTTTTGATTATTGACGAGGCTTGGTGGATTATGAAACAACCTTTTGGAGCTGAATTTCTTTTAAATGTCATCAAAAGAGGAAGAAAATATAAGTTAGCAGTTACTAATATAACTCAGGATGTTGAAGACTTTTTAAATTCAGAATATGGTAAGCCAATTATTACTAATTCAGCTATAATTTTCTTAATGAAACAATCAACAGCTTCAGCTGACTTATTAAAGCAAATTTTTTACCTTTCTGAAGGAGAAAAAAATTTTTTAGTTCAGGCAGAAAGAGGCAATGGTATTTTAATTGCTGGTGGTAAAAGAGTTCCTTTGTATGTTTTAGCTTCTTATGCTGAAGACCAAATTATAAGAACTAGGCCGGATCAATTAATAGCTTTAGAGAAAGTAAAAGATTTAGGCCTTTAAAATGAAAGGTTTTCTTTATCTTCCACTTTTGTTTTTAGCTTTTATTATTGATGTGATTGAAATAATTTTAAGCTTAGCCGATTCAACAGTTATTCTCATTGTCTTACACATTCTTCAAATTTTACTTGATCTTTTATTTAATCTTTTATTTTTGGTAATTTTTTTACCTTCAATTTTTGAAGCTCTTAGAGAAAAAAGAGCAAAAACTGTTTTAATTAGAAGAATTGTTGCTTTTCTTACAGAAGCTATTGGTGAATCAATTCCTGTTTTAGATTTCCTACCTATTAGATCTCTAACTATTTTTTTTATGTGGCTTGATGAATCAGGAATAATTGAAAAAATCCAAAAAAAGATAAGCGAGACAATTTCTAAAGCTTCTCAACTTCCGGTCATTGGTACCTTGGTTAAAAAATATTCAGAAGTTTTAGAACAACCATTAGTTAAAGAAGTTTTACCAAGAGTTGTTTCCAATAAAGCTATTGAAACTTTATCTCCGATTTCTTCTCTTCCTCAAACACCCCAGGTTATTCAACCTAAAAAAATAGAGACTTCTCCAAAAACTCCTTATCTTAAATCCGCTAAATTATCTACTCGAGGAACTGTTTTTGTTTTCCTCTTTTTCTTTTCTCTTTTTTCCTTTTCTTCAATTTCTTTAGCTCAAACAAAAGAGGTTTATTTCTTTACTAAAAAAACCAAAGACGGAATTATTGTCTCAAGTATTTTTGTTAATCCAAAAACTAAAACCATTTACGAACCGCCTCCAGTTTCTAAATTTGATTGGAAAATTCCTTTTTCTCAAGATTTTTCAATTACTTCTTATAAAAGTTTTTTAAAAGTTGATCCTGACCCTAAATTTAAAAGAGAATCAGCTAAAATTAAACTTTTTGTTTCCGGCATAAGTTTTAAAGATAAAAAATTTTATGAAGGCGAGGTTTTTCTTCCCTCTCCTGATATTTCAATTATTAAAATTAAAAACTCCTATTTTGAACTGCCATTTTTAGGAAAAATCGAAGGTAATGAAATTCTTAGTTATAAAACTTGGAATTTTACTTCTGACAATTTAACTAATGTTTGGAAGTTAAATGATATTTTCCTTAGTAATCAAAGGCAACTAAATATTAATTTAATTTCCCCTGGCCTGCTTTCTTTAGAAGTAGTTAATTTAAACAATCGTAACGAAAAAGTGATAAAATTTCTTTTAGTTAAATAAAATGCCCAACATTCAATCAATTTTAAGTTGTTATGACCTTCAGAGTTGTTTTCAGGCTGTTTATAATTTAGGTTTAGTTTTGCTTTTTGTTTTAGCTTTTTTGAATATGGTTTATGGAGCTGTACTTTATCTTTTTTCAGCTGCAAGTATTTTTAGTAAAGAGGAAGGAAAAAATAGGATTATTAACTCTATTGGAGCAATTGCTATAACCTTAATCTTGCCTCAAATTTTAAATATTATTAATCCTGGTATTTTTCAAGTTAAGCTTTGGATTCCAACTATTCAAGAAGCTAAAAGTCCGGTTTTTAAGACAGAAGCTCTTTGGGGAGAAGCTGAAATTGTAAATCAAGTAAATAGCGTTATTCCTACCCAAGCTTATTATTGGCTTGATCCAAATAAAGCTGGGAAATTAGCTGATTATACTTGTTTTAGTAACGCAATTTATGTAGATAAAAACGATTCTCTATTTGGAAGCTCGACGTCTTATAATGGTATCCCTGTTTCTTCCTTGGTTAATAAACAATTGGTTGAGTGTGTAACTCCAAAATATTCTAACTTTAGGATAACTCAAGGTTATAATCCTGGTTCTTTTGATAAATCTCATCAATTAGGCTATGGAATTGATATTATTCCTAATGATGGAAATTATCAAGCTTTAACAAATGCCTTAGTTAATTGCGGTTTTTCTGTTTTAAACGAAAGCGAAAGAGTAATTGAATGTTATGGCGAAGGAAGTACTAGGCTAGTTAAACCTTGTCCTTCTGAATGTAGAAGCAGCTATCTTAAACCTGGTTGTGTTTGTGCTTATACCGGACCTCATCTTCATGCTGCTTTAATGGTCAGAGAAAAATAATAGCAAAATAAGAAAAATGAGAAAACAAATAATTTTTTTAGTAGGTTTAGGAGTAATAGTCATTATTTTAGTTGTTTCAATAGTAGGCTATTTTGCTACTCGACCTAAAACTCAGCCAACAAAACCCCAAGTAGTTGAAGTTTTAGAAGAGAAACCATCTCCACCAGCAGCAATAGAAGAAAAAAAAATAACTTTACCCGGACTTCAAATTACTACTTCAGAAAGTACGACCTCAGAAAACATTGAGGAAATACCAACAACTACTTTAGGACAATTAACCAAGCCCCTTTTTGAAAAGGAGTATATTTTTGCTGGTTTAATCTATCCTTATGTTTATCTTTATGATCCTGGAGAGGGTATTTTGAAATATATCAATTTAGATGACAAAACTTATAAAGAGCTTTATCGAAGTTTTTCTCTTTATTACCCTTTGGTTTCGCCTACAAGAAAAAGAATTGTTTTTCAAGAAAACAATGTTTGGAAGGTTTTAGATTTGTCACTTGACGAAACTAAAACGCTTAATTATCAACTTTCTGATTTTGCCTGGAAAAATGACGAACTTTATTATTTTGCTTTTGATGAAAATCGCGGCGGTGGGGTATATAAATTTTCTGACTTTAATAAAGAACCAATACTTTTAAGCAAATTAAATTTACCTGAAGCCAAGATGGAGATTTTTGGTGATTCTCTTTTAGTTTGGGCCTCTCCTCTTATTTCTTATAATTCACCAATATTTCTTCTAGACTTAAAAAGGCCGGCAGCTTTTAAACTAATTTTTGAAGAAAAGACTTATCCTTCGCTTTTAGCTAATAGTAGTGGTGAGTATCTTTTTTTAAGCTCAGTTGAAAATGGTTTGTGGGTTTCTAAAATTTATAATCGAAGCTTTAAGGTAATTAAAGAATTTAATTGGGGAAGCTTAAAGGAAAAGTGTACTTTTCAAAAAGTTTTGGTATGTGGAGTACCAATCAATCAAGAAACAGATTTAATTTCTTGGTATCATTTAAATAAAAGCTTTAATGATAAGATAATTATTTTTGACCCAGTTAAAAAAGAAGAAAAAGAAATAATTTTAGATAAAAATTATGATGTTTTATATCCTCAATTAACACCTTTAGGAGTTATTTTCTTAAATCGAAACGATTCAAAACTTTATTTAGTTACCTTAGAATAATTTATTTTTCTAAAGAAATTGGTTTAAGTTTTTCTTCATAAAAAAGAAAAAGTTTTTTCTCAATTATTAACAAAATAAGGTTCGTTAGCCAATAGATTGAAAAAATAGCCGGGAAATTAATTATTACTAAAGCAATTAAACCAATCAACAAAAATTGGTTTTTCAAATCTTCTTTATTAAAGAGATAGACGCTTAAGAATTGAAAAAAGATAGTTAGTCCGATTAAAATGGGATTTTTAGAGGCTAAGTTAATCACCCCCAAAAACATTAAATTTTTATTTTCTGCCAAAATTTTCTTTAAAAGAAAAAAAATGGCAATTAAAAGAGGAAATGGTAAAAACTGAAAAACGATAGAAAGAAAAGGGTTAAATTTTTCTTCTTGATAAATTTTATTAATTTCTTCTAATTGTTTTAAGGGATCATTTTTATGTTTTTCCATAAGATTTTTTATTTTTGGTCTAATCTTTTTTAGTTTTATTTCTTCTTTAAAAACTAAATAACTTAAGGGCAAAATCGAAAGCCTAAAAAGAAAAGTAAATAAAATCAAAGCTAAGCCATAATCATTAGTTAGAGAGTATAAAAATTTATAAAAACCTAAAAAGTTTTCTGTTAAAAAATTAATCATTTATTTTTTGTAAGAGTTTTAATAATTCTTGTTCTAATTCTTTAATTTTTTTTTCGACCAATTCCCTCTTAATTAATAAAATGACGAAATCATACTTTTTTTCCACTAATTTTCCCCAATTTTTTCTAATTATTTCGTAAATTTTTCTTTTAAGTTTATTTCTAATCACCGCCTTCTTGAAAATCTTTATTTCTGGTTTTACTGAAAACCTCGGATAAGATAAATTATTTGGCCTATAAAAAATAAGAAAATTTTCCGATTTTAAGCTCTTTCTTTTCTCAATAAAAAAATTTTTCAAATCATCGCCTTTTAATCTAAAAATCTTTTTTAACATTAAATCTTAAGCTAATCTTTTTCTTCCTTTTCTTCTTCGTCTTTGAAGAATCTTTCTTCCAGCTTTAGTCCTCTTTCTAACTAAAAATCCTGATGTTCTTTTCTTTTTTCTCTTGGTCATTTTTGTCTCTTGAAGTCAATCTCTAGTTTATATTATAATACATCTTAAAAATGACACCTAGCACTTTTGAAAATCTTTGGCAAGAAGTTTTATCTGAGATTAAAAATAAATTAGGAGAAAAAACTTTTAACATTTGGTTTAACGAATTTTCACCTAAAACTTTTATCCATAATTCTTTAAAAATAGAAGTTCCAAGTAAATTCGTTAAAGATTGGATTGAAAAAAATTATTTTCAAACAATCTGCCAAATAATAAAAAGCAAATTTCCTGAGGTAAAAGCCGTTGAAATTATTGTTAATTCAGAAAAAACAACAATTATTAGACAAAAATCTACGGTCTTTAAAAGGCTTCAAAGTTTGGCTTTAAAAACTAGCAAAGGGATTTTTGATATTAATCCCCAAACTAATTTAAATCCTCGTTATCGGTTTGATAATTTTGTTGTTGGCAAAACTAATGAGTTAGCTTTTACTGCTTGTCAAGCGGTAGTTAAAAATTTAGGAAGTCTTCATAATCCCCTTTTTATTTATGGACCAGTAGGAGTTGGTAAAACTCATCTTCTTCAAGCAACTGGAAATGAAATTTGTAAAATTTATAAAAATTTAAAAGTTAAATACATTACTACCGAAGATTTTACCAATCAATTTATAAACTCAATTAAAAATCAGAGCGTTGAAGAGTTTCGTTTCCGTTTTCGCGATGTTGATGTTTTAATTTTAGATGATGTTCATTTTCTTTCAGGTAAAATTAGCACTCAAGAAGAGTTATTTCATACTTTTAACTTCCTTTATAATCTTTCTAAACAAATAATTTTTTCCTCTGATAGACCGCCGGCTTTAATTCCTGATATTGAAGAAAGACTAAGATCACGATTTGAAGGCGGTTTAATTGTTGATATTAATCCTCCTGATTTTGAAACTCGAGTAGCTATTTTAAAAATGAAAGCTCAAGAAAAAGGCTTAGAATTGGAAAATGAAATTTTAGAGTATATTGCTGAAAAATTCACTAATAATATTCGTGAATTAGAGGGTGTTCTTTCTTCAATTTATTTTGAAAGCCAATTAAATAAAAAAATTACTTTAGAAATTGTTAAAGAAATTATAAAAAGATTTTCTAAAGAAGTTTATCGTAAGTTTACTCCTCGAAAAATAATTAAAACTATTGTGAATCATTATGAGTTAAAAGAGGAGGAGGTTTTATTAAAAAAAATTAGGAATAAAAATTTAGTTCAAATAAGACAAATCTTGATTTACCTTTTAAGAGAATACGCCCAACTTTCTTATACTTCAATCGCCGAACTTCTTAAAAAAGACCATACAACTATTATTTATTCTTATGAAAAAGTTGTGGAAAAGTTGAAAACTGATGAAGCTTTAAAACAAGAAATTGAAATTTTAAAATCAAAATTAAACGAGGTTTAAAAGTTTTTTTAACAACTTTTTAAAAAATCAATGTATAAATTTAAAGTTTTTATTTATAAAATTTAAAACAAATTAACAATTCCCCAAGAAATATGATTATTACTGTTTCTAAAGAAAAATTAAAAGAAATAGTCCAAATAGTAAGAAGTATTTGTCCTCGAAAAACTGATATTAATATCTTGAATTATTTTTATTTAGAAGCTAAAGATGAAGAATGTTCTATTTTAGCTACCGATTTAGAAATAAATTATCAAACAAAATTTCCCGCTAGAATCGAAAAAGAAGGTAAAATTTTGATTCCTGCTAAACAATTTGAAAACATTGTTGATAATCTTTATGAAGAAGATGTAACTCTTGAAGTCAATGGCGATATTCTTTATTTAAGAGGAAAAAAATTTTTTCTTAATCTTCCTGGATTAAGTCAAACAGATTTTCCCACTTTTTCCCCAGTTATTAAAGATAAATTTTTTGAAATCGACAATGAAATTTTTTTAAATGTTATTGAAAAATTTAAGCCTATTTTAAAAACATCAGATATTAGACCGGAGTTTGCTGGAGTTTATTTCGATTTAACTACTCAAGGATTGAACCTGGTAGTCACCGATTCTTTTCGTTTGGCTTATCAAAAAATTAAAAACATTTTTTATGAAACCAATCTTGATAAAATAAGCGTTTTAATTCCTTTAAGATTAATTAAAGAATATCTTGGACTTAAGAAAAAAGGAGTAAAATTAAGGATTTATTTTGAAGAAAGTCAAATCTCGTTTGAAGTTGGCAATCATCTTTTTACTAGTAAAATTATAGCCTTAGATTATCCTGATTATAAAGGTTATTTAGAGCAAAATAACTTCCTTTTTACTATTGAAATTGAAAAAGAAGAAGTTTTAAAAGCTCTTAAACTGAATAAGGTTTATGCTGGAGATTTGAAAGAATTAGAGGTTATTTTTAACTTTGATGAGCAAAAGCTTTATCTAATTTCTAGAAATGAACTTTTAGGCGAGGTTAAAAATGAAATTGATTTTGATTTAAAAGAAAACAATTTTAACCGCAATGAATTTAAATTAAAATTTAATACTGATTTTTTCTATGATGGTTTTGATTCTTTTGAAGCAGAAAAAGTACTAGTTAATTTCTTTTCAGCTAGTGAAGATACTTTTCCTCTTTATTTAACTTCCCCCGCAGAAGAAGATTTTATCTATATTTCAATGCATCTTTAATGTTAAAAAAAATCGATTTTAAAATTCCTCTGGTTTTTAAGATAGCTAATTTTTTAAAGAAAAACTTTCCTTATGCTAAAATCCAGATTAAAAAGAAAAAAGAACATTTAGAAATTTATTTTTTAAGTCCAGTAGATCCTTATAAAGTTGAAGAATTTAAAGCTTTTTTAAGACAGCAAAAATTTTTATCCTTTCAAATTTATTTTAAAAAGAGTTAAGCCATTTCTGAACACCTATTTCCCATTTTTCAAATTGAGGGTCTTGGTAAGGATTTTCTGGAATTGGTCCTAAAGGATCATAACGATTAACATAAAAGAGAATATCATGAATTCCATATTCAGAAACCCAATTACCATTTAACATTGGTTTATTAACTATTCTTTGTTCTGGTGGATCAAATTTATTTTCAATTAAAATACCTTCTTCTTGAAGCTTGACAAGAAAATCATGAAAAATTGGCAAAGCAGCGACCAAACTAGCACCCAAAGAATTCATTCTTTTTCCACTTGTATTTCCAGCCCAAACTCCAACAGCTAAATTTTTAGTATAACCAAAAGTCCAAGCATCTTGATAGAATTGCGTTGTTCCAGTTTTAAGAGCAACCTCATCAGAACCAAAATCAGTTAAATAAAAACTCCTTTGAAAAAGCCCTCTTCTAGCCTCTTTATCTTTTAAAATATCAGTTACTAACCGAGCTGTTTCAGTAGAAATAATTCTTTTTTCTTGCGGAAAATATTCGTAAATTACCTCACCATCTCTTTGAATTATTTTTAAAATTAAAGATTGAGAAACTAAAACTCCATCATTAGCTAAGGCTCCATAAAATCTAATTAAATCAGCCATTCTTATTTCAGCTGTTCCCAAACCGAAAGATAAACCATAATAATTTATTGGTTTAAGATAATCAATTCCTAATTCTTTTATCAAATTTTCAACCCTTTCCGGAATAGCTAAATAATAAACTTTGACCGAAGGAACATTTCGAGATTCAGCTAAAGCTTGTCTTAAAGTCACTGGTCCTTTAAAAAGATTATCAAAATTTTTAGGACGATAATTATTACCAAAATCAGTAGGAACATCAAAAACAATAGTTTTATCAGGATAACCCAATTCAAATAAAGCAGCGTAAATCAAAGGTTTAATAGCTGATCCTGGTTGTCTAGGTCTAAAAGGAACATTAACCTGACCATCGATTGATTCATCAAAAAAATCTTTAGAGCCAACTAAAGCTAAAACTTCTCCAGTTTGAGGGTTAATAGCCATCAAAGCAGCATTAGCTCCTCCATATTTTTTTTTGTTTTCTTTAGCTCGTTTTTGAATAATTTCTTCGGCTATTTTTTGAATTTTAACATCTAAAGTAGTAATTACTTTTAAATTTAATTCTTCTAAGCTTTGATTAGGAAACATCTTTTTTAAAGAATTAACTACTTCCATAACAAAATGAGGAGCGATTATTCCTTGGTATTTATTTTTAACTAAACCTATTTCTTCTTGAAGACTATTTTGATATTCTTTTTCGGAAATGAAATTATTCTCATAAAGCTTTTTTAAAATAAAATCCCTTCTTTCTTTGAGTCTTTTAAGGTTTTCAGGAGAAGTGGGAGCATAAAAAGCCGGAGATTTAGCTATCGCAGCTAAAGTAGCAGCTTCAGCCCAATTTACTGTTTGAATCTTTTTATTAAAATAATAATCGCTTGCTGCTCCAATGCCGATATTACCCTCTCCTAAATAGATAAAATTTAGATAATAAGTTAAAATCTCCTCTTTTGAATAACGGGATTCAATTTTAATAGCCAAAATTATTTCTTTCAATTTCCTGATAAAGCTTTTTTCATGAGATAAAAAAAGATTTCGAGCTAATTGCTGAGTGATTGTTGAACCACCGTAGGTTAAACTTCCAGTTTTTAAATTTAGATAAATCGACCTTAAAATACCTCTCAAACTTATACCTTTGTGTTTAAAGAAATCAATATCTTCAGAAACAAGAAATGCTTTTATAACTTTATCAGGAATTTCTTGATAATCAACCCATTGACGCCGAAACCCAATTTTGTAAAGAAGCACTTTTTCCGTTCGATCATAAATTTCAACTCCGCCACTAATAATTTTTTCTCCTAAGATATTTGGATCAGGTAAAGTGGAAGCCAAATAAAAATAAACTAGAATTAAGAAAGAGAAAGAAAGAAAAAGAAAACTTAAAATTATTTTTAATAAAAAACCTCTTTTTTTCATTAAAATTTATTTTAAACTATTAATCATGAAAGATATTTGGGAGGAAATAAAAAAAAGGAAAAGAGAACAAGAAGAATTTTTGGCTCAAAGATTAGCTACTGAGTTAGGAGTTCCTTATTTTAATTTTGATTATTTAAAACCAAATCCATCTGCCCTTGAGTTTATTCCTAAAGAAATAGCTGAAAAGTTAAAACTTATTCCAATTGAAGACGATGGAAAAAAAATAACCATTGCTTTAGTTAACCCTTTAATAGAAGGCTTAAAGGAATTTTTTCAAAGTTTAAGAGAAAAAAGAAAGGAAATTGTTTGGGGAATAATTTCTGAATCAAGTTTAGCTAAAGGTTTAGAAGAATACGGTTTTTTAAACCTAAAGAAAATTAAAATTACAAAAACTTTAGATATTAAACCAGAAATTGTTTCTAAAATCAATCAAGAGCTAACCCGCAAAGAAATGCTCCAAGCCTTTTGTCAAGATTTAATAAAAGAGTCTCCTTTTTTTATTTTGGACACCTTAATAGCCGGAGCTTTAAAATTTGAAGCTTCTGATATTCATCTCGAACCTTATGAAGATAGAGCCGTTGTTAGGTATAGATTGGATGGTTTGCTTTATGATGTTTTAACCTTACCTCGACAAGTTTATGAAGTGATTAAAAATCGTCTCAAAATTATCTCTGGCTTAATGCTTAATATAACAGACAAACCTCAAGATGGTAGTTTTTCTCTTAATTATCAAGGAGAAAGAATTGACTTTCGAATTTCTTCATTGCCAACTGATTATGGTGAAGCTTTTGTGATTCGAGTTCTTATCTTTGCTAAAATAATTAAAAACTTAGAAGAATTGGGTTTAAGAGAAGACGATTACCAAATACTTTTAAAACACATCTATTCTCCCAATGGTCTTATTTTAAACACCGGACCAACTGGCTCAGGTAAAACAACCACCCTTTATTCAATCTTATTAAAAATCAAAAAACCAGAAATAAAAATAATTACTTTGGAAAATCCGATTGAATACCGAATTGAAGGTATAACTCAAGTAGAAATTGATGAAAAAAGAAATTTAACTTTTGCTGAAGCTCTAAGATCATTTTTGCGTCATGACCCAGATGTTATTTTAGTAGGAGAAATAAGAGATAAAGAAACAGCCATTACTGCTGTTCAGGCTTCTTTAACTGGTCATTTAGTTTTATCAACTCTTCATACCAATGATTCTTTAGGAGCCATTCCTAGACTTATAAGCTTAGAAGTAGATAAACAATTAATCTCTTCTTCTTTAAAATTAGTGATTGCTCAAAGATTAGTTAGAAAAATTTGTCAAAATTGTAAAGAAGAATATCAACCCGATGAAGAAACCAAAAATAAAATTAAAAAATATTTAAATAATCTACCTAATAGAGTAAAACTAAATGTCGATTGGGATAAATTAACTTTAGCTAAAGGTTTAGGTTGTTCTTTTTGTTTTAATACAGGTTATAAGGGAAGAATAGCTATTTTTGAATTGTTTGAAGTAAAAAGAGAGTTGGAACCTATAATTTTAAAAAATCCAACCGAAGAAGATATTTTTCAAAGCATAAAAGATGACTTTGTTACTCTTAAACAAGATGGTCTAATAAAGGTTATTCAAAAAATAACTACTATTGAAGAAGTAGAAAGAGTAGCTGGTTTGTTATAAAAAGTGGAGGTGGGGGGAATCGAACCCCCATCGGAGGAAAAAGAATTATCGGTTCTCCTAGCGCAGTCTGTTTTTAAAATTTGCTTTTTGAGAGGAAAAACAGACAAACCTCTCAAAAGCTAGGCTCTTAATTTCGGTTTTAGGCTAGAGCCATCACCTAAAACCTAAGAGGGATTTTTTTAACCCCTAAGAAACTCCCCTCTAAAGTTTCTTAGAAGCCGCTCTTTACTTTACGAAAGAGCGTAAACTGGGACTCTGTTGGCACTTTAAGAGGCTATTAAGGGAGCCACCCTGCTAGCTCCGATAATTCTTTTTTTCCTCCTCGACCTCCATTCCACCCCCTTAATATTTTTTGAGAATTCTTTCTTTTTCTCTTTGAAATTCTCTTTTCTTAATTTTTTCTCTAATCTCAAATTTTTTAAGACCCCGAACTAAAGCAATTTCAACTTTTATTAACCTGTTTTTATTATAAATTTTCAAAGGAATAATTGTCAAGCCCTTGTTTTTTAATTTACTTAAAAGATAATTTATTTCTTTTCTTTTTAAAAGAAGTCTCCTTGGCCTTAAAGGATTATAAAAAGGTGGTGTATTTTTTTCTTGATAGGGAGGTAAATAAAAATTTATTAAAAAAAGTTCATTGCCCTTTTTGCTAACATAACTACCTTGAAGACTGCCTTTACCACTAAAAATCGATTTTACTTCAAAACCATAAAGCTCAATTCCAGCTTCAAATTTTTCTAAAATTTCGTAATTTCTAAAAGCATCTTTGTTTTGAATAAGCACCATTGTTTTTTATAATTTAAGTTAATGGGAAAAAATAATAAAAAATCAAAAATTAAAACCGACTGGTTTGAAAAGATAAAAGTTATTCTTCTGTCAGAAAATTTTAAACCATTTTTAGGTTGGTTTTTAATTTTTCTTTCTTTTTTTCTTTTAATCTCTATTTTTAGTCCTTATGGCAAAATAACTTCAAAAATAAATTTATTTCTTATTAGGTTTTTTGGTTGGAGTGAATATTTTTTAGTTTTTTCTTTTTTGGGTTTAGCCTATTTTCTTTTTAAAAATTTAAAATGGTTTGATGTTTTTAAAAGAGGTTTTGGTCTCCTTTTTCTATTTTTTTTCATCAATTTTTATTTTCATTATTTTTTTCGCGAAGGCGGAATTTTAGGTAGCTTACTTTTTTCTCTTTCTTTTGCTTTGGGTAGCTTGGGAGCTTTTATCTTTTATTTTCTTCTGTCATTTTTTGGTGCCTGGCTTATTTTTGAAAATAAGTTCATAGAAATTTTTCTTAATCTCTTTTATCAAGTTAAACAAGAAACAGAAAAGATAAAGTTGATTAAAAAAGAACCAGTAGAAGCACCATTAAAGGGAGTAAAGCAGGAAATAAAATTAGAAAAAGAATTTAAAGAAAAAAAAGAATTAAAAACTGAAAAACCTAAAATCAATTTTAGAAAAATTATTCAACAAGGAAAATGGGAATTACCACCAGTTGAAATTTTAAAACAAGCTAAAGAAGAGGTCATTGCTCCTGATGTTAAAAAAACTTCAGAAATAATCTTGAAAACATTGGAAAGTTTCGAAATAAAAGCTGAAATAGTTAATGTTGAAATAGGTCCGGCAGTTACCCGTTTTTCTTTAAAACCAGGAGAAGGAATTAAACTTTCAAAAATAATTAGTCTCCAAAACGACATCGCTTTAGCTTTAGGTGTTCCCAATTTAGTTTTAGAAACACCAGTTCCTGGAAGAGCAGTTATCGGAATTGAGGTGCCAAATATTAAACCAGCTGTTGTCAGAATAGGAAATTTAATTAATTCTCCTGAGTTTTTAAACTCTGATGAACTTCTGCTTTTTCCGGTGGGAAGGAAAATAAATGGCGAAGCTTATTTTGCTGATTTGGCCAAAATGCCTCATCTTTTAATTGCCGGAACTACTGGTTCAGGAAAATCAATTTTTATCCATAACCTTTTAATTTCTTTTTTAATGAAAAATACTCCAGAAACATTAAATCTTTTGCTTATTGATCCTAAAAGAGTTGAATTGATTAATTATCAATCCTTACCTCATCTTCTTTTAGAGCCGGTAACTGATCTTAAGAAAGCTTTAATTGTTTTTAATTGGCTAGTTGAAGAAATGGAAAATCGTTATCAACTTTTAGAAGCTTCTGGTTCAAGAGATATCGATAGCTATAATCGAAAGCAAATTCAAAAAAAGGAGAAAATTATACCCCGCATAGTTTTAATCATCGACGAGATGGCTGATTTGATGGTAACTTATGGTTCTTCAGTAGAGACAATGATTATTAGGTTAGCTCAAATGGCCCGAGCAACAGGTATTCATTTAATTTTAGCTACCCAAAGGCCTTCAGTTGACATTGTTACTGGTTTAATTAAAGCTAATATTCCTAATAGAATTTGTTTTAAAGTAGCTAGTCAAATTGATTCTCGAACAGTTTTAGATGTAAGTGGAGCAGAAAAATTAATCGGCTCAGGTGATGCTTTGTTTATTTCGACTGAACTCCATTTTCCTTTAAGAATCAAAACACCTTTTGTTTCTGAAGAGGAAATCCATAGAGTTGTCAAGTTTTGGTCTCAGCAAATAGAAAAAATTTCTCCAGAAGAACTTCAAAAAATCTCTTTTGAAGAAATTGAAAGAAAGTTTTTGCCCGTACTTGACGAAGAAGCTGAAGATTCTGAACTTTTTAAGCAAGCAGTTTATATTGTAGTTAATGCTGGCAAAGCTTCAACCTCGCTTCTTCAAAGAAAATTAAAAATAGGCTATGCTCGAGCTGCCAGACTTTTAGATTTAATGGAAGAGAGAGGAATAATTGGTCCTCAAGAAGGTTCAAAGCCAAGAAGAGTTTTGGTTACTCCTGAAGAAGTTGAGGAACTTTTTAAAGAAGAAGCCTAAGACCTTAAACTTTCAATAAAATTTTTTAGCAAATTAGGAACAAAAAAAGAAGCAATTAAAAGAATTAAACCTAAAATAACATAAAGAAAAGACTGATGAAGTTCTTTAACTTCTCCTTTAGCAAAAATATATTTTAAACCTAAGAAAATTAAAACTAAACTACCAAAAAGCATTAAAGCCGAAAAGGCAAAACGAATAATGTTAGTTAAAATCCTAAAAACCTCTTTTTCAATTTTAGCAAAACCATCTTCCTGAGCTAAAGCTAAGTTATTAAAAATTAAAATTAAAACTAAGATCAATAATATTTTTTTCATTAACTTAAATTTTATTTTAAAATTAAAAGAGAAAAAAGCCCCTATAGCTCAAAGGAAGAGCGTCTCCGTCCTAAGGAGAAGATGGAGGTTCGAGTCCTCCTAGGGGCAAAGTTAATGAAGGCTAATTTTTATTTTTTTATTTGTCTCTTTTTAATTTTTCTTTTATTTATTCTTCAACCTCAAAGAACTTCATTAGGAAGGTTTAAAGTGCTTTCTTATCCTGAATTGCTCAATAATTATCAGCGAATAAAAGTTTTAGATTTAGCCAATAAAGAAATTTATACCCTTTATTTATCTAAAGATATCAAACTAAGCTTAGGAGATGAGTTGATTTTAGAAAATTTTTATCTTCAAAATGAAAAAATTTATTTTCCTCAAAAAATAATAGTCAAAAAAAATAAAAATTTTTTCCTAAACTTAGCTCAAAAATTAAAAGAATTTTATGATAATCGAATTCAACAAAACCTTCCTTGGCCAGAAGAAAATATTTTAAGGGGAATTATTTTAGGAGAAAAAATAGAAGATTATGAACTTTATCAAAATTTTCAAAAAGCAGGAGTAGCTCATATTTTAGTTGCTTCTGGTAGTAATTTGGTTCTAATTTCTTCAATTTTTCTTTTAACCCTTAGAAGTTTGAAATTTTTAAACTTCAAAATCGCTTCAATTTTGCTTATTTTAGTTTTAACTTTTTATTTGTTTTTAGTTGGCTTTGAAGGCAGCATTTTAAGAGCTTATCTTTTTTCTCTCTTTTTAATAATTATTAAAAATTTTGCTGGAAGAATTCCTTTGAAAAGAAATATTATTATTACTTTAGTTTTAATTTTTATCCTAATTTCGCCTAAATTCTTTTTAGAACTCGGCACTCTACTTTCTTTTTTATCTTTTTTAGGAATAATTTATTTAGCTCCGTTTTTAAAAGCTAAATTCTTAAATTTTGTTAAAAACAATTTTTTTTCTGAGGTTATTAGCCAAACTCTTAGTTCTTATATATTTGTTTTTCCTTTGGTTAATTTTTATTTTCAATCATTCAATATTTTTTCGCCCTTTTTCAATCTCCTAATTTTACCCCTTCTTCCTTATGTTTTTTTCTTAGGTCTTTTTTCTTTTTTACCCTTTTTCTCCTTTTTAGTTTTACCTCTTCTTTATTTTTTGAAAATGCTAGTAAACTTAGCCTCAATTTTCCCTTCTATTTCAATTTCTTTTCCTCTTTCTTTTTATTTTCTTTACTTCTTAGTTATTTTTTATTTTGTCTATAAAATAAACAAAAATGAAAACATTGAATTTAATTTTGCTTTTCGCTAATTTTTTAATTTATTCAATTTTTTGGCAAATAGTTTTTTCTAAAGATATTTTACTTTTTCCCGATATTGGGCAAGGTAAAAGTTTTATTTTGAAAGATTCCAGAGTAATTTTTATTTATGATGTTGGCAAAGAAAACATAAAAATTATAAGAACCCTTCAAAAAGTTATGCCCTTTTACAGAAAAGATATTGACATTTTAATTATTTCCCATCCAGATACTGACCATTATTTAGCTCTTAATTTTCTTGAGAAAAAATATAAAATAAGGAATCTTTTAATTAATCAAACTGCTTTAAAAGATTTTTACTTTTCTCAATTAGTTAATCAATTAAAAAACCAAGGAACAAAAATCGTTTTTTTAAAAGAAAAAGATAGAATAATCTTTAATGATACCTTAATTTTTGTTCTTCATCCAGATAAGGTTTATAAACAAGACAATAATAACTCTCTTGTAGTTTACGGAAAAATTAAAAATATTTCCTTTCTTTTAACCGGTGATATTGAAAAAATAGGAATTGAAGAAAACTTAATTAAATATTTAAAACTTCTAAAAGGAGTAACAATTTTAGATTATCCTCATCATGGCTCCCGTTTTTCTTTGGTTCATAATTTTTTTAAAGAACTTAATCCTAAAATAGTTGTCATTCAATCAGGTTTTAATAAATATGGTCATCCACATAAAGAAGTTCTTGATTTTTTTAAAAAAGAAAATAAAATTTTATGGTTAACTAATTTGAACGGTGACCTAATTTTAGATTTGGGTTATAATTAAATAAGGGAAGAACAGCCAATCGCTGGGGTTTTAAAATCCCAGAGGAAAGTCCGGACACCCAAAAAGGAAAGCTCCGAAAGGAGCTGGGGCGAAAGCCCCAAGAAGGAGGCACAGAGACCATACTATCCAGCTTTTTAGCTGGAAAAAGGTGAAAAGAATGGGGGTGTCTAAAAAATCATTTTTAGGCTACCCCATTATCTTCTGAAGCAATTCAGAAGATTGTCTCCTTCTTTTCCGGGTGCAAGGCCGTGCCTGCTTTTAAGCAGGAGTGCCGCTTGTCCTCCTTAGTAATAAGGAGGCCAGACAGATGATTGGCTAAAACAGAATCCGGCTTACGTTCTTCCCTTTTTATTTTTTGTTATTAAAACTAATATTATAAAAAAATGGCAGGACATTCCCATTGGGCCCAAATAAAAAGAAAGAAAGCAGTCCTTGATGTTAAAAAGAGTCAGCTTATAAGCAAATTGATTAATGCGATTACAGTTGCTGCTCGTGAAGGAAATAATCCAGAGACAAACCCAAAACTAAGAAATGCTATTGAAAGAGCTAAGGAATTTAAAGTTCCTTTAGAAAATATTGAAAGAGCAATTAAAAAGGCAGAAGATAAAAATTTAAATTTAGAAGAGGTTTGGTATGAAGCTTATTTTGAAGAAGTTTCTCTTTTAATTAAGGCAATTACAGATAATAAAAATAGAACCTTGGGTGAAATTAAACATGTTCTGAATAAGTTCAATGCTAAATTAGCTACTCCGGGATCAGTTAAATGGAATTTTGAAGAAAAAGGAGTAGTTGAAATATCGAAAACGAATGAAGATAAGATTATTGGTTTTTTCGACCTTATTAGTGATCTTCAAGAGAAAAATGAAAACATAATGTTAATTACTAGTGTAAAAAATCTGAATGAACTTAAAAACAAACTTTTAGAAGCAAAAATAGAAATTTTAGATTCTTACATTGAATTTTTCCCATTAAATCCTATAGAAATTAAAGATAAAGCTAAACTTGAACAAATAACAAATTTAATTAATGAACTCTTAGAATTGGAAGATGTCGATGAGGTATTTACTAATGTTAAAAATCTTGACTTTTAATAAAAAACACTTGAAAATTTTTAAATAAAACGGTCGTTAATTAGAGAAGAAAGAGATTAATGGTAAAAATTTTCTCACCCGATTTGGAAGAAATTTTAAGGATTTTGATGCAAGGAGATGAAGAAGAGGAAGAAGGAGGTTTGATTTTTGAAGGACCAGAAGAAGAGGAACCAGAAGAAGAGGAAGAAGGAGATGAAGAAGAAGAGGAACCAGAAGAAGAGGAAGAAGGAGATGAAGAAGATTTAAGCTTTGAAGAAGAAGGTTGGGAAGAAGAACTAACCTTTGAAGAAGGCGAAGAAGATGAAGAAGAGGAAGAGTGGTAATTTTACAAAAAGTTAAAAATCTAAAACACACCCCCTCTTTTAAAAGAGGGGGTTTTAATTTTAAAATAAAAAAATGGAGATTTTAATTAAAAATTTAAAAGAAGCAAAAAAATTTTTTAAAAATTTAAAAAACAAAATTATTTCTAAAAGAATAGTTCTTTTAATTGGTAATTTAGGAGCTGGAAAAACAACCTATGCTCAATTAATAGCTAAAGAATTCAAAATTAAAGAACCTCTTCAAAGCCCAACTTTTATTCTTTGGCAAAAATACGAATTTAAATTCAAAAATAGAAAGTTTTATCTTAATCATTTAGACCTTTATCGAATTAATAAACCCCAAGAAATTTTAAAACTTGATTTAAAAAATGAATTAAAGAAAAAAGAAAATATATTTTTGATTGAGTGGGGAGAAAAAATTGAAAAATATTTAAAAAGAAAAAAAATAAAGTTTTTAAAAGTCGAGATTAAAATTTTAAACAAAGATCAAAGATTGCTTGAATTAAATGAAAGTAGTTTTAATTGACGCCAACGCTCTTCTTCATCGAGTTTATCATGCTCTTCCTAGATTGACAGATTTTCAAGGAAGGCCAACTAATGCTCTTTATGGTTTAGCTAATATTTTACTTAAATTTTTAAAAGAATATAAGCCAGATTATATTTTTGCTCTTTACGATAGACCAGAACCAACTCTAAGACATCAAGTTTTTAAGGATTATAAAGCTCAAAGACCAAAAGCTCCAGATGATTTAAGAATCCAAATTAATCTTTCTAAAAAAATATTTTTAGCCTTTGACATTCCGATAATTGAAAAACCTGGTTATGAAGCTGATGACTTAATAGCTACTCTTAAGAAAATTTTTCAAACAAAGGCTCAAGAAATTTTAATTTTGACAGGCGATCTTGATACTCTTCAGTTAGTTGATGAAAAAACAAAAATTTTAACAATGAAAAAAGGCATTTCTGAGCTCCAAATTTACGATTCTCTAGCAGTCAAAAATAAATTTGGGATTTTACCTCAACAGATACCAGATTTTAAAGCCCTAGTAGGTGATAAATCAGATAATATTCCTGGGGTGCCTGGAATTGGTCCTAAAACTGCAGCTCTTTTGCTTAATAAATACCAAACATTAGAAAATTTATTTGAAGCTACAGAAAAAGAAAAAATTGATCCACTTTTAAAAAATAAAATCTTTAATCTTAAAGATAAACTGCTTTTTTTTAAAAATTTAGTAATTTTAAAAGATGATATTGAGTTAAATTTTAATCCTGAAGATTTAAAATATAGCGGTTATAAAGAAGAAAAATTAATTGAAGTCTTTAAAGAATTTGATTTTCGCTCTCTTATTCAGAGATTAACTAAAACTACACTTTTTTCTTTCAAGCCCCAGGATCAACCAATCGATTTTGCTTTTGAAAAAGGAGAAATTGAAAATCTAAAATCTCCCTTCTTTTTTGAATTAGCTAAAGAAAAAATAAATGTTTTCGACGGAGAAAAATTAAAAATATTTACGCTAAATGATTTAGAAAAAATCCTTCTTCTTCCTCATCAAAAAATCTGTTATGATTTTAAAGAAATTATTAAAGTTTTGCTTAAAAACGATTTTTATTTTGATAAAAAAATAAATTTAGAAACAATTTTTGATTTTAAACTTGTTTTTTGGCTTCTAAATTCAGATAAAGGCGATTTTAGTTTAGAAGAAATTTTAGATTTTTACTTAAAAAATAATTCAAATTATTATCAAAAAATATTAACGGTTTATCAAATTTTAGTTAATGAATTAAAAGAAAAAGAACTTTTAAATCTTTATCGTGATTTAGAAATTAAAATTTCACCAATTTTAGCCAGAATGGAATTAAGAGGAATAAAAGTTGATTTTGAAAAGCTAACAACTTTTAAAAAATTTTTAACAATTAAAATTGATTCTTTAAAAGAAGAAATTTATAAGCTAGCCCAAAGAAGATTTAATCTTAATTCTCCTCAAGAATTAAGCTATGTTTTGTTTACTGTTTTAAAATTGCCGACAAAATATATAGCTAAAACAAAAACAGGCATTTTTTCAACTCAAGAAAGCGAATTATTAAAATTAATAAATGTCCATCCAATTATCGAAAAAATTTTAGAATACCGAGAGTTAGGGAAACTTTTAAAAACTTATACTGAAGGATTTTTAAAGTTTGTTGATCCTAAAGAAAAGAGAGTTTATACTATTTTTAATCAAACAAAAGCAGCTACTGGAAGAATTATTTCTGAAAAACCAAATCTCCAAAATTTACCTTTAAGAGGTGAGTTGGCAAAAAATTTTAGAGAAATTTTTGTTAGTCAAGACAATTTTGTTTTTGTTGGAGCTGATTATTCACAAATTGAATTAAGAATTTTAGCCTATCTTTCTCAAGATGAAGGTTTAATTTTGGCTTTTAAAAATGACTGGGATATTCATAGCGAAGTAGCTAAATATCTCTTTGGTGAAATTAATGAGGAAACAAGAAGAAAAGCAAAGATAGTTAATTTTGGTATAGTTTATGGAATTTCGGCTAAAGGTTTAGCTGAAAGATTGAGAATAAATTTAACCGAAGCTCGAAAAATAATCGAAAGATTTTTTAGTTTTTACCCCAAAGTTAAAGAATATCAAGAAAAAACTTTAGAATTTGCTAGAAAAAATGGTTATGTAGAGACTCTTTTAGGAAGAAAAAGATTTTTGCCAGAAATTAATACCCTAAGTTATCGAGAAAAAACCGAAGTGGAAAGAATAGCGATTAATATGCCAATTCAAGGATTGGGAGCTGATATTTTAAAGAAATCAATGATTGAGATTGAAAAAATGATTTTAGAAAAAGAATGGCAAAATAAAGCTTTTTTTGTTTTAACTATTCATGATGAAATAATTTTTGAAGTAGCTGAAGAAATTAAAGAAGAATTTAAGGTTATAATAAAAGAAATAATGGAAAATGTTTTAACTTTAGGAGTTCCTCTTAAGGTTAATATTCGCGAAGGAAAAAATTTAGCTGATTTAATTAAATGAATCTATTTAAAAATCTTTTAGAAAAACTTAAAAAACAGGTAAATATTTATTTTTCAGGATTTTTTCTTTTTCTTTTAATTATTGGACTTTTGATAAGCGATTTTAATTTTCTTAAAATTTATCTTTTTATTTTGATTTTAATTTTTTTTAATTTTTTAGGTTATCAATTTTATCTTATTAGAAAACCTTCAAAAGAAAAATCTATTTTTCCAATTTTGACAAACATCTTGGAAAATCTCCAAGAAGGAATAGTTTTTTACGACGAAAATTTAAAAATTATTTACGCTAATAAAAAATTTGCTGAAATAGTCAAGTTGAAAAAAGAAGATTTGGAAAAATTAGAGATTGGACAATGGATGCTTAAAAATAAAACTTATGAAATTTTGGGAAATATTTTTTTCCCTTTTATTAATGGCGAAGAAATAAAAATAATATCCGAAAAGCCTTTTGAAATAATTGAAGTAAGTTTTAAATTTCCAGAAGAAAAATATTACACCGTTGGCTATTGGGAGGCCGAAATTGAAAATAAAAAAACTAAAATAAGATTAGTCATTGATAGAACTAAAGATGTAATTGAAAGCCAAAAAAGAATGGAGTTTATTCAATTAGTAAGCCACAATCTTTTATCTCCTTTATCTGAAATAAGGTGGTTACTAGAATCGATAGACGAAGAATCTCTAAATGAGGAAAACAAAAAAATTATTAGCGATGTTTTAGAAATTGTTAGAAATTCTATTGTTTTTTCTCAAAATATTCTGACTTTTGTTAGAGCAGAAAAAGGAGTTCTTAGTTTGAATATTAACGAATTTAACTTAGAAGAGCTTTTAAAGAAGATTCTTCTTTCTTTTCAAAAAAGAATTAAAGAAAATAATTTAAAAATTGAAGCTGAAATTTATGAAAAAGCTAAAAATTTGATTGGCGATGAAACTCTTATTTTCTTAGCCCTATTTTCTCTAATTGAAAATGCAATTGTCTATAATAAAACTGGTGGTTTAGTTAAAATCACTGCTCAAAAGGTTGAAGGCAGACCTTATGCAGAAATAATTATTGAAGATACCGGTATAGGTATGTCGCCCGAGGTTTTAGAGAATTTATTTAAACCATATTTCCGAGGAGAAAAGGCTAAAGAAAAAGAAGTTGGCGGATTTGGGATTGGTCTTTATTTGGCTAAAAAAATTATCGATCTTCATGGAGGAGAAATAAAAGTTTTTTCAGAAGAAAATAAGGGAACAAAGGTAGTTGTTACTTTACCTTTAGAAAAATCACTTATTCCTGGTATAATTTAAAAATATAATGCTCAAACCTCGAGTAAGATTTGCTCCTTCGCCAACCGGCAAACTTCATTTAGGAAGTGCTCGAACGGCTCTTTTTAATTTTCTTTTTGCTCGCTCTCAAAAAGGAGTCTTTCTTCTAAGAATAGATGATACTGATAAAATCCGTTCTAAAAAAGAATATGAAGAAGATATTTTAGATAGTTTGAATTGGCTAGGCTTATATTCCGATGAAGAAATTGTTCGTCAAAGCGAAAGGCTTGATCTTTATGAAAAAATAATTAAAGCTCTTTTAGATAAAGGCTATGCTTATTATTGTTTTTGTTCTAAAGAAGAATTAGAAGCTCGAAGACAAGAACAATTAACTCGAGGAGAAGTTCCTCGCTATTCAGGCAAATGTCGTCAGCTTACTTCTCAAGAAGTTAATCAAAAATTAGCTAAAGGAGAAAAGTACGTTATTAGGCTTAAAGTACCAGAAAAGAAAATTACTTATAAAGATTTTTTGAGAGGAGAAATTCCTTATGATTTTCGCTTATTAGGTGATTTTGTTATAGCTAAAAATGAAAGAGAACCTCTCTATCTTTTAACTTCTCCAATTGATGATCATTATCAAGGAATAACCCATGTTATTCGAGGAGAAGATCATTTGCCTAACACTCCTAAGCAACTTTTGATTTTTAAATATCTAGAATGGGAACCACCAATTTTTGTTCATTTGCCCCTTATTTTAGGCCCTGATGGTAGTAAGCTTTCTAAAAGACATGGAGCTAAAAGTATAAGCGAATATCGAGAAGCTGGTTTCTTGCCAGAAGCTTTGATTAATTTTTTAGCTCTTTTAGGTTGGCATCCCGAAGGAGATCGAGAAATTATTACTCTCGAAGAAATGATTCGAGAATTTAAATTAGAGAAACTTAACAAAACCCCAGCTCGCTTTAATTTTTCTAAATTAATTTTCTTCAATCGTTATTATCTTAAACAAAAACCGAATAACGATTTACTTCAATTGCTTGATTTTTCAAACTATGGCAATTGGCAGAATGATAATTTTTTAGCTCTTAATGGTCTGAATTATTCTCGAGAAAAAATTTTAAAAATTATTAATCTCGGCAAAGAAAGAGCTTCGGTTGTTAATGAAATTTTGTTGACTGTTGATTTTTTCTTTAAAGATTTTGATTATGATAAAAACCTTCTTTTATGGAAAAATTCCTCTTTTGAGGAAATAAAAATCAACCTTCAAGCAATTGAAAACGAGTTTAGAAAATTAAAAGAAGAAGAATTTAAAAGTGAAAAACTGAAACAGATATTGGATAACTTAGCTGGTGAAAATAAAGGACCAGTTTTTTGGCCTTTAAGAGTAGCCCTTTCGGGGAAAGAAGCTTCGCCTCCACCATTTGAATTAGCTGAAGTTTTTGGTAAAGAAAAAACCTTGGAGTTGATTAATAAAGCTCTAAAAAAATTAGGCGATTAATAATGATTAAAAAATTTTTTGATTTAACTTTAAAAATCGTTATTTTTCTTCTCCTAATAGCTCTTTTGCCAAAGGATTTTCTTTTGGATTTAAAGACAAAAATAGATTCCCTAGGATTAATAAAAATTTTAAAAACTGGCTTAGCTAATTTTTTTAATTTTGTTAAAAATTATAATCTTTTTAATTTAAATCAATTTTTAGCTTTAATTTATAACTATTTAAAAAATTTGTTAAAATAATTTTCTTATGTGTGGCATTATTGGTTATTTGGGCAATAAAAAAGCTTTAGAAATTTTACTTGATGGCTTAGAAAAATTAGAATATCGAGGTTATGATTCTTGTGGTTTAGTTATTTTTAATTCTTCACAAAATTATTATCTTCAAAAAACAGTTGGTTCAACAAAAGCATTAAGAGAAAAAATAAAAAGCTTATTTGAAGGAAATTGGGGAATTGCTCATACTCGTTGGGCTACCCACGGAGGAGTAACAGATTTTAATGCTCATCCTCATTATGATTGTCGACAAGAAATTTTTGTTGTTCATAACGGAATAATTGAAAATTTTAAAGAAATTAAACAAAGGCTTTTAGAAAAAGGACATAAATTTTCTTCAGAAACTGATACTGAAGTTTTCGCCCATTTAGTTGAAGATTATTTGAAATTAGAAAAATCTTTGGAGGAAGCAGTTAAAAAGGCGATTAAAGAAATTGAAGGTACGTTTGCTTTCTTGGTTGTCAGCAAAAATGAGCCGGAGAAAATTATCGGCATAAAAAAATCAAGTCCTTTAATTTTAGGAGTGGGCAAAAACGAATTTCTTTTAGCCTCAGATCCAACACCCATTTCTTTTTTGACAAAAAATGTAGTTTATTTAGATGATTATGATATGGTGATTTTAAAAAAAGATGGTTTTCAAATCTTTTCTCTTAAAGAAAATAAATATAAAAAGCCGAAAATAAATTCTATTGATTGGGAAATAAAAACTGAACAAAATAATATTTTTGAGCATTATATGTTGAAAGAAATTTTTGAAGAAGCAAAAGCATTTGGTGAGACTATCAAAGACAAAATTCAAGAAAAAAAAGTTATTTTTGAAGAACTAAATGGTTTAAAAATAGAAAGAATTAATAAAATAATATTGACTGGTTGCGGAACAGCTTATTATGCTTGTCTTTACGGCAAATATCTTTTCGAAGATTATTTGGAAAAAGAAACTCGAGCAGAAATTGCTTCCGAATTAAGATACGAAAATTATTCTTATGATAAAAAAACTCTTTTTATCTGCATTAGCCAATCAGGAGAAACTATTGACACCCTAGAAGCTCTAAAAATAGCTAAAGAAAAAGGAGCAATTACGGTTGGCATAATTAATGTTCCTGGTTCTTCGATGACTAGAATTGTTGATTATTTAATCTTAACTAAAGCTGGTCCAGAGCTTGCTGTTGCTTCAACTAAAGCTTTTATTTCCCAATTATCCATTCTTTATCTTTTAGCTTTTTATTTTGCCAAAAATAAAAACCCCGATTATCTTTACGAATTTTTAAGTTTAAAGAACAAAATTGAAGAAATGCTAGCTAAAAAAGAAGAAATTGAAAGTTTGGCTAAAAATTTAATTGATTTTAAAAATTTCTATTATTTAGGAAGAAAGTATGAATATCCAATTGCTCTTGAAGGAGCTCTAAAGCTTAAAGAAATTGCTTATGTTCATGCTGAAGGTTATCCGGCCGGAGAAATGAAGCATGGTCCTATCGCTTTAATTGATAAAGATTTTCCTACAATAGTTTTAGCTCCTCAAGATTCTCTTTTCGAAAAATCTATTTCTAATTTAGAAGAAATCAAAGCAAGGAAAGGAAAAGTAGTTTTAATTTCTGATTCAGAAAAAGATTTTGAAGTTTATTCTCAAATTAAAATTCCTCAAACCAAAGAAGAATTTTATCCCTTTTTAATCACCCCCTTAATTCATCTTTTTGCTTATTTTTTTGCCAAGCATTTAAAAAGAGAAATAGATAGACCTCGAAATTTAGCTAAGTCAGTTACAGTTGAATAAAATGAATAAAATAAAAAAAATAAATTTAGTTTGTCTTGGTGGAGGAACTGGATTATCTCAAGTTTTAACAGCTTTTAAAAATAGTCTTGGTAAGGAAATAAAAAGAATCTCAGCTATTGTTACAGTTGCTGATTCTGGAGGAAGCACAGGAATTTTAAGAAAAATTTACGATATTCCCGCTATTGGGGATATTCGCAATTGCCTTTTAGCTCTTTCTGATATTGAGGAGTATATTAAAAAAGCTTTTAGTTATCGCTTTAAAGGAAATGGTTTAAAAAATCACCCCTTAGGCAATCTTTTTTTAGTTGCTCTTTTAGAGACTCAAGGTAATTTAGAAAAAGCAATTAAAATAGCCTCCAAAGTTTTAAAAATAAAAGGAGAAGTTATTCCTTCAACCCTAGAAAATATAAACTTAGTAGCTAAATTTACTAATGGAAAAATAATCGTTGGTGAAGATAAAATTCCTAAATATGCTTTGAGGACTAATCAACAAATTAAAGATTTATGGTTGAAGCCAAAAAATCCAAGAGCAACTAAGTTAGCTTTAAAAAGAATAAAAGAAGCAGATGTTATTTTAATTGGTCCGGGTAGTTTATATACCAGTATTTTGCCCAACTTTTTAGTTTCTGGTATAAGCGAAGAAATAAACAAAAGCAAAGCCTTAAAAATATTTATCCTAAATCTTCTTACTCAACCAGGAGAAACAGATAATTTTAAGGCTAGTGACCATTTAAAAGAATTTTTAAGGATTTCTCAAGTTAAAAAGATTGATATTCTTTTGGCTAATAAGACAAAACCACCTAAAGAATTTTTAAAGAAGATAAAAGAAGAAAATAAAAAAATTGTTTTAATTGACAAAAAAGAAATTAAAAAATTGGGCGTTGAGTTAGTTGAAAAAGATTTGGCTAATTTAAAAGATATTTATTTCAAGCATTCTCCTTCAAAAATAAAAAAAGCAATTTCCAAAATTATCAAAAATAGGTTATAATTTTTATATAATGGCTAATAAAAATAGAACCTTAATCAAACTTAAGTGTTCAGCTTGTGAGGCGATTAATTATTATTACTGGAAGAAAAAAGGAGCTGAATATAAATTGAACTTGAAAAAATATTGTAGCAATTGTCGAAAACACACTCAACATAAAGAATTTAGAAAATAAAGGGGGAGTAGCTCCAATTGGTAGAGCAGCGGTCTCCAAAACCGCAGGTTGGAGGTTCGAATCCTCCCTCCCCCGCAAAGTAAGTTAAACTAATTAATGGCTAAATATTTTGATGAAGAGAAGTGGATAAAAATTCTTAAACAACCCGATTGGTATTTAGAAATTATTGATGAAATTAGATCTCTTCGAGAATTAGCTAATAAAAACAAAAATCCAGAAATTATAGAAGAAATATATCAATTTTTCGAAAAACAATTAGAAGACAATAAAATTGCTTTAGCTAAAGAAGGACCTAATTGGGATAAGGAAAGGAAGCCAATAGATACTATTGTTATTCATCATACAAGTTTGCCTCCAGGAATTACTTGGCAAAGATTAAGCGCAATTCAGCTGATTAATATCTATGCTACTTATTATGCAAATCCTTATTATGAAGAAGAAAAGCATTTAAAGGGAAAGCCGATTTATTCTGGTCATTTTAGAAATGGCAAGCAGGTTTTTTATACTTACCACTGGCTTATAAGAATGGATGGATCTTGGGAAAGACTTTTAAATGATGATGAAATTGGTTGGCAAGCAGGCAATTGGGAAATAAATTGTCGAAGTATAGCTATTTGTTTAGATAATGATTTTGAAAACTCTTCTCCCCCAGATTTTTTACTTGAATCAATAGCTAAATTGATAAAAGAAAAATACCCTCAAGTTAAACCAGAAAGAATATTTGGTCATTTAGAAATTAAACCCAAAATTACTTGTCCTGGAAATAAATTTTTAACTGATTGGAAACCAAAACTAATAGAATTGTTATAAAATTTAGATTAAAGTCCCAGCTCTTCGCTGATTTCTTGCATTGCTTTTAAAGTTATTTCAGCTAATTCTTCTAATTTTAATCCTAACATTTCTTCAGCTTTTAAAATTATTTCTCTATTAACTCCTTTAGCAAAAGATGGCTCTTTAAATTTATTTAAAATTCTTTCTACTGTCACTTCGCTTAATTTTTTATTTGGCATTACCAAAGCAACGGCAACAATAAAACCAGTCATTTCCTCACAAGTATATAAAGCTTTTTCTAATTTTGTTTCCGGGATAAATCCTTGCAGATGATTATGTTTTTTTATAGCTTCAATTACCTCTTTAGGAAAACCTTCTTTTTCTAAAATTTCAACAGCAATTAATGGATGTTTTTCGGGAGTTTCTTTTGTTATTTCCCAATCTAAATCATGTAAAAGCCCTGCTAAAGCCCAAATTTCTTCATCTTCGCCATATTTTCTTGCTAAATGTCTCATCAAATTTTCAGTTGCTAAAAGATGTTTTTTTAAATTAGGATTTTTAATATATTGATCAATTAACTTTAAAGCTTTTTCTCTTAACTCCATTTTTTTAAAAATTTTAATTTAATAAACAATATTATAACTTATCTTTATTTTTTAATTATATCTTCGCAGATTTCTTTTAGTCTTTTACTTGAATTTTCTTCATGAAATTTAAAGAATTTTGGATAAGCTTTTAAAATATTTTTTTGTAAATCAATAAATAGACCTTTATTTTTATATTGAAGCAAAATTTTTGCCCAATAATTAGGCTCGTCGCTTTTAATAAAAATTCCGCAGTTTGATGGTATGGCCTCTCTTGAACTTGAATAATCATAAACAAAAGGAGGTAAACCTCTTAAAAGTGATTCAAGATAAGTAAAACTAAAAACTTCAAAATTAGAAGCTGAAATAAAATAATCAAATTCTGTTAAGATATTAGGCAAATTTTTATTTTCAATCCAGCCTAAAAACTCTACTTGATTTTCTAATTTTAAGCTTCTAACCAATTCTTCTAAGTTATCCCTTTCTTGTCCTTCACCAATAATGAAAAGTTTATATTTTTTATTAATAAACCTTAAAGCTTTTATAATAATATCAACCCTTTTTTCTCTACTCAATCTTCCAAAATAAACTAAACTATTAGGTTCTTTTTCTTTGATTTTAAAACCCGTAAAAAAATCACTACTTACTGGAATAGGTAGATAATAAGATTTTTTCCTAATCTTTTTTCCATATAATTTTTTAAAACTTTTAGCAACAAAAATTACTGCTTGACTGTTTTTAATAATAAAATTTCTAAAAATTAAAGAGGGGAGAATTCCTATTTTTAAAAAATAACCCTCAAAATCAAATTTATCTAATCTAAAATTTTTTGAAAAATAATCATAATTAGTATGAAAAACAAAAGCAAGCTTTTTGTTTAAAAGTTTTGTTTCTTGAGAAAGGGAAAGCAGAAAAGAAATTAATCCTGGTTCATTTAAAATTATCAAATCAACTTCCTTAATTTTATTAATAGCCTCCTTGGTTAAAAAAGTTCCAATTTCTAAACCTTTAAAAACGAAAGAAAGGTTTAAAGCTGGAATTTCTATTATTCTTTCCGGATAGATATTTAATTTTTCTTTAGTTTTGTTTTTAAGTAAATAGGTTTCAATCCCAAGATTATTTAAATTTTTAAACCATCTTAAACTGCAAAGCTGAGAGCCACCTCCGAATTTTGAAAAAATATCAAAAACTATAAGAAGCTTCATTTATCAAATCTAATTTTAATTTACTAAAATGAAATTTTTTCGTTTAAAATAAATTAAAAGCCCGGGTGGCGGAATTGGTAGACGCGCTGTCTTGAGGGGGCAGTGGCGATGAGCCGTGCGGGTTCGAATCCCGCCCCGGGCACAAACCCCTTTTGATTTAAAACGATTAAATAAATTAATGAAACTTTTGCCACTTAATAAACCTTTAAGAATTTTACTCTTTACTAATGCTTTAATTAGAATTTCGGCTGCAATGTTGGCCCCAGTGTATGCTTTATTTGTTAAAAGAATCGGCGGTGATTTAATAGAAGCAAGCATTGGGGGCGGAATTTATGCTCTAATTGCTGGATTAACAACTATAATTTCTGGAAGGTTTAGCGATAAAGTAAAAGAAAATGAACTAATTCTAGTTTTAGGTTATTCAATAATGGGCGCAGGATTTTTGTTATATTTTTGGGTTAATTCTGTTATTTTTTTATTTATTGTCCAGGCTATTATTGCTTTTGGCGAAGCTCTTTATTTACCTGTTTTTGACGCTCTTTATACTAAACACCTCAACAAAAATATGGCAGGAAGTCAATGGGGTTTAAGAGAATCAATGAATTATTTTGTAATAGCCTTGGGAGCAATTTTTGGAGGAATAATAGCAACTCTTTTTGGTTTTCAAACAATGTTTGTTTTAATGTCAATTCTTTGTTTTGCTAGCGCTCTTTATATTTATCGTTTAAAAAGAACTGTTCTTTAAAAATATTTCGGCTTGATTTTTAAAAAATAATTGTTAAAATTAAATAGGGAAAAATTTAAGATGAAAATAGTTTATTATTTGAAAAATTTAAAAAATCTACCTCAAGGAGTTGTTGATTTTATAAAAAGAAAATCTAAAAAACTTGAAAAAATAGAGGAGAAAGAAGGAGAAGGAATTTTAGAAATAGAGCTTAGAAAAGATAAAGAGACCAAAGAAAAATCTGGAATTTATAAAGTCAAAGTTATTTTTGATACTCCTAAAAGAACAGCAAATATTATTTGGGGTTTCGGGAAAAATTTTTATCAAGCAATTAATGACGCTTTTAAAAAACTTTATCGTTCTTTAAGAAGATAATTCTTTAAGTTTCTTCCAAAAATCAATCACAAATTTTTGATAATCCAATTTATCTAAAGCAATGTCATCTAATTTTTCTTCCATCAAGGCAGTAAATTTCAAGTCTACAAGTTCAGGATATCTTCCTTTTAAAAATTTATAAACAGCCTCACCTTTTTCAGTTGGTTTTAAAAAATTTTTTTCTTTAATAATATACTCTCTTTTCTTTAAAATCTCAATAATTGGTACATAAGTTGAGGGTCTACCAATTCCTAATTCTTTCATTTTTTTAATTAAACTTGCTTCATTAAATCTTGATGGAGGTTTTGTTTCTACTTCTTTAAATTGAAATTCTAAAATATTAAAATTTTCTTTTTCTTTAACCTCTGGTCTTTTGGAGAATTTCTCTTTAACAGGAAAAATTTTAGCAAAGCCATCAAAAATTAGTTCTTTATTTATAGCTAAAAACAAAATAACGGACTTGTTCGGACTTGACACGGACTGTTCGGACATATTATTTTGTCCATTCTGTCCCTGCATAGTCTGTGTATAGTTTGTGTTCTGTCTAAATCCAGTCCGTGTGTCGTCCGTGTGTCGTCCGTGTTCAGTCTGCGATTTGAATAAATATTTACTTTCTAAATACTCTAATGGTTTAAAATGACTAGCAATTGTTACCATTAAAATTAATTGCCAAAGCTTTAAAAAATCTTTAGTTAAATTTGGTTTTTCTAAAGAAGTAGGTCTAATTGCCTCATGAGCTTCAAAGCTAATTTTTTCTTTTTTGCTTCTTGGCAAAGAAAAATAATTTTTACCATAATTTTTTTCAATAAATTCCTTTATCTTTAAAGAAAAATTTTTATTAATTGAATGACTATCAGTTCGATGATAAGTTATATAACCAGCCTCAAATAATTTTTGAGCAATAAACATTGTCTTTTTTGGAGGAAATTTTAAAAATTGATAAGCCATTCTTTGCAAATTTTCAGTATCTAAAGGAAGTGGTGGATAAATTTTCTTTTTTTCTTCAAGAATTTTTTCTAAAGTTAAATTTTTAATTTTTAAAATCTCTTTTTTTAGTGATTCAAGTTCTTCTTTCTTTAAATTTAAAATTTTTAAATTTTTATCAACCAAAACTAATTTCAGAGGAAAATTTTCTAAAAGAGCATAAACATTAAAATATTTTTCTTTTTTAAAATTTCTAATCTCTTCTTCTCTTTCAATAATTAATCTTAAAGCTGCTGATTGAACTCTGCCAGCAGATGAACCAATTTTTTCTTTCCATAAAATTGGTGATAAAGTATAACCAAAAATTCTATCTAAATATCTTCTTCCTTTTTGAGCCCTCACTAAACTTTCTTTAATTTGAGTTAAATTTTTTAAAGCTTGGTAAAAAGCAGTAGGAATAATTTCATGAACAAATATCCTTTTAATTTTTGAATGCTCTTTTTCAGGTAAAATCATTTTAATTTCATAAGCAATCATTTCTCCCTCGCGATCAGGATCAGTTGCTAAAATTATTTCTTCTGCTTTGGAGCTTAAATTTTTAATTCTCTCGATTATTTTCTTTTTACCTTTGATTGGTACATATTTTGCTTCAATTTGATTATTTTTTAAATAAATTCCAAAAGAATTTGGGGGTAAATCTAATAAATGTCCATAAGTTGCTAAAACATAATAACCTTTTAAAAATTTCCTGATAGTTTTTGCTTTTGTTGGTGATTCAACAATTAAAAGCTTCATTTAAATAAATTTTTCCTTCTTTATTAATAATAATCTCTTTAATTTCCAAAGAGGTTAAAATTTCAAGCAATTTTCCGATTTCTAATCCAGTTAATTCTTTAAGTTCATCTATTGTTTTAGAAGAATCGTTGAGATTTTTAATAATTAATTTTTCTTCTGAACTAAGATGGATATCTATCTTTTTTTGTTTTTTACCAAAAAGATTTAAAATCTCTTCAGGAGAAATTAAAAGATAGGCACCCTCTTGAATTAATTTTAAGTTGCCTCGATAATTTTTATCATAAATACTTCCAGGTAAAGCATAGATATCCTTTCCGTATTCTAAAGCAAATTTAGCTGTAATTAAAGAGCCAGAATTTTCTGGTGCCTCAATAATAATTATAATTTTTCCCAAAGCAGCAATAATTCTATTTCTTAAAGGAAAATGATGTGGTTTTTGAGGAGAACCTAACGGATATTCGCTAATTATTCCTCCACCTGATTCAATTATTTTTTCAACATACTTTTTTCTTGGGTCTTTTAGAATAACATCTAAACCACAACCAATAATAGCAAAATTTTCTTTTTTTACCTCCAGTGCCCCTAAGTGACTAGCCAAATCAATTCCATAAGCTAAACCACTAATTATTGTTAGACCGTTTTCAGCAAAAATTTTTGAAAATTCTTTAGCTGTTTTTTCTCCAATTTTTGAAGGCTTTCTAGTGCCAACAACAGCTATTTTATTTTTAAATTTATTTAAATTTTTTTCTCCTAAAACAAAAATTCCTAAAACATAAGTTTTATTTTCTTTTAATTCTCTCGGAAACTCTTTATCTGAAATTAAAATTAAATCACCACCAATTTTTTGAAGTTTATCATATTCTTTTTCCCAGTCGAGTTTCTTTTTAAATTCTTTTTCTAATACTTGAAAAATCTTTTTAAAGGATTTATATTTTTTATATAACTTTAAAACTTTCAAGTTAGGCGGTTCAAAATTAAATACTAAACCAAGATAATAAACTTTTTCTTCCATGATTCAAGAATTGTGGTTTCTTGATTTTTTGGCTCTAATTTTTGTTAGATTTGTTTTAGCTTATTATTATTTTAACTATTGGAAAAATAAAAACGAAAATCTTCAACAAAAAATTTTAGCTGTTATTTTTATTTCAGCTTCTTTACTTTTAGTTGTTGGCTATTATACTTCCTTTCTTTCTTTTTTCTTTCTTTTTTATGAATTATTTGATTTATTTAAAACTATATTAGCAAAAAAGGATTTTACTATTAATTTACTTAAAATTTCTTTAATTTTGGTTTTACTTTTTATTGGTCCAGGAAAACTTTCCCTTGATAGATTATTTAATGTTAGATTTTAAAAAATTTTTATTTTTCTTTTTTCTGACTTTTAATGGAGTTTTTGCTTCTGAGCTTTATATTTCAGAAATAATGTATAATCCCAAAGGAAGTGATGATGGCAATGAATGGGTCGAAGTTGTTAATCTTTCGAGTGGTTTTATAAAAATTTTTGGTGGTCGAAATGGTTGGCGATTTAATGATGGCGAAAATCATCTTTTTGAAGATTTAACTATAGAATTAGCTCCAGGAGAGGTTTTAGTTATTGCTCAAAATAAAAATAAATTTTTAACAACCTATCCTTATTTCAATCAAAAATTAATAGAAGTTAAAAATATGAACTTAAAAAATAGCGGCGGAACTATTAGTTTGTTTGATGAAAAGAAGAATTTAATAACTTTAAGAACTTACTCTAAAGATTGCGGTGGAGAAGAGAATGATTTTACTATTATTTTTTTGAATGACCGGTGTTATGAAAATGAAGTCATTAAGGGTACTCCTGGAAAATATCCTGATATACCTAAAAAAGATAAAGACCATAAGGAAGAAAATAATCTTTCTTCTTCAACTCAGACAACAAATATTAAGGAAACATTAACTTCAACTCCTACTCCAACAAGTTCTTCACCTACTTTATCTGATTCTCAAAGTCAAAAATCAGAAGATGAGGAAATTGGCTGTTTAGTAATAAATGAGTTTTTACCTAATCCTCAAGGAAGAGATGAGGCTAAAGAATTTGTAGAAATTTTCAATGACTGTTCTCAAGAAATTAATTTAACAGGCATTTTGTTAAAAATAGGCAGATATAAAATTAAGCTTGAGGGAAAAATTAAAGGACAAGAATATTTAGTAATTTCTAATGCTGATAAAAATTTTTTTATTAGAAATACTAAAGAAACACTTGAATTAATTAAAAACAATAATGTTTTTTATCGAATTTCTTATAACGGCAAAGCTCCCGAAGGACTTTCTTTTTCTCGAGTTGAAGAAGAATGGGGCTGGACTGAACCAACTCCCGGTAAAGAAAACAAAGCTTCTTTTATTGATTTAGCTTCAATTAGAGAAAATAATAAGGAAGATAATAGTTATAATCCTGATTATGTTTTTAAAACTGACGATCAAAAAACTCCATCTAATTTTATTGAAAAAAGTCAATTGGCTGAATTAAATTTAACTACTAATAATAACTATTTTCCAGATAAGATCAATCTTTTTCTTCTTTTCTTTTCTTTACTTTTTATTCTAACTTTAATTTTCCTTTTTGTTTTTTTATTTAAGTTTTAAGACATCAAATTTGAAGTTTTTATAGTTAGCAATTAATCTTTCTAAAGATTCAGTTTCAATTTTTTTGTTTAATTTTTGAGTAACTTCAAAAAATTTAGAATGATTAATTTTAACGCCCCACAAAGAAGGTTCGAAAACTCCTTGAAAATAACTTTCACCTAAAACAATTTTTTCGCTAATAAAGTAAGGTGAATGATGGAAATTATTTAAAGTTTCTATTCCTAAAAGAATATAGGCAGAAGCTAATTTTAATTTTTGATTTTCATTTAAAATTTCACTCGAAGCTACAAACATTTGAGGAGTAATTTTTGTTTCTAATTTTTCAATTGACGAATCATCGGCTAAGGAATGAAAGAAATCATGAAGCAAAAGAAAAATAATTGACCATTTTTCAATTTCTTCTTTTGAAAGCTCGTTTAATTCGAAATAACCTTTAACTTTGTTAATATTTTTTAAAGAAGCCAGAAAAAATTTAGCCTCCTCTTTGGGTATGAAATTAAAATTTAAATCTAAGCTTCCTTTTTCTGAATTGGAAATAATGTTTAGAAGAAAGTCTTTTATTGAAGTTGAGTGTCTCATTTTTTAAAACTAAAAAGACCCCCTTTGTGGGGGCCTTTTCTTTTTGTTTTTATTTAATTTTTCGCCTTTTATTAAAAAAAAGAAAAGGCCCCCAACTTCTTTTGAAATTGGGAAACCTTTGTTAAATTAATAATCAAGCAATAACTTCTACTCATTTTTATTAACCAATATTTTAACAACTAGTTTTTTAAAAGTCAAGTTGTTTTCCACAAGCAATTTAAAAAATTTTCATTTAGGTTTTAAAATAGAAATCAATTAAGGGTCGAATTAATGTTTTTTATTTTAAATTAAATGAACCAACCTCTAAGTTTGGTCGATGTTTTAAATAATTATCTCTTATCTCTCTATCCCACCCTCTTAAATAGTTTCTTTAATCTTCTTTTAGCATTGGTTGTTATTTTTGTTGGTTGGCTTGTTAGTTATTTTTTTAAATTATTAGTAGAATTAGTTTTCGAGAGAGCAAAATTTAAAGAACTTTTAACTAAAGCTAACTTAGCTCAATACTTTGAGGATTTTTCCTTCGAAGAAAGAGCTTCTAAAATTTTAGGCGATGCTGCCTTTTGGTTCGTTTTTCTTATTTTCTTAATGACAGCTACTGATATTTTAGGCTTAAATGTAGTAACCTCCTTTTTGAAGGATTTACTTTACTTTATTCCTAAAGCTATTACAGCTGCTTTAGTTGTTTTAGCCGGTTTTATCTTTGGTGATTTAATTAAAAAAATTGCTTATGGATTTTTTAAGGGATTTGAAAGAAAAAGTGCAGATTTTTCTTCTTCAATAATTAAATGGTCTATTGTAGTTTTCTCTTTGGTTACAGCTTTAAATGTTTTAGGAATAGCTAATGAAATTATTAATACTTTGCTTTTTGGTTTTGTTCTCTTTTTTGGTTTAGCTGGTGGTTTAGCTTTTGGTTTAGGTGGCCAGGATTTAGCCCGAGAAGTATTAGAAAGCTTGAGAAATAAATTTCGTAAATAAATTGACTTAAATAAAAATTTTAGCTATAATATTATTTAAATAGAATTGGCGCTAAATTTTAGTTTGTCTTAATAATTGATGAAGAGAATTTTTGTTGCTTTAAAAGAAAACTAAAAATTTAAGAAAGATATGATTAATGTTGAGACAATAGTTAAGGGTTGATCAAAGAAAAGGTTACGGGCTAAGGGTGGATGCCTTGGGAGGAGGTGGCGATGAAGGACGCGGCTAGGCTGCGAAAAGCCTGGGGGAGGCGCCTAGCAGCCGTTGATCCCAGGATTTCCGAATGGGGTAACCTGTCCTAACGATAAGTTAGGACATCCAGAGGGATTAGCTCCTCTGGAGGCGGACCCGGGGAAGTGAAACATCTCAGTACCCGGAGGAAAAGATACCAATTCGGTATTCCCTGAGTAGCGGCGAGCGAAAAGGGAAAAGCCCAAACGCGAGCTCCATAAGGAGCAAGCGGGTTAAAGGGCCAAAGCGTTCTCTTTAAAAAAGTTTTTGATCCTGGTGCATGGGATCAAACTTTTTTAAAGAGAGGTAGGGTTACAAAAGAAATCGTTAGCCGAAAGCGCTGGAAAGCGCTGCCAAAGAGGGTGAAAGCCCCGTAGGCAAAAACGATTTCTCCCTACTGCTTTGGTTCCTGAGTACCCCGAGGAATGATAACCTTGGGGGAAATTGCCGGAACCAACCGGTAAGGCTAAATACACCTCCTCACCGATAGTGCACCTAGTACCGCGAGGGAAAGGTGAAAAGCAGGCCGGAAGGCCGGTGAAATAGAACCTGAAACCCTTAGCCTACAAAGAGCACAAGCCCGTAAGGGTGAGTGCGTGCCTATTGAAGAATGAGCCGGCGAGTTTGGGATGCTCGCTTGGTTAAGGCCAGTCAAGGCCGAAGCCAAAGGGAAACCGATTTGGTCTGAAAAGGGCCAAATTAAGTGGGCATCCCAAGACCCGAAGCCAGACGATCTACCCGTGGCCAGGGTGAACTTCACCGAAAGGTGGGGGGAGGCCCGAACCCGTGGGTTTCGCAAAACCTTGGGATGAGCTGCGGGTAGGAGTGAAAAGCTTATCGCGTCTGGGAATAGCTGGTTCTCCCCGAAATAGCTTTAGGGCTAGCGGACGTTAATAGCCTCTTGGAGGTAGAGCACTAATAAGTTGGTAAAGGGCGAAAGCCCAGCCAACTTATTAAACTCCGAATTCCAAGAGGTGTTCCGTCTAGTCAGCCCATGGGGGATAAGCTCCATGGACAAGAGGGGAACAACCCAGATTCCCAGCTAAGGCCCCAAAATCCCAGCTAAGTAGGAAAGGTAGTATCTCTCCTATGACAACTAGGAGGTTGGCTTAGAAGCAGCCATCCTTTAAAGAGTGCGTAACAGCTCACTAGTCGAGGAGAGATGCACCGAAACATTTACGGGTTTAAGCTGGGTGCCGAAGCTGGAATCTAGGAAGCTTTTTGCTTCCTAGAGGTAGGGGAGCATTCCATTCGCGTTGAAGGTCCATCCGCGAGGAGGACTGGAGCGAATGGAAGAGAGAATGCCGGCATGAGTAACCGCAAATCGCCTGAGATGGGCGATCGCCGTAAGGGCAAGGTTTCCTTGGCAATGGAAATCAGCCAAGGGTTAGGCGGGACCTAAGGTAAACCCGAAAGGGGTAGTCGATGGATAGCCGGTTAATATTCCGGCCCCACTCTTTGATTCCGATGGGGTGACGAGGGATATAAGGAGAGGAGAGGTAATGGTTACTCTTCTTCCTTAAACTAGAGGGCGAGGTAGAGCAAATCTCTACCTCTAGGGTCAAGAGCCCAGCCCTCGATTAAGGAAGGAAGTCTTCTTTTAGAAGACAACCTCTCCGAAGAGCCCTCCAAGAAAAGCCTCTAAGGATAAATCAAAGAGTGCCCGTACCGGAAAACCGACACAGGTGCCCGAGGCGAGTAGCCTAAGGCGAACGGGTGATCCCTCCTCAAGGAACTCGGCAAAAAAGCGGGCGTAACTTCGGGAGAAGCCCTCCCTGTAGTATGCCAAAAGCATACTCCAGGGCGCAGCGAACGTCTCCCTGGCGACTGTTTACCAAAAACACAGCTCCCTGCTTAACTGGTAACAGGAAGTATAGGGGGTGACGCCTGACCGATGCCGGAAGGTTAAAGCATCAGGGTAGTTACTGAAGTAGCTTAGCTATTTCAGTAACTGCTCATGGTGCTAAGCCCCGGTCAATGTCGGCCCTAACCCTGAGGGTTGATCCAAAGCGGATTGGGCCCTCATAAAATCCAGCTATATGCTGGGACACCTCGATAGTCGGTCATTACCGAGTTTTAACTTGCTAAGCCAAAAGTCCCAAGATGGGCTAGCTTAGCGAGAAGGTGAAAAAATGATACGTAGAGGCAACCAGCAGGAAAGGCTTTCTACTAGAGATAGGCTTGGGTATTTTTTAGCAGGCTTTGTTGAAGGAGAAGGAAGTTTCACGGTTCAAGTAAGGTTTCATCCTGGAACCAAATTTGGTATAGCAATTGATCCTGAGTTTTACTTATACCAACACCAGAAAAGAAAAAAAATTTTAGAACTTGCTCAAGAATTCTTTCAAACAGGTAAAATATGGAAAAAACCTGGAACAGAAAATGTGCTGGTTTATGGTATAAAATCAAGAAGAAGTATAATCGAAAAAGTTGTGCCTTTTGTTGAAAAATATTTGCTACCTTATACTTCAAGAAAAGAGCAAATAGAATTTTTTTTAAATGTTTTGAAAATGCTTGAAGAAAAAAAGCATCATACAAAAGAAGGAATTTTGGAAATTGTTGATTATCTCTATTCTACAGAAAGAAAATTTAAAATACCCAAGTCTACACTAGTAGAAAGAATCCTCAGAGGCCATACGCTGGACAGGTCATAAAGGAAAATATAGGGAACTAAGATTGTCCTTTATGGCCTGAAGATATGGTCCAGCCCCTATGGTGACATAGGGATAAGCTGCCGAAGGTAGCGCAATTCCTTTCCGGGTAAGTTCCGGAGCGCATGAAAGGCGTAACGACTGGGGAACTGTCTCGAGGAGGGGCCCGGTGAAAATGCAATCCCCGTGAAGATGCGGGGTGCGGGCAACGGGACGGAAAGACCCCGGGAGCTTTACTGGGCTCACTCATTGGTTTTGGTTAGATGATGCATAGTGTAGCGGGGAGGCTATGAAGCTCTGCTTTCGGGCAGAGTGGAGCCGTCAATGGAACACCCGCCTTCATCTAGCTGAAACCTAACCCATTTAGCTAAAATGGGAACAGTGAGTGGGGGCCAGTTTCACTGGGGCGGTGGCCTCCTAAAAAGTAACGGAGGCGTCCAAAGGTCGGCTTGTCCTGGATGGAAACCAGGATGAAAGTGTAAAGGCAAAAGCCGGCCTGACTGCAAGGCTGACAAGCCGAGCAGAGGCGAAAGCCGGGCTTAGTGACCCGACGGCCCTTTTTGGAAAGGCCGGAGACAACGGATAAAAGTTACCCCGGGGATAACAGGCTGGTGTGGCCCGAGAGTCCACATCGACGGCCACGCTCGGCACCTCGATGTCGGCTCACCCTAGCGCGGGGCTGAAGAAGGTCCCAAGCGTCGGGCTGTTCGCCCGTTAAAAGGGTACGTGAGCTGGGTTCAGACCGTCGTGAGACAGGTCGGTCCATATCTGTTGCCCGCGTTTGGAAGCCTGAGGGGAGCTGGTCCTAGTACGAGAGGACCGGACTGGGGCAGCCTCTGGTGTACCAGTTGTTCCTCCAGGAGCATCGCTGGGTAGCTATGCTGCCACGGGATAAGCGCTGAAAGCATCTAAGCGCGAAACCCACCCCAAGATTAGGCTTCCTTTATTAGCCCCCAGGAAGATCACCTGGTTGATAGGCCCCTACTGGAAGCTCGGCAACGGGTTGAGGTTAGGGGTACTAATGGGCAAAATTTTCTTTGATCAACCCTTAACTTATTGTCTCAACATTAATCATTCTTTCTTTAAAAAATTCCCCGGTGGCCGTATGTCCGAACTGGAACCACCTCTTTACATTCCGAACAGAAAGGTGAAACGGTTCGGAGCCGATGGTAGTGCCCAATAAGGGTGCGAGAGTAGGTGCTGCCGGGGTTTTTAGTTTAAAATAAAATTTAATGAACTCAAGATTTTTCAAACAATTAAAAATTGCTTTTTTATTTTTCTTCCCCATTTTTATCTTTTTGGGTTTTAAAATTGTTCCTTTATTTTTAACTCCCCCTTCTTGTTTTGATAATAAAAAAAATCAAGGAGAAATTGGTATTGATTGTGGAGGCCCTTGTCCTCCTTGTGAAATTAAATCTCTTCAACCTTTAACTATTTCTTCTTTGAGGAAAATTAAATATCCCGATGGAAGTTATGATTTAGCTGCTAAAGTTTTTAATCCTAATGAAAAATGGGGACTTAAGGAAATTGCTTATTCATTTGTTTTGTTTGACGAAGAAGGAAAAAAAATTTATGAAACTTCAAAAGAAAAATCAATTATTTATCCTAATGAAACTCGATGGCTTATTCTTCAGAATTTAAAACTTCCAGACTTTTCTTCTTTTAAACTTAATTTAGAAATCGATAATTATAATTGGCAGCCCATGGAAAATAATTTTTCTCCTCTTTATCTTGTTTATTATGAGCCAACTTTTGAAAAAACATCTTTTGGAAGTTATCACATCTTTTTTAATGTTTATAATAAATCAATATATGATTTTGATAAAGTCGAAGCTATTGTTTTTATTTATGATGAAAACCAGGAAATTATTGCTTTAAACCGGGTAAATTTTAAAATAAACCATGATACAATAGAAAAAGTAGAGTTTATTAATAATACTCTCGATAAAGAACCAAAAGGTCTAGAAATTTTTTTTCAACTTAATCAATGAAAACAGTTTTAACTGGTATTAAACCTACAGGAGAAATCCATTTAGGGAATTATTTAGGAATGGTTCAACAACTTAGCGATCTTCAGGAAAAACATAAAAGCTTTTTGATGATTGCTAATTTGCATGCCCAAACAGTTCCTTATAATCCTAAAGAATTAACTGATTTGACATTTGAATTAGTCTCTTCTTTAATAGCTTTAGGCATTAAACCTCAAAAAACTACTATTTTTCTTCAATCAGATAATCCTTACCATCCTTATTTATCTTGGATTTTAGGTTGTTTAACTTATTTAGGTGAGCTTCAGAGAATGCATGAATTCAAAGAACAAAGCGAAAGATATAAAAAAGAAGGTGTAGGTTCAGGAATTTTAATGTATCCGGTTTTGATGGCAGCTGATATTTTGCTTTATAATGCTGATCTTGTTCCAGTTGGTGAAGATCAAAGACAACATCTTGAACTCACTCGAGAAATAGCTAGAAGATTTAATAACCGTTTTGGAAAAATTTTTAAAATTCCAGAAGCTTTAATTCCTAAAGAAACTTATAAAATTATGAGCCTTTCAAATCCACTTAAAAAAATGTCAAAATCATTGCCTGAAGGATGTTTGGAAATTTTTGCTCCTGAAAAAGAAATTGAAGAAAAAATTATGAAAGCCATTACTGATTCAGGAAAAGAAATAAAATATGATCCTCAAAATAAACCTGGGATTAGCAATCTAATGATTATTTATAAATACCTTACTGGCAAAACTTTAGCAGAAATTGAAAATGAATTTCAAAATGTTTCTTATGTGGATTTCAAAAAAGAAATTGTTAAAGCTTTTTTAGAACATTTTTCTCAAGCTAGAGCTTTGAAAAGAAAAATAAAAAAGAAAGATGTTTTAGAAATTTTGAAGGCGGGAAAAGAAAAAGCAATCAAAACTTCAACTCCTTTAATTGAAAAAATAAAAAAAATCACTGGCTTAAAAGTTTGACTTTACTTCATTTTTTGTGTTAAAATTTAGATTAATTAAAGCCGAAGACAGGAGGGGCCTTAAGGCTTAAAACTTAATTACCCTCCCGAGGCAAAAATGAGAAAAGAAAAAAAACAAAAAATTATTACTGATTTAAAGCAAAAATTCGAGACTTCTTCAGCCTACGCTCTTTTTAGTTTACTTAACTTATCGGCAGAAAATTTAGAATTTTTAAGAAGAGAAGCTAAGAAAAATAGCGGTTTAGTTCAGGTAGTTAAAAAAACATTAGTTTATAAAAGTAATCCCGAATTTTCTTTTAGCGATGAAGAACTTAAAGAACCATTTGCTTTTCTTTGGTCATTTGATGAAGATTTAAAAGCTTTTAAAGTTTTGAATCAAATCAAAAAACAGGAAATAGAAATAAAAGTTTTAGGAGGTTATTTTGCTAAAAGAAAACTTACTCCCAATGATGTTTGGGAATTGGCTAATCTTCCTTCTAAAGAAGAGCTCTTAGCTAAACTTCTTTCTCGATTAAATTCACCACTTTTTCATTTAAATCTAACTTTAAATTCACCTTTAAAAAATTTAATTTTAGTTTTGTCGGCTATTAAAAAATGATCTAATTAAAAATGTCTGACAAAATCCAACAAATCATCCAAATGATTGAAAACTTAACAGTCGTCGAATTAAACGAATTAGTAAAGGCTTTAGAAGAAAAATTTGGAGTTTCAGCTGCTGCTTTTGTAGCGGCTGCTCCAGTTCAAGCTCCTGCCCAAGCTGAAACTCAAACCGGTGGGACAGTTGAAGTTGTTTTAGTTGATGCTGGAGCTAATAAAATTAATGTGATTAAAGTTTTGCGTGAACTAAATCCCAATATGTCTCTTAAAGATGCTAAAGATGCTGTTGATAATCCTCCTTATAAAGTAGCTTCAGGAATTGAAAGAGCTAAAGCTGAAGAGATTAAGAAAAAATTTGAACAAGCTGGAGCTAAGGTTGAGATTAAATAAAATTAAAGCTTACCGCAGTTTACTTTCCAAACATAAGGATTTCCTGGCGAAGAATATTGATTAATTGCTTGAAGAACAGAAAAAGGAATGCTCACATAATTTCCATTAGCAGGATCTTTAAGATAAATACAATCTTGATAGATTTGATTACTTCCACCTCGTTGAGGAATAGAACACTGATTTAAGTATCCGACAGCTAAAAGATAATGACCAGCAGGATAGGTATTATCTCTAATATTGATAATAAATTTTTCTCCAGTTTTGATTCCGTTTAAAAAATCATCCCAAGAAGAAATTCTGTCAGCTTTAGTATCAATAAAAGCTTTATTAGTTCCTCGATACCCGCCCAATCCTTGACTTACAGCTTCATTAGCTGTTTTTACAATATAATTTTTAATTTCTGTTTTTTCTTCTTGACTAATTCCATCGTTGCAGAAATTAGAGCAATTAGCTTTTAACATAGCTAAGGAAACAATTCCGCAACCAGATGGCCCAATATATCCATCACCATACCGAATATTAGCATAATCAGGATCGGTTTGTTTAACTAAAGGCACTCCATAATAGCAATCATAGCTAGAAACTTGATTTCTTCCAACGCCTGGCGGAGACAGATAATTTACATAACCCGGAGGAGAAGAAACGGTTCGATAACCCATTAAACCACCAAAAGTTTCAAAAACCGGACTTTTAGCTTCTTGAATAGTTGGAATCCAAAGCTTAACTTGAAAAATACCAGGATTAATAATATTTAAAATTTGAGGCAAAATTAAGGTTATAGCAATTGCTCCAATAGAGTTAATAATCCTATTTTTTCCTTCCTCTTTACTAAAAATACTTGCAGCTGAAAAAAGATAAAGTACAGCTCCATAAACCATATTCAAAAAAGCTAAAACAAAAAGCAAAACTAAACCTAAATTATAAACAGCCTGAAAACAACTCTGAAGGTCATAACAACTTAAAATTGATTGAATGTTGGGCATTTTATTTAGATTTTAAACTGATTTATAATTTTTTTTAAGCCCCTGTAGCTCAACTGGAAGAGCGCGTGGCTTCGGACCACGAGGTTGGGGGTTCGAGTCCCTCCAGGGGCAAAGTTAAAGTTTTCTTCTTTTAATTTTTTCGTAAAGATAGAGAAAATAATATTTTGGTTTAAAAACAAAATCTAAAGTTGGTAAAAAATCTATTCTTTTTCCTCCAAAACCAATTTTAAAAAGACTTAAACCATACCAAGGATGACTGGGCTCTAATTTTTTTGCCAATCCCCAAAAATTATAATAACGACAATTTCTTTTTTTCGCCTCTTGCATTATTTCCCATTGGATTTTGTAGTTTAAGGGTTCTTTAATTGGTAAAGAGGCTGAATGATGATAAAAAGCTATTTGATGAGAAAAGATAATTAAAGCTGCTGAATAATATTTATTTTCCACTTTACCTAAAAAAAGCAAAGCTTTATTTTTTTGAGAAAAAATTTTAAATTCTTCAAAAATAAAGCTTTTAGGATAAGGAATGAAATTTTTTCTTTGAGCAAGATCTTGATATAATTTCCAAAAAATTTCAATTTTAGTTAAATCAGTTGTTTTTTCAATTTCCAAAAATGGTTTTTTAAGAGAATCTAAAACCATTTTTCGATGACTATCCTTCATTTCTTTAAGCATTTCTTCATCGCTCTTTAATTCTTTAAGAAAAAAATTTTCGCTAACAGCATAAGTAGGTGCTAATTTAAATTTCAATTTTTTAAAAATTTTTAAATAATTTTCTTCATTAGCCAAACAGGAATTAATTCTTAAAAAATCATATTTCTTGGAATACCCATTTTCTTTTAAAAATTTAATTAAAGCTTGAATTCCAACTTCCAAAAATTCTTCCTTAATTACTGGTCCGTGATGAATAACTAAACCGCTAGCTAATTTTCTTTTATAGCCAATAAGTTGACTTAAACCAACCAATTGATTTTTATAAAAGAAACCTAATCTTAAAACTGAACGACCTAAATTTTTTTCCATTTCACCATACTCCCAATCTTGAAGAAAACTTAAATAATTATTCTCATCTAAAAATTCCTGCCAACCTTTTTCTTCTTCAAAAATTTTTATTTCAACCATTTTTTAAGTTTTTCCAAAACAAGATAAGCTTCTTCTTCAGAAATTAGAGTTGGTAGATTAAAAACAGTTTGACTTATTTTTTCGGCTTGAGGACAACTTTTTTCTTGATAATCAAAAATTTTTAAATTATTACTACAAGGAGCCAAAACACATCTATACCAATCGCCTAAATAAATATTATCTTTTTTAAAATCTTCTAAAATTTCTTTTCTCAATTGGGAAAAAACCGGAAACCTTAAAAAATTTGGTTCTCCTTGAAAGCTGAAATTTAAAAGATTGCTATTAATATAAATTTGAGCTATTTTTTTTCTTTGATTATTGAATTTTTCTAATTTTTTAAGTTGATTTAAAAGCAAGGGAAAAAGTTTGTCAGGAAATTTTCTTAAATAATTCTTAGGTTTAATTCCTTGTTTTTCTTCTGAAGTTACCATTTCTGGAGTTATTTCTAAAAATCTTAAAAATCTAATAGCCCCTTTAGTTACTTTTAAGTGATAATATTTTTTGAGTTTTAATAAAATTTTTGTTCCTAAAAGAAGCCCTTTAACTTCCCAATCAGACCATTCATTTAAACTTTTATAATTTTCTAAACAATCTTTTTTTAAAAAGTCATTTCTAATAATTAAAGCTCCACCAATAATACTCGAAATTACTTTATTTCGATTAAAACTTAAAAGAGTTGCATCGCCAAAATTACCTAAATAATTACCTTCATATCTTGCTCCTAAAGCATGAGTTAAATTTTCAATCACAAAAATATTTTTTTCTTTAGCCAACCTCAAGATTTCTTCTAATTTTGCTGGAATACCGAAAGTATTTTGAATAATTAAAGCTAAAGAATTATAACCAACCTTACTTTTTAAATCTTCTAAATCAAAATTGAAATCATCGCCAATATCAACAAAAACAGGTCGCAGATTAGCAAATTTTATTGCATTAGGAACAACTAAACAAGAAAACGCTTGAGTCAAAACTTCTTGACGGTTATCAATCCTTTTTAAAATTGAAAGAAAAAAAGTAAGTGCTTCTCGGGCTGAGCCGAAAAATAAAATTTCTCCCTGAGGAAAATATTTTCTTAATTCTAATTCAACCTCCCTTTGAGCTCTTAAGTCTTCATAACCCTTCAAAATTTTTTCAATTAATTCTTCATCATCTCGTTCAAAATTAGGTAATAAATCGATATTAATCAGTTTTTTCATTGCCAAGTTTAAGTTTTAAACCTCTAGGAAAACGATTAAAAATAAAAATACCCGTCTTTTCCTTAAATTTTTCTAAGAAATTATCTAAATCTTCTTGTTTTCTGGGAAAGAAAACTTTTTGAGGAATTAATTTTTTGAAAAAATGATATTCTTCTGGTTGGGTTAAGACTAAAACATCTAAATTCTGAAAAAGTTGAGCTAACTCTCGATAAATTTTTTTAGTTTCCCTTCCTAATTCTAAAAGTCCATTAAAAATAACTATTTTTTTGTCTAAATTCAATTCCTGAAAATATTTTAAACCTTCAATAACTCCCTTCAGATTAGCATTATAAGAATCATCGAAGATAACAAAATTTTTAATAAACTTAACCTGAAGAAAAGTTGAGGGTAGAGAGATGTTTTTAATTTTTTCGCTTATTTCTTCTAAATTTAAAATCTTTTCTTCTAAAACAAAAGTTAAAGCTCCAACTAAATTTTCAATTTGAGGTGGATAAAAAAGATTGGTCTCTAAAAGATGACTATCCTCTCCAATTTTTAACTTAAAGATAGTTTTTTCTAGCTCTGAACTCAAAATTTCATAAGAATAATCGCCTTGTTTACCATAAGTAATTATTTTCAGTTCTTTATTTTTAAAATTTTTTTCAATTTCTTCTTTCAATTTAGCAAAATATTCATGATTAGAATTGATAAATACTTTCCCTTTTTTCATCCATTGTAAAGCTTCAAGTCCTTCGGCCCAAATAACATTCTCCATCCTTTCGCCAAATAGAAAATAATGTTGCTTAGTAATTCCAGTTATAAAAACATAATCAGGAATAATTGCTTTAGTAAGCCAAGCAATATTACCTAAAAAATAAGAACCTAACTCTAAAACTAAATAATCATAATTTTCTAATTTTTGTCGAAGTAAAAATTTTAAGATCGAATACTCATGATTTATTCGCGGAGGTAAAGATAAAATTTTTTTATTCTGGAGAAGATAAACCAATATTTCTTTAAGTGAAGATTTTCCGTAGCTGCCAACGATCACTATTTTTTTAATTTCTAATTTTTTTAATTTTCTTTCAACTCTTCTTCGTAGCAGCCAGAGATAAGGACTGACCAAAATTTCAAAAAGCATCAAGGCTAAAACAAAAAAAGCTATCTGAAAATAAGAAATAAAAATTAAAGCAACAATTAAAGGATCATTTTTAGAAAGATAAATAAAAGAAAAATTTAAAAAGAGAAAAAGAAAAAGTAAAATTAAGGCTTTAGGAGTTATTTGAATATTCTTTAAAAGAGGCAGTCTGATCAAAAACAAGCCTAAAGTTAAAACTAAGAACAATAAAGAAAGAGAATTTAAGGTTAAAAATTCAGCTAAAGATGGCAGTAAAGGAAAGATAAAAGAAGCAATTTCAAAAATTAGATTAAACCAAAGATTAAATAAGGTAAAGAATAAATGAAGATAATTTTCTAAACCTAATAATAGATAAAGAACGAAAATTAAAACTAAAATATCTTTTTTATTTAAAAAATAATTTTTTCCTTTTAAAGAAAAATAGTCAGCTAAAACCCGAGGGAAAAGCCAGTTTTTTATTTGAAAAAGTCGAAAGATAGGTAATCCGCTTAAGAAAAAGCCAAACAAAGTTAAAACTAAACTTAAATTAATTGTTTCCATTTTCTAAAATAATTTTACTTAAAATTTTGGCAAAATTTTCTGGTTCTTCTTTATGATAACTATGCCCGCCATCTAAAATTATTAGTTCAGCATCGGGCATGATTTTTTTTAAAAAATAACCATGTTTTAAAGGAGTAATTTTGTCTTTCTTTCCCCAAAGAAGATAGGTTTTGTTTTTAACCATTTTAGCCTCTTCCCTTAGATCTTTTCTAATATTAGCTAAAGTTTTTCTTAAATTTTCATCAGCTAAAAAATAATCATAACTTTTAATAATAAATTTATAAAAAGCTTTTTTAATTAAAAAGACAAAATTTTTTGGCAAGAACAAAAAAATTGGTTTAACTATTTTACTTAAGAAATTAAAAATTTTAATTTTAAAAGTATTTGGTCTTAAGATAGCTGGATTGTATAAAATTAATTTTTCTACTTGCTGAGGATGTTTGAGGGTATAAAGCAAGGCTAAGGCTCCTCCAAAAGAATGTCCTAAAAGAATAAATTTTTCGATTTTTCTTAAATGGAGCTCTTTATTTAAATGCTCTTCTAAAAATTCTAAATAATCTTCTAAAGTATAAGGTCGATTTAAAGGAACTTCGCCAAATCCTGGTAAATCAAAAATAATCGGCTCAATGCTTTTATCTAAAAATTCTAAAACAGGCAAAAAACTTTTGGAACTACTACCCCAACCATGAAGCATCACTAAGGTTTTTTTCATCGTTTATAATTTTCTTATGAAACTTGAAGAATTAGAAATTCCTATAAGAGAATTAAAAATAATTTCGTCCAAAGTTGCTTCAAAACTAGAAAAAAAGAAAATAAAAACAGTTAAGGACCTTCTTTTTTATTTTCCCTTTAATTATTTAGATTTTACTAAAATTAAAAAAATAAAAGAAATTAAAATTGAAGAAAAAGCTTTGATTAGTGGAAAAATTACTGATGTCCAAACATTTCTTTCACCCAAAAATAAAGTTTTTATTCTCCAAGCAACTTTAAGTGATGAAACTGGTTCAGTGAGGGTTATTTGGTTTAATCAACCTTATTTAGCTAAACAAATTAAGAGAGAAAAAAAACTTTTGGTTTTTGGCAAATTGACAAAGTCTTCAAGTCATCTCTACTTTCAGCCGATAAAATTTCATTTCTTAGAAGATGAAGGGGAAGAAATTTTTTTTCAAAAAATTGTTCCTGTTTATGAAGAAATTCAAGGCTTAAAAAGTAAATATTTAGAAAGACTCATCAATTATCTTTTTAACACTTATGAAATAGAAAACTTAGAAGACCCTTTACCTGAAATTATTTTGAAAGAAAAGAACTTCCCCTCTTTAGGTTCAGCTCTTAAAGAGATCCATCAGCCTTCAAGTTTTGAAAATTTAGAAAGAGCTAAAAAAAGACTTATTTTTGAAGAACTTCTTTATATAGAATTAGCTCTTCTTTTGGAAAGACAAGATTTATCTCAAAATCAAGCCCCAATAATTTTAAAAGATAAAAGTTTAATCCAAGAATTTATGAAACAATTTCCTTTTGATTTAACTCCAGGTCAAAAAAGAGTTTTAGATGAAATTTTTGCTGATTTTGAAAAAGGCAAACCAGCTAATCGCTTAATCCAAGGAGAAACTGGAGCAGGTAAGACTTTAGTTATTGAAATTGTTGCTCTTCATTTCCTTCACAATGGTTATCAAGTGGTTTTTATGGCACCAACTGAAATTTTAGCTCAACAACATTTTCAAAGATGCTTAACTCATTTTGCTTCTTATGATTTCGGCTTGGGCTTAATTACTTCAGGTCAAACTTATTTTGGTTTAAAAGGTTATCGAGTTTCAAAATCAATTTATGAACTTTTACGACTAATAGCTCAAGGAAGAATAAGTTTTTTGATAGGTACTCATGCTTTAATCGAAAATGAACTTCAATTTAAAAATGTTGGCTTAATTGTCATTGATGAACAACAGCGTTTTGGAGTAAGACAAAGACAAAAACTTTTAGAAAACACCAATCAAAATTTTTTGCCTCATTTTCTTTCAATTACCGCTACCCCTATCCCTCGAAGTTTAGCTTTGGCTCTTTATGGTGATTTAGATTTTTCCTATTTAGAAGATAAACCCCATGGCGTTAAAGAAGTAAAAACCTTTTTAATTCTCAATAAAGAAAAGGCAAAGTTAATGTATAAACTTTGTTTTCATGAGCTTCAAGAGGGCCATCAAATTTTTATTATTTGCCCTAGAGTTGAAGATAAAGAAGATGAAAAAGCTTCAGTTAAAAAAGAATTCGAATTAGCTAAAAAAATTTTTAAAGACTATCAAGTTGCTTATCTTTATGGCAAAATGTCTTCTTTTGAGAAAGAATCAATATTAAAAAAAATGCAAAGAAATGAAATTCAAGTTTTAGTTAGTTCTTCGGTTGTTGAAGTTGGTATTGATTTACCTTTAGCGACCGTCATTATAATCAAATCGCCAGAAAACTTTGGTTTGGCTCAACTTTATCAACTTCGCGGTCGTGTTGGTCGAAGTGTTCATCAAGGTTATTGTTTTTTAGTTCCTTCAAAATTAACCGAAAAAGCAAAATTAAGATTAAAATATTTTCTTCAAGCCAAATCAGCATTAGAACTTTCTGAATATGACCTTAAAATAAGAGGAGCCGGAGATTTTTTAGGCGAGAGACAAGCAGGTTTGCCTGATTTAGTAATGGAACATCTTAAGGATTTAAAATTAACTGCTGAAGTAAAAAAAACAGCGGAGAAAATATTAAATTTTTCTCAAGATTTAGCTCATTTCCCTAATTTAAAAAAGGAAGTTCTTAAAAGAAAAAAAGAGCTTTTAACTTTAGCCTAATTTTCCACATTTTTAATTGATTTTTAAAAAAACCTTATTTAAAATTAAAAATTACTAGGGCGAAAAATTAACAAAAAATTAACATTTTGCTTGACTTTTTTGAAATTGTAGGTTATAAAAATTTATATAAAAGGTCGTTAATTAAATCGGAAACACTAAATTAACAAATAAAATTTCCTTCTGCCTTGGGGAAATTAATGAAGGTAGAAGGAAATAAATAAAAATTAAAACAATGAAAAAACTCTCTTTATTTTTAGGTCTCTCACTTTTAGCTTTTTCTTTCTTTCCTGGTTTTGCTACTAAAGCACAAACTTGCAATCCCGATGCTTTAGTTCCAGTTGCTTATGGCCAAAGAGGAGAAGCTGTTAGAAATGCTCAGGCTTGTTTAATGGAAGCTGGTTATGATATTCCAGCTGGAGCAACTGGTTATTATGGTTCTCAAACAAAAGCAGCTGTCAAAGCTTTTTATGCTGATTGGTATGGAAATTGGGATGGAAGCAGATTGGGTCCTCAAGGAGTTCAACATCTTAAATCAGTTTTAGCAGGAGCTCCTTCTCAACCTTCTCAACCATCCCAACCATCTCAACCATCTCAGCAAGATCAAACAGCTGCTCTCGTTGCTGCTGTTTTAGCTGCCCTTCAGCAAATGGGACTTCTTCCTTCAACTTCTACACAACAACAAGCTTCTAAAGAGGAAGGCTTCTTGAGAGCAGAAAAAGATCCAACGGTTGCTGCTCCAGTTTTAAGAGAAGGTGAGAGTGGAAGAGTTGCTGGCTTTAGATTTAGAGCTGATAATGGAGCAGTTACTGTCCAATCCATCTTTTTGAGATGGGGAGGTTCAGTAGCTCCATATCGAGCTATTTCTGCTCTTAAGGTTGTTGACTCTTCTGGAAATACTCTTTATCAAACTCAAGTTGGTCCTTCAACTTTCCTTCAAGATTCTTCTCTTAATTACTACTTACCTATCACTGGTTTAAATGTTCAAGTTCCTAAAAATGGCTACACCTCTGTTTTTGTTGAAGTAACAGTTGTGGGTACTCTTCCAAGCTCCGTTTCTTCAGGTCAATTCTATGTTAATCAAAATGATGTAAGAGGAGTTGATGGTGCTGGAGTTAATAGATTTGCTCCAGATAGCCCATTAACTTGGAATTTCTCTCTTCAACCATCACTTGCTGGCAATGCTAGATTTGTTCTTTCTCTTAATCCCAATACACCAAAACAAGGATATGTTTTTGGCGATCCAGTCGATGGAAAAGCTTATCGAGTAAAAGTTCTCTCTTTCGATCTTCAAGCTAAAAACGATAACCTAAGAGTTACTCGAGTTGAAGGTAGCGTTACAAATACTTCAACTGTAAATGCAGTTTATCTTGCTCAAGGTTCTAACGTTATGGATGTTAGAACACCTTCTGCTACCGGAACTTTTGTTTTTGATATCACTCCGTCTAATTTTGTAGTTAATCGAGACCAATCAGTAACCCTTGATGTTTTAGTTGATTTCACTGCTAATGCTGCTCCAAGCGTAGCTACCCTTACAGTCTCTGTAGCCACAACCTCTGGCGTTAATAGCCTTGGCGATAATGTTCAAACTACTTCAACAGTTGTTACTTCTGAACTTTTGAGAGCAGTAAGACTTGGTCCTCGATTTGCAGCAGTTGAAAAAACAATATCTGTAACTCGAGATCAAAATAATAGCACCACAACTGTTCAATCTGTTGTCTTTAGAATCAATGTTACAGCCGTAGGTGGAACTTTATATGTTCCAGTTTCTAATACAGCTACTATTACTCTAGAAACTGCTTCTGGAACCACTTCTGAAGTTAATGTTTCACCAACAACTGTAAGAGTTGGTTCTACAGTTGTTAGCCCTTCTGGTAGCTATTACACTGTTCCTGAGGGTTCCACCTATGAGTTTGAATTTAGAACTTCAGGACAAACATTTACTGGTGCTCAATCTGTAAGAGCTCGCTTCTCATCTTTCGCTTTTGATAATGATAATTCTGGCAGCGTAATGGATACCGCTTCATTCCTTAATGATCTTCCTGAATTCTGGACAAATTGGAGCAACTAAAGGTTTTATTTTTCTTTTTTAGCACCCATAGCCCCTGCATCCAGCAGGGGCTATTTTTTTATGATAAAAATTTTTAATTTATAATTAACTTATGAAAGAAATAGAATTTTTAAAGAAAAAGGCACAAAAATTTTATAGAAATGCAAAACAATAATCAATCACAAAAAAGCTTGACATCGATTAGAAAAAAGATAGTTGAAGAAAAAAGAAAATATTTTGAAAATTATCTTGAATATGCGAGGAAAATAAAAGAAAAAGCAATTGAAGTTTTAGGTGAAGCAAGAGTTTTAGTTTTTGGTTGAGAAGAATTTCAAAACTGGTGGCAAAAATTTATAAAATCTGATTATCTTGAAGTATAATTAAAATTAGAAGCTAATAAGCTATTCTGCGGCGGTAGTTCAGCTGGTAGAACGCCTCCCTTCCAAGGAGGAGGTCGCGGGTTCAAATCCCGTCCGCCGCTCAAATTTTTTTAGATTTTAATTCAATGTTAGTTCAAGATTTTAAAAACATTCTCCTTTTTTTAATCTTTCTAATTCCTTTTACTTTGCTTATTTTTGATCCAGCAGTTCTTTTTCCTTATATTACGACCAAGGCTTTAATTTTTAGAGTTTTAGTTACTCTTTCTTTACCTTTTCTTTTTTATATTCTCCTTTTAGACAAAAAACCATTTCAAAAAATTAAAAATTATCTTCTTTTAGCTTGTTTTTTCTATTTTCTTGTTTATTCTCTTTCTGGCTTTTTAGGACTTAATCCTTATCGTTCTTTTTGGGGTAATGCTGAAAGAATGGAAGGAATTTGGTCTTTATTTTTCTATTTTCTTTATTTTTTTATTTTGTACCTTCTTTTCTCTTATGACCCAAAACTTAAAAAAACAATTTTTTGGTCTTTCGCTTTAGTCTCTTTTTTGATAAGCATTTTAGAAATTTATCAATATTTTACCTTGGGAGCTTTAAGGCCATCAGCTACTTTAGGTAATCCTACTTATATTGGTTTTTTTAATCTTTTAATGTTCTTTCTTTTACTTTATTTTTATTTTGAAACAAAAGATAAACTTGAAAAACCAATTTTTATTTTTTTGGCTCTTTTAAATCTTTTTTCTCTTTTTACTTCAGAAACTCGAGGAAGCATTTTGGGGCTCTTAGCTGGTCTTTTTATTTTTGGTTTTTATTATGCCATTTTTTCACAAAAAGAACTTAAAAACAGGATTAAAATCATATCTTTATTCTTAGTTGCTATCATAGCTTTTGTTTTAATACTTTTAAGTCCAATTTCTGCTTTTCTTCCAGGAATTAATCGACTTAGTGAAACTTTAAGAAACCCAGTTTCTGTTTTTCCTCGATTGTTTGCTTGGAAAATCTTTTTTGATGGCTTTAAGTCCAGTCCATTAATTGGTTACGGTCCAGAAACAGAACCAATTGTTTTTTTTAAGTTTTTCGACCCAAAAATTTACGAATATGAAGCGGCTATTTTTGATCGTCCCCATAATAAATTTGTTCAAATTTTAGTTAATTCAGGAATTTTAGGAATGATTAGTTGGCTTTCAATTTTTATTGCTTTTTTTTATTATCTTTTTCAAAACAAAGAAATGAATTCTCTTCAAAAAGCTTCTCTTTCAGGATTTATTTTTGCTTATCTAGTTCAAAACTTTTCTTTATTTGATATGCAAGCAAGCTATTTAGTTTTTTTCTTTGGCTTAAGTTTAGTTATTCCTAAATTAGAATTTAAGTTTGATGAAGAAAAATTTATTCGGCCTTATTTAATTTTAGTTGGTGGTTTAAGTTTAATCTTTTTAACTTTTCATTTTAGTCACTATTACATTCTTTCCTCTTTGATTAAAACAAGTAAAATGACAGATTATAATAAAGCTGCCGAAGAATTTGAAAGACTTTCAGAAATTGCTGGACCATTTTTAACCGAGGAAGCTATTCATCTAGTCCATCCTTATTTTTTTAAAGTAATTGAAAGTGGAGATAAATCAGCTTTAGAAGCAATTTTCCGTCTTTACGAAGTAATTAAAAAAGCCTATAAAAAAGAACCTCTTGATCAACGATTGATAACCAAATCTTCTTCTCTTGATTTATATTTAGCCAATTTATTTTTAGTTAATAATTTACCCAAATATAATGACTATTTAACTAGTTTTCAAGAAACCATAGAAAAATCGATTGAATTTTACCCAAAAAATTACGAATTAATTATTTTTTATGCCCAAAACCTTGTTTTTTTAGAAAAAAACTATCCAAAGAAATTTAATTTTAAAGATAAGGTAATAAATCTTGTAGTTTCTCGAGAAAAATATTTTGAAAATTTCCCTCCTTATTTTTTAAATGAAGCAAAAATTATTTCCTTTTATGACAAAGATTTAGCTAAAGAAAAATTAAAGTTAGCTATCAAAAAAGGCTTAAATTTAAAAAAGGAACAATATGTTTCAACTATTTTAGATGTTTTGTCAGAAATAAAGGATAAAGAAATTTTAATTCAAGTTGTTAAAATTGTGGAAAAAGAAAAATTTTCAACTCAAACTCAAGAAAAAATTGAAAAAATTAAACTTGAATTTCTTTCAACTAGCACTCTCCACAATTAACATCCTTGACTTTAAAAAAATTTTTTTTAATAATGGAAGTACAAAAAAATTAAAAATCTATTGTTTTAAAAATGAGACAAAAACAAAAAATTTCTTTTATTAAAAGGTTTTTTACCAAAGAAAATGTTCATCCCTACGACGAAGTAAATTGGATAAAAACTACAGCTGAAATTCCTGGTTCTGGTTTTAGAATGGAAGATGTAGAATTTCCTGATTTTTACAGCCAAAATGCAATTAATATCATTGCTTCTAAATATTTCAAAGTAAATAAAGGCAAACAAGAAAAAAGCTTAAAAGAACTTATTGATCGGGTTGTCAAAACCTCTAAAAAATGGGGATTAGAACAAGGATATTTTGATGAAAAAGAGGCAGAAATTTTTGAAGCAGAATTAACTTATATTTTACTTCATCAATATGCTGCTTTTAATTCTCCTGTTTGGTTTAATTTTGGAGTTGAAGGAAGACCTCAAACTGGTGCTGCATGTTTTATCTTAGATGTTGAAGATAGTATGGAGTCAATTTTGGATTGGATTAAAACCGAAGGAATGATTTTTAAAGGAGGTTCTGGTTCAGGAGTTAATTTATCAAAACTAAGAGCAAAAGGAGAACCACTTTCAACTGGTGGAGTTTCTTCAGGGGTTATTTCTTTTATGAAAGCAGCCGATGCTGTTGCTGGAAGTATAAAATCTGGAGGCACGACGAGGAGAGCGGCAAAAATGGTTGTTTTGAATGCTGACCATCCTGAAATTATGGATTATATTCGAGTTAAAGCTGAAGAAGAAAATAAAGTTAGAGCTTTGATGGAAGCAGGTTATGATATGACTGATTTAAACAATCCTTTGTGGCAAAATATTTTCTTTCAAAATGCAAATAATTCAGTAAGAATTCCTGATGCTTTAATGGAGGCAGCAATGAAAGATGGTGAATGGAAAACTTATTATCGCACCTCAGGTAAAGTAGCCCAAGTTTATAAAGCTAAAGATATTTTATGGGAAATTGCTAAAGCTGCTTGGGAATGTGGTGATCCAGGAGTTCAATTCGATGACACTATCCAAAAATGGCATACTTGTAAAAATTCAGGAAGAATTGAAGCAACTAATCCATGTGTTCCAGGTGATACCTTAATTGCAACAAATGAAGGTTGGAAAAGAATAAAAGATTTAGTTGGCAAAAATCCAATTATTATTACTCAGAAAATAGAAACGCGGACTACATACGGACTATACACGGACTATACACGGACAGAACACAGACAACACACGGACAAAAAGGACAAAATAAATATGTCCGATAAATCTATGTCTAGTCCAAAAAAATCCATTAATAAGTCCGAACAGTCCGTGTTAAGTCCGATAGAGTCTGTTGAAAATCAGGTTGTTGAGAAAAGAGCTTTAAGAGTTTTTAAAACAGGAATCAAGCCAGTTTATAAAATAATAACTCGTTCTGGTTATGAATTAAGAGCAACAGAGGACCACCCAATTTATATTGAAGGCAAAGGAGATGTTAAAGTTAAAGACCTTAAACCAGGAGATAAAGTAAGATTAATCGGTGCCGGCTTTGGTAATAAATCTTTAGATTCAGATATTGCTTTTATGATTGGTTATTTTGCTGGCGATGGAGCTATAAGTTATGATTACAACCATCAAAGATTTAGTATTTTCTTTACTGGAGGCAATGAAGATATTTATGCTTTAAATTACATCAAAAGCACAATAAATGAAAAACTTCAATCTAAACACAAAGCTCAAACTAATTTAAGAAGATTAATCTCAGAGTTTGTTGTTGCTACAAGTAGAGAAAATGTTGCTGAAATTTTAAATCAATATTTTGATTTTCAAAGAAAAATATTTAAAGATTCAGTTTTCGATTTAGACAAAGAATCAATCAAAAATATTCTTAAGGGATTATTTACTGCTGATGGAACAATTACTGGTAATCCTCAAAAAGGATTTTATGTTGGTTTAGATAGTTCTTCTTTAGAGCTTTTAAAACAAGTACAGCTTTTGCTTTTAAATTTTGGCATTAAGTCAAAAATTTATAAAAATAGAAGAAGCAAATTAGAACAATACTTACCTGATTCTCAAAGAAAATTAAAACTTTATCAGGTAAAACAACAACATAGTTTAAGAATAACAAGAAGTTCAAGAGTAATTTTTGAAAAAGAAATTGGTTTTTATGAATTGCATCAAAAGCAAGAAAAATTAGAAAATATTAATCAAAAATATGAAGCTTATAAAGACCATCTTTATGATGAAATTAAAGAAATAGTTTTTGATGGCATTGAAGAAGTTTATGATTTAACTGAGCCAGAAACATCTCATTTTGTTGCTAATGGTATTTTAGTTCACAATTGTGCTGAATATATATTTCTTAACTGGACAAGCTGCAATCTTAGTTCAATTAATCTCTTAAAGTTTCTTAAAGATGATAGTAAATTTGATGTTCCTGCATTTCTTCATACTGTTAGAGTAATGTTTTTAGCTCAAGATATTATGGTTTCTAAAGCTGATTATCCTCATCCAAAAATTGCTGAAGAAACTAAAAAATACCGAACAATCGGCTTGGGTTATACAAATTTAGGTGCTTTGATTATGGCATTAGGCCTTCCTTATGATTCTGATGAAGCTCGAGATTTAGCTGCCAGCATTACAGCTTTAATGACAGGCGAAGCTTACAAACTTTCAACTGAAATTTCAGCCAAACTTGGTCCATTTCCTGAATATGAAAAAAATAAAGAACCAATGCTTGAAGTAATGGAGCTTCATCGTAAAGCATTAAAAAATGTTAATGAAAATGATTTTAATAAAGAGATTTTAAATAAAGCTAAAGAAGTATGGGATGAAGTAATTGAGCAAGGTAAAAAATATGGTTTTCGTAATGCTCAAGCAACAGTTATCGCGCCTACTGGGACAATAAGTTTTATGATGGATGCTGATACTACTGGAGTTGAACCTGATTTTGCTTTAGTTAAAATGAAACAACTTGTCGGCGGTGGTTATATGAAAATTGTAAATAAAACAGTTCCTCTTGCTTTAAGAAGGCTTGGTTATAGCGAAAAGGAAATCGAAGATATTGTTAAACACTTAGAAGAAACCCAAAATATTGAAACAGCTCCGCATCTTAAACCAGAACATTTACCTGTTTTTGATTGTGCTATTAAACCACCTGGAGGAAAAAGATATATTCATTGGTTAGGACATGTAAAGATGGTTGCTGCTATTCAACCCTTCATAAGTGGTGGAATTTCAAAAACCTTCAATATGCCTAATGAAACAACAATTCAAGAAATTTATGATGCTTACTTTACTGCTTGGAAATTAGGAATTAAATGTTTTTCTGTTTATCGTGATGGTTCAAAAGCAACTCAAGCTTTATATACTGAAAAGAAGGAAAAGAAACCTCAAGAAAAACTTGGTAGAAGAAGGTTACCTGATATTAGGCCATCTGAAACTCATAAATTCTCAGTTGGTGGTCATGAGGGTTATCTAACTTATAGCACTTTTGAAGATGGCAGTCTTGGAGAAATCTTCATCCGAATGGCAAAGCAGGGCAGTACTTTAGCAGGCCTTTTAGATGCTTTTGCAATTGCAGTTTCAATTGCTCTTCAATATGGAGTGCCCTTAAAAGAACTTGCTAGTAAATTCATTAATATGAGATTTGAACCATTGGGCTTAACTAATAATGAAAAAATAAAAACAGCTACCTCAATAGTGGATTACATATTTAAATATTTAGCTTACCGTTTTCTTTCTAAAGATGAATTAGAAGAATTGGGTCTTTTGACTGAAGTTGATAAAGAAAAACTAGTTTTAAAAGAACATCCAACGCTATTTGAAATAAAAAATAATCCAAACAATAATTTAGCTGAAATTTCAGGCCCCCCATGTGTTCATTGTGGAGGAATAACAATTAAAACTGGTGCTTGTTATACTTGTATAAGTTGCGGAGAAACTACAAGTTGTGGCTAAAAAAATCTAAAAGTATTTTGTAAAATTGAATTATGCCAAAAAGTAATGAACCCGTTAGATTTGATGATTTTGAGAAACGTCTTAGAGAGAAAGAAAAGGAACATTTAGATTTAATCCATCTTCTTAATGATTTGAATTGGTTAAAAAACTCTTAGCTCTTTTTGAAGTTTTGTTTATTCATATAAAATCTAATTTGGATAAAATCAAAATTAGCGAAGACGACTATTTATTAAATTTAGAAAACTTTGAGAATTTAGTAGCACCTAATGTAGGAGAAGAAAATATCGGTATGATTTTAAATATTCTTAGAGAAAAAGGGGGACTACCGGCAAATATTAATGAAATAAAATGGAAAGAATTTTTAGAATATCTCGAAAAAGCTTTTGAAAATTTATTTAATTCTATTAAAGGATTTTATGCCGACGAAGAATTAAAAAATAAAGTATTAGAAACTCTTAACGAACTTATGTCTCAAATTGATTTATATTTAGAATGTCTCCCCGAACTTTTGCCATTTGATCAGATTTTAATTAAAGATCATTCATCTCCAATTATCAGAAATATTAGAGAAAAATATAGAGAATTTTTAAAAAGGATTAAGAAAGAAGCAGAAGATATTAAAGATATGTTTGAAGATGAGGTTTTTGGGTATTTGAGAGAAAGAATAGATGAATTTCAGGAAAGAATAAATACCAAAGTTAAATCTGGTTTTAATAATTCATTAGAAGATATAGATAAAATTATTAAACTTTCTGAAAGGCTAATAGATAACATCAAATCAAACCCTGAAATAATAGAAAAATTTATTAATGTTTTTTATAGTAGAATATGCGTCATCTATTTCGAATTATTCTATTATAGAATTCAAGTTGGTAATATTACTAGAGATCTATCTAAGTTATCTAGAGAAGTTGATACTAGAAGATTAAAAAAGAAAGAGAAAGCCCAAAATTTATTTGATAGTTTGAAAAAAAGTTTTGAAATAGTTTTAAAAAAAATAGAGGAAATCAAAAAGAAAATTAATTCCTTAATTTCTGAAATCAATCGGTTAGAAAATTTATCAGTAGAAGTTCCTAAATATGAAAAAAGTCTAAAAGAATTTTTATTAAAAAATTTTGAAGATTTAATAAAATCATTAGATAATGTTCTAGATGAAATTCAAAATTTATTTAAAGTGATAGAATCAATAAAAGAGAGTATATCTTCAAAATAAGAAATAAAAAATGAAATTTGAAAAATTCGGGAAATTTTTAAAACAATGAAAAGAAGCCCAGAAAGAAGAAAAAATATAAGAAGACAAATTGAACAAAGAACAAATATACCAGAAGATTATAAAGTGATAATTGAGCAAATTGAAAAATTAATTAAAGATTTAAAAGAGTCAGTTGAAAGTTTATTAATAACCTGCCAAACACTAGTTGAAAGTTTACAATATCTTATAGGTCTGCTTAATAGAATCATCACTCGTCAAGCCCGTGAGGGAAATATAATATACAAAGGAGGAAGTTTAAATCCAGAAATATTTCGAGATGACTTAGAAGGAGGAGAAAATTTAGAAAGCTATTTGAATGAAGTTTTTGGAATAGAAGGAGGCAGAAATATTACTTTAGAAGATATAAAAAAGCGAATTGAGGAATTATTAGGGATAGAGGAAAAAGTAGATGAAATTATAAAATTAATAAATGAATTAGAAGAAAAGAAACAATATTTTCAAAGTTTAGATAAACCACAAAAAAGCCACTGCAACCAAGATTAAATGTAGTGCAAAGAGAAATAAATAGAATCAAATCTGATAGAGAATTATTACAATTACCTCGGACTTTTAGAGACCTTGAATCAAAAATAAAGTCTTCTAAGTTAAAGCCAACATTTGATAATTTTTCTAAGCTAGTGTCAGGATTAAATAATCATCCAAATCTTTCGTCTTACAGAGATTTTTTTGTTCAGCTTGAAGGAGAAATAAGAGGATGGTTAGAAAACATAAGAGGATTTATAGAAAATATCTCTCGTAAAATTAATGATTTAATTCAAAATTTAGAAGAAAACTCATCTAATCTCTTTTAGTAATTTAATTCCTTTAATCTTTCTAATTCTTAATGTAATCGTTCTAGAAGCTTCTTTTTTAAGGTAGATAAAGCTTCTTCAAATTCCTCCTGACCAGGAAGTTGTGCTGGCTTATTTTCAAATTGTCCTAATTTTTCTAGAAATCCATTTCTTCCTCTATTAAGTGTTTCTTCAGAAAAATAGGCAGATAATATTGCTTTTGTTTGTTCGTCTAGGGAGCCTGCAATTTCATTAAAAATTGTATTAAAGTCTTTTATAGGCATTTCGCCCATCATGCCAAAGGCGGAAAGGTAACCTTGCTTTCTTATCCCATCCATAACAGTATCAATAAAAGCAATTAATTGTTTTTTTACTTTTTCTAATTCTTCATCTAATTTTTTTTGTTCTACTCGACCCCCTTCTTCTCGTTTTAAAAACTTTGTCATCTTTTCGTTCAATTATTAATTATCGCCCCTTATGTTTAAAATAATTATAAAATATTTTTCCTCCTTTTGCCATGGAAGGCGCGGTGAATTTCTTTAAGTTCTTTATTGGTTAAATGAGTATAAATTTGGGTTGTTTGTAAATTTTTATGGCCTAATAATAGTTGAATAGCTCTTAAATCAGCTCCAGCCATCAATAAATCAGTTGCAAATTGATGCCTTAGGGTATGAGGAGTTATTTTTTTTAAGATTCCTGATTTTTTTGCATAATACTTAATTATTTTTTGAACTCCCCGAGGAGTTATTCTAGTAAATTTTTTGTTTTTGCTTAAATTAATAAAAAGAGCTGGATTATTATCAGTTCTTTTCTCTAAATATTTTTTTAAATAAAGTTTAGCTAAGGGTGATAAAAAAACAATTCTTATTTTTCCGCCTTTTCCTTTGACTGGTATTTCTCCCTTTTTTAAATCAATATCTCTGTTTAAACTACAAATTTCAGAAACCCTAAGTCCAGTACTAAATAAAGTTTCTAATAAAGCTCGGTCTCTTAAAGATTTTAAATCTTCACCTTCAGCTGATTTTAAAAATCTATCTAATTCTTCATCGGTTAGAATATTAATTTCTCTTTCAGGAATTTTAGGTAATTCAATTTTTTCTGGATCAAGAACTTCATAGCCTTTTTTCTTTAAAAATCTTAAAAAACTTCTTAAAGTAATTAAATAATAACTTTGGGTTTTGATTGAGATGTTTTTTTTGTCAAGATAAAAACGGAATTTAAAAATACTTTCTTCATCTAAAGAAGTAAAATTGTTAGTTTTTAACCAGTCAATAATTTTTTTTAATCGTGAAAGATAAACCTTAATTGTTCCTTGGCTTTTATTTTTTTCCAATCTTAAATAGGCTTCGAAACGAGGTAAAAACGACTCTATTTGTTTTAAATCCATTTTATGTTAAAATAATTATAAACTATGCCAATTACAAAAGAAAAAATTAGAGAAATTATTAAAAAATATGGGAAGAATGAAAATGATTCCGGTTCTCCTGAAGTTCAAATTGCTTTATTGACAGAAGAAATCCTAAATTTAGCTGAACATTTGAAAAAACATAAAAAAGATAAAAATTCTAAGAGAGGATTGATTTTAAAAATTGCTCATCGAAAAAAACTTCTAAAATATTTACAAAAAGTTTCTTTTGAAAGATATAAGAAAATTACTAAAGAATTAGGATTATGAACTTTTTCGCTACTCCAGATCAAAGGGTTAATATTTTTATCGATACTCAAAATATCTATCATTCAGCTAAAAATCTTTATAATAAAAAGGTTGATTTTGGTAAATTAGTTTCTCTTTTAGTTGGACCAAGAAAACTAATTAAAGCTTTTGCTTATGTGATTAAATCAGATTTTACTCCTAAAGAAATTGATTTTTTTGAAGCTTTAATTAATCAAGGAATCCAACTGAGAATTAAGGAACTCCAAGTTTATCCTGATGGTAGCAAGAAGGCTGATTGGGATGTCGGTATAGCTGTTGATGTTATTCGCTTTAGTCAGTTGGTTGATGTTGTTATTTTAGTTACTGGCGATGGTGATTTTTCTCATCTTGTTGAATATTTACAAAATCAAGGTAAACAAGTTGAAATTGCTGGTTTTTCTCAGACAACTTCAGTAAAATTAAAAGAATTAGCTGATTTTTATTATGACCTTAATGAATTGAGAAATATAATCTTAATATCATGAAAAAGAATTTTGTTTATCAAAGTCCGAAATATAATTATGAAATTGAATTTGAAATTAATGATTGGGCAGAAAGATCTTTTTTATCTTTATTGACTAAATTTAAAGATACAAGAATTTTGACTATTTTAAATTTCGGTTCAGAAATTCCTGATTTAGAATTTTTACCCTTAACAGTTGATTATGAAGAAAAATTTTATGCTGTTGGTAAAATTTATGGCAGTCGATTTATTAGGCGTGAAGGAAAACCGTCAATTAACGCTATTTTAAATGCAAGACTTATTGATAGAGCCATTCGCCCTCTTTTTCCTCCTATTTTTAGAAAACAACTCCATTTAGTTAATATTGTCTTATCTTATGATTTTAGTTTAGATCCTGGAGTTTTGGCTCTTTTAGGCTCTTCTTTAGCCCTTCATTTAGCTGGTATCCCCCTTATTTCACCAATCGGTGCTATTAAAGTCATTTATAAAGATGGTGAATTTTTCTTTAATCAAAATTTAGATGATTTTCAAATGGAACTTCTTTTTTCAGCAACTTCAAATAAAGTTAATATGATTGAACTCGAGGGTAAGGAAATAAAAGAAGAAATAGTTTTAGAAGGATTGAAATTGGGTTTTGAGGAAATTAAAAATTTTGTTAGTTTTGTAAAATCAATCGAACCCCTATTTAAAGACCAAATTAAAATCGAAGAAGATTTATTTAATCAAGGAGAAGCAGCTTTAAATAAGTTTTTAGAAGAAAATAAATTTGATTTAGAAAAGAAACTTTTTAGTTTTGAAGAAGGGGATAGGCCATGGCAAGAAGTTTTTGAATTAGTTAATCAAGAAGAAAAATTTGGTGAGCTTAAACCTTATGTAATTAATGCTTTAAATAGGAGATTTAAAAAAATATTTCAAGAAAAAATTTTAAAAGATGGAATTAGGCCAGATGGCAGAAAGCTGGATGAAATTAGATCTTTGAAAATGGAAATTGGAATTTTGCCTCGAGTTCATGGTTCGGCTTTATTTATGAGAGGTTTAACTCATATTCTTTCAACTGTCACTTTAGCTGCTCCTGGAGAAGAACTTTGGTTAAGAGATATTGAATATGAAGGTTTTAAAAGATTTATTCATCATTATAATTTTCCTCCTTTTTCTACCGGCGAATTAGGTAGCTCTAAAGGACCTTCAAGAAGAGAGATCGGTCATGGTGAATTAGCTGAAAAGGCTTTAAGAAATTTAATTCCTCCTCAAGAAGAATTTCCTTATACTATTAGAGTTGTTTCTGAGGTTTTATCTTCAAATGGTTCAACTTCAATGGGTTCTGTTTGTGGCTCTTCTTTGGCTTTAATGGATGCCGGTGTGCCCCTTAAAAAACATATAGCCGGAATTAGTATCGGTATGGTTTATCAAGATGATGACAATTATAAACTTTTGACTGATATTCAAGGACCAGAAGATTTTTTTGGAGCTATGGATTTTAAAGTAGCTGGAACCGATCTAGGAATTACTGCTATTCAACTTGATGTTAAAATTGAGGGTTTAACTTTAAAACAAATAGAAGAAACTTTTGAAAAGGCTAAACAAGCCAGAATTTTTCTTTTAGAAAAAATGTCATCTTTGATTGAAAAACCAAAATCTTTAAGCATTTATGCTCCTCAAATAGAAGTTTTGAAAATTGATCCTTTAAAAATAGGTTTAGTTATAGGAACAGGTGGTAGAACAATTAATGAAATTATTGCAGCTACTAATGTTAAGATTGATATTCATCCCGATGGCCTTCTTTATATTATTGGCGATAAAAATTCTAATTTTGAATTAGCTAAGAATTGGATTAAAAGTATTGCTGAAGCTTTTAATGTTGGAGATTTAGTTAAAGGAAAGGTTACTAAAATTTTGCCTTTTGGAGCAATTTTAGAATTAGCACCCAATAGAACAGCTTTGCTTCATATTTCCGAAATAACTAACAAAAAAATAGAAAACATTGAAGAAGAAATAAAGATAGGCGATGAACTTTTAGTGATGATAAAGAATATTAGCGAAGACGGAAAAATTTATGTTTCTTTAAAAGATGTCCGAGGAAAGTAAAAAAGAAGAATTCAAATATACTTTTATTGGACCAGGTTCTTTAATAGGCAAAGAGGAAGACGAAAAAAAAGAAATGACTGAATTTAAATCTGTTTCCTTTTCTAAAGAGGAAATACCAATAAATGAACAAGTTATTGCTTCCTCTCCTCCTTTAGAGGAAAAAACTGAAATTAAAGAAGGCAAATTAACTCTTCAAACGCCTCCAGAAAGAATAGAAGAATTGAAATTAGAAGAAGAGAAAAAAGAAAGTTTTCAACCACCAAATTTAAGCGAAATTACTTTTAAAAGAGAAGAGAGGTTTACTCGTCCACGAAAAGAACTTTTAGAAGAAGCAGCAGCTAATTTACCAGAAGAAAAATCTCGTAAAATTGATTTTTCTAGGTATCTACTTTACCTAATTCCTGCTCTTGTCTTTTTCGTTTTAATTTTTCTTATTATTTATTTCAAGCCTTATCAAGAAATTGTTAAACTATTTCAAACTAAAAAAGAACCAACTCCTCCGCCTCCAGAAGAACCAATAATCTTACCTAAAGCTGAAGAAAAACAATCAGAAACTAGCACTGAAGAAAAAAGAGTTGAAACAATTTCTTTGCCTATTGAAAAGCAAAAAACTGAAAATCAAATTTTAAATCAACCACTAACTCCTTCCCAACCAACTTCTCAAATAAAATTATTTCCCTTTCTTCCTCAATATCAAATTAAATTAACTAACCCAACAGAAGGAGAAATTCAAAAAGCTTTAGAAGAATTTAATTCTCGTTATCAACTTCCAAATAACTTCTTAGTTTTAAATTTAAATTACCAAAATCAAAAACTTCCTATTGATTTACTTCTAAATTATTTTTTCAAAGATAAAAACTTCCAGGAAAAAATAAAACCCAATCTTTCAACCAATTATGAAATTTTAGTTTACCAATCTCTATCTCGTAAATATTTAGTTTTAGTTTTTGAAATAAATAATTTTCAAGAAATAGAAAAATTAAATTTAGCTTGGGAAAAAACTTTTTCTTTAGAAAAAATAAAGAATTTTTATTTTGATTTTAAACCGACGAAAGTTTTGTCTAAAAACTTTATTTCTGAAAGTTATGATAAGATTAAATATAGGGTGATTTTTTTAGACAATAATAATGTTTTCGCTTGGTTTATTTTTAAAAATTATTTAGTTTATTTGACTTCAGAAAAAACAATTCCTCAATTAAATAATCTTCTTAGATGAAGGATTTAGAAACATTTAAAGCAAAATTAATTAAAGAAAGAGAAGAGATAGCTTTTCTTTTAGAAACTTTAAACAAAGAAGAGACCGATGTTCTTAGGGAAGAAGCCTACGAAACTAGTGATTGGGCTAATAAATATGAATTAAGAGAAGAATTTCATTTACAAAAAGAAGATTTAGAGAAGAGACTGGAATTAATAGATAAAGCTTTAAAGAAAATCGAAAATAACTCTTATGGTTTTTGTGAAAATTGCGGCAAGGAAATTGAAGAAGCTCGATTAGAAATTGATCCAGCTGCTCCTTATTGTCGAAACTGCGCTTCTAAATTTTAACTTAAAAAAATTTGAATTTCTTTACTTGGGTTTGAGATTTCTTTAAGGTTTTTAAAAATAAGAGAGTTCTGGAGATTATTTTTTTCTACTTCTATTTCAAAGAAAAGATAAAGCTCCCCATCCTTTAATTTTGATTTCAATAAATTTCTTATTTTCGAAATTAAAACCTTATTTTTTTCCCAAACTCTTTTTCTTAAAGCCTCAAATAAGCCCTCACCTTTTTTCCAAAGACCGCCACAAAATTCATATTGCCCATTATTTTGCCACACTAAATATTTATCATCCAATTTTTTAGTTCCATAGATAAAAACTTTTTTAGGCCCAAATTTTAAAAAATGTTTAAGAATAAACTCATCCTTTTTAACTTTCATTTTTATAAAAAAGAGAATAAAGACCGCTTTTAATATTATTTTATCATAAAACTGAGCTTTCTCTTGGATAAACTTCAATTTCTTCCGGTTTTTTAATTAATACTTTTGTTTTGAAAAGTAAATAACCACCAATAGCAATATTAAGACCATTATCAGTTGATAATTCTCTTTGGGGGAAAATTATTTTTTTATTCTTTAAAACTTTTTTAGTCAATTTTCTTAAAGTTTGATTAGCGGCCACTCCGCCAGTAATAACAATTGTTTTTGGTTTGTAAATTTCTTCGGCTTTTTTTAATTTATAAAGTAAGATTTCAAAAATTGTTTTTTGTAAAGAAGCCGAGAGATTATTAATGTCTTTTTCCTCTAAATCGCCTTTAATTTTTTTGATTTCGTTAATTGTTTCAATAAAAGCAGTTTTTAAACCAGAAAAACTAAAATTAAATCCTTTTTCTAAAAGGGGCTTGGGTAGAGCATAGAAATTTTTTGCTAATTTAGCTCTTCTTTCGATAATTGGACCACCAGGATAACCTAAACCTAAAGCTCTAGCTCCTTTATCCAATGTTTCACCAGCAGCATCATCAATTGTTTGCCCAATTCTTTTATAATTTATCCAATCTTTAAATAGATAAAGATTAGTATGACCACCAGAAACTATTAAAACCAAAGCAGGGAATTCAATTTTTTTAATAGTTTGCCAAACATTAAGTCTATTTTTTATAACCACTGAAGCAAAATGAGCAAAAAGATGATTAACAGGAATAATATTTTTATTTAGTTTCTTAGCTAAAGAAGCAACAAATTCTTTACCGCTAACTAGAGCGGGTAAAAGTCCTGGTCCAACTGAAAAAGATAAATAGTCAATTTTTTTTAAATCAAAAAATTTTTTAACTCTTTCAAGTAAAATAGGCAAATTTTTTCTATGTTCCCGAGCAGCTAAAATTGGAACCACTCCACCATAAGGAGAATGGATTTTTATTTGGCTTCTTAGCTCATTAGCTAAAATTTTAATTTTATTTTCTTGAGCTTCAATTAAAGCAATGCCGCTTTCATCACAAGTTGATTCAATGCCTAAAATGTAAACCATATACTAAATTTTAGCAAATTGTGTTATAATTAAAAAACCCAGTCGAAGAAGAGATATTTTTTTATTTTTTAAAACTGATAGATCCAGAAATATTGAAATTAAAGCCGAAAGAGGTAAGATTAATTGGAGTTGATGGTAAACAGAAGGGAATATTTAGTTTTGAAGAAGCTCAGAAAATTGCTGAAAGTGAAAATCTTGATTTAATTTTGGTGAATGCTAATCAAAAACCAATAATTGTTAAACTGGGTAATTATAAAGAGTGGCTTTATCAAAAGAAGAAAAAAGAAAAAAGCATAAAAAAGAAACCTAAAGAAACAAAAGAAATAAGAATAGGTTTTAATGAGGCTTTGCATGATTTTGAAAGAAAAGCTAAGCAGGCAGCTGAATTTTTAGAAGAAGGCCATCAAGTACAAATCAGAATGGTTTTAAAGTCAAGAGAAAAATTGTTTATTGATTTAGCGGAAAAAAAATTAAATCAATTTTTAGAACTAATCCCTATTCCTTTTAAAATAACTAGCCCACTGAAAAAATTTCCTGGTCTTTTAGTTATTACCATAGCAAAACAAAAATGAACCGAAAAGCTTTTTTAAAAAGATTCAAAATTACTAAGAAAGGAAAATTGATAAGAAGAATAGCTGGTGTTGGTCATAATTTTAGCAAAAAGCGAGCTTTAGAAATTTTAAGAAAAAGAAAAAAAGTTAGGGAAGACAAATTGGTTCTTAATTATTCAAAGCTTCCTAAATAATGATTGAACCTATTTTTTCTAATATCAAAATTGTTATTTCTGGAGCTGCAGTAACTACTCCTTGCCGAGAAGATGTTCATCAACTAGCATATGAAATTGGTAAAGAATTAGCTAATCATCGAGTAATTGTTTTAACTGGAGCTACTACTGGTACTCCTCTTTGGGCAGCTAAAGGAGCTTATGAAAATGGAGGAATAGTTATTGGTCTTTCTCCAGCCCGAAGCTATAAAGAACATCTTAATGTTTATAAATTGCCAATTGATTATCATCACACTATTTTATATACCGGTGAGGGTTATAGTGGAAGAAATTTGCTTTTAACTAAAATGGGTGATGGAGTAATTTTTATTTGTGGAAGGATTGGAACTTTAAATGAATTTACCATTGCTTTTGAAGAGGAAAAACCAATGGGTGTTTTAGTTGGTTCTGGAGGAACAGAAGAATATTTTATGGAAATAGTTGAAAAAGCTAAAAGGGGAAGGGGAAAAATAATTTGGGAAAGAGACCCAAAAGTTTTAGTAGAAAAATTAATTGAACTTGTTAAAATAGAGATAGAGGAAAAAATTTAATAATGGAAAAAATAGAAATTATTTACCGTTTTATTTTAGCAGCTATTTTGGGAGGAATTATTGGTACTGAAAGGAGCTTTTTTAAAAAACAAGCTGGTTTAAGAACTTTTGCTTTAGTAAGTTTGGGGGCTTGTCTTTTTGGTTATTTGGGTTATCGACTTTCTTTTATTGATCCAGCTTCAACTTCAAGAATAATTTCTAACTTAGTTGTAGGTATTGGTTTTTTAGGAGCTGGTCTTATTTTTTTACATGAAGAAAAAATTTTTGGCTTAACAACAGCTGCTGCTCTTTGGACAACAGCTGCTATTGGCGGAGCAGTTGGTTTAGGCTATTATTTTGAAGCTTTTTTAGTTACGCTGCTGACGGTCATCATTTTAACTTTATGGTACTATTTTGAAAAGTTAATAAAGAAAGATGAAAATCAGTAAAGAAATTGAAAGTATTTTTATTTTTTTAAGCACAATTATTGGTTTAGGAGTTTTTGTTTTACCTTATGCTTTTTTACAAGGCAAGTTGTGGTTTATTTTTTGGTTAGGTTTTTGGTTTATTGTTTTTTATATAATCCATTTAATTTTTGCTGAAATTATTTTTCAAACAAAAGAAAAACATAATTTACCTGGTTTAGCTGCAATTTATCTTCATCCTAATCTTAAGCATTTAGTATGGATTTTTGATTATTTTGGAATGATGGGTGTTTTTTGGATTTATCTTTTATCCTTAGAAAAATTTTGGGGGACTATCTTTCCTGATAAAACTTTCTTAGTTAAACTTATTTTTGTCTTTTTTAATCTTTTTTTTATTACTAAAAATCTCAAAATTTTTGCTGGCTTTGAAACTATTTTAGGAATAAGCATTATTTTTCTTTTTTTGATAATTTCTTTTTGGTTCGGAATTAAAGCTGATATTAATAACTTTACCAATCTTTTTAATTTCCAAGGAGATTTCTTTTTGCCTTACGGAGTTCTACTTTTTGCTTTTTCAGGTATTTCAGCTGTACCCCTTGTTTTTGATCTTGTTGGCAAAGAAAAAGAAAAATTCAGAAAAATCAATTTATTTTCTTTAGTTTTAGTGACTTCAATTTATCTTTTTTATTCTTTAAGTATCATTGGCTTTTTAGGAAATAAAACTTCCGAAATTTCTTTAGATGTTTTAAAACCCTTTATCCCCTTGCCTCTTTTTCTATTTATTTTGATTTTAGTTACTTTTAATATTATGTTAGTTGATTTAGCTTTTTATTTAAAAAGAGGTCTGCAAGCTGATTATGGTCTTTCAGAAAGAAGAACTAATTTAATATTAATTTTTTCGATTTTACTTCTCCTTTTTCTTCCCGCAAATTCTTTAATTAAAATTATTAGTCTTATTAGCGATGTTTTTCTTGGTTTCAATCTTTTGATTTTAAATTTAATTTATTTAAAACTTAAAGAAAAAAAATTTTTTATTTTCCCTAAGTTTTTAATTATTTTTATTTCTTTAATTTTGTTTTTGGGAATGATCTATGAAATTTTTTAAACCTAAAGGATTTACTATTATTGAAATTTTAATTGTACTTTTTGTAATTTCAGTTTTGGCTGTTATTTTATTTTTTGCCTTTAACACTACTGACATTATTAAAAGAACTAGAGATGCTAAAAGACTTAATGATCTTCAAGCAATTAATTCTGCTATTCAAGCTTTACTTAATCAAAATCCTGAAATCAATCTGGGTACAGATAATTTGGTTTATCTTTCCTTGCCTGATTCTAATCCTAATTGCTCTTCTTATCCAAATTTACCGCCCATATTTTCTCCTTTTTCTTATCGCTGTGCTTCTACTTCAACTTTTAGAAAAACTGATGGTAATGGTTGGCTACCTTTAAATTTTTCCAGCTCTCTTTTTTCTTTTTCTTCTTTACCAATCGATCCTTTAAATAATGGTGATTATTTTTATGTTTATTTTAAGCAAGGAAATAAATATAAACTGACAGCCAGAATGGAATCAGAAGCCTTTGGTTATCAAATGATTAATGATGGTGGCATTGAACCTCTTTTATATGAGTTAGGAAATGATTTAAGTTTGCCAACACCCCAAAGCGGTTTGGTTTTATATTTACCTTTTGAAGAAGGAACAGGAACAATAACTTACGATTTAAGTGGATATAATAATAACGGCACTCTTTATAATTTTAATTTTACTACTTCTTCGGGCTGGGTAAAGGGAAAAATAGGTTGGGGTTTAGCTTTCGATGGTGTGGATGATTATGTAAGTGTAGCCACCTCAACCACTTTGGATTTAAGAAATAAAGATTTTTCAGTTATCTATTGGATTTATAGATTTTCTACGACTTCTAATTATCAAAGAGTTTTTTCTCAAAACGAAGAAAGCAGTACTGATTGTACTAATTTGAATTTTGGTATTTCTAATTCAGATACTGCTTATTTTGATATTTATAATTGTGGAGGTACTACAGGTTTAAGAGGAACTATTTTTTTAAATAAAAATCAGTGGTGGAATTTAGTATTTGTTAATAATAAATCAACTTCTATCAATGATTATGTTTTTGTAAATGGAAAATTAGATATTAATGGCTACAGGGATCCTTATCAAGGGCCTCCTGGTGATATTAAACTAAGCGTTCCTTGGACAGCTTATCAATTTTATGGAGTTATCGATGAAGTGAGGGTTTATTTAAGATCACTTAATAATCTTGAAGCAAAATTGATTTACCTTTATGGTATTAAATAGTGAGTTAAAATAAAAAGATGATGGAAAAAATAAGAAATTTTGCTATTATTGCTCATATTGATCATGGAAAATCAACTTTAGCTGATAGATTTTTAGAAATTACTGGAACTATACCTAAAGAAAAACTCGAACCTCAATATTTAGATAGATTGTCATTGGAAAGAGAAAGAGGAATAACAATTAAAATGCAGCCCGTAACAATGGAATATCGGGGTTATCTTTTGAACTTAATTGATACTCCCGGTCATGTAGATTTTTCTTATGAAGTTTCAAGAGCTTTAGCAGCAGTTGAGGGAGTTATTTTACTTATTGATGGCACTCAAGGAATTCAGGCTCAAACAATAGCTAATTTAGAATTAGCTAAAAAACAAAACTTAGTTATTATTCCAGCAATTAATAAAATTGACTTAGATATAAAAAATTTGGATGATCTTTTAGAAGAAATTTTTTATTTAACCGGAGAAGAAAATGTTTATCTTATATCAGCAAAATTAGGAACAGGCGTTGAAGAATTATTAAAAGCAATTATTGAAAAAATTCCACCACCAAAAGAGTATAAAAATCACCCGGATAGCATAAGGGGAAAAGCATTAGTTTTTGATTCTCATTTTGATTCTTATAAAGGAATAATTGCTCATGTAAGAGTTTTTTCTGGAGAATTTTCTAAAAATCAATTAGCTTATTTTCGAAGAAAAAAATATCAATTCAAAATTTTGGAAGTTGGTATTTTTAAACCAGATTTAAAAGAAAAAGATAAACTTGAAGCAGGAATGATTGGCTATATAGCTACGGGGATTAAAGATGCTGGTATTTTAAAAATTGGAGAAACAATAACTTTAGATTTAGAAACAGAGCCATTACCTGGCTATGAAGAACCTTTACCAAATGTTTTTGCCAATATTTATCCTGCTCAAGAAGAAAAATTCGAATCTTTTGAAGAAAGCATTCGTCAACTCTGTCTTAACGATCCGGCTATCTTTTTAGAAAAAATCTCTCATCCGATTTTAGGTAGAGGTTTTCAAGTAGGAGCTTTGGGGTTATTACACTTAGATATTTTTCAAGAAAGATTAAAAAGAGAATTCGGAACAGAAATTATTATAACCCTACCTTCGGTTAAATATTTAATTAAATTAAAAAATGGAAGCCAACAAGAAATAACAAATCCCCAAGATTTACCTTCGATTGATCAAATTCTTGAAATTCAAGAACCAATTGCTAAAGTTGAAATTTTTACACCTCAAGAATATTTAGAAGGAATTTCGGAAATAATTAAAAAGTCAAGGGGCAAAATAGTTGAAATTAATTATGAAGCCAAAATTTTAAAAATAGAATCTTTTTTGCCTTTAGATGAATTAATTGCTGGTTTTTTCGATGAATTAAAATCAATCTCTTCAGGTTATGCGTCTTTGAGATGGCAACTTTCTCATTATGAAAAATCTGATTTAGTTAAACTTGATATTTTAATAGCGGAAGAAAAAGAACCCAGTCTTTCAAGATTAGTTCATAGAAGCCAAGCTCAAGCTATTGGAAGAAAAATTTTATTGGTTTTAAAAGAAAATTTAGAAAGAAGAGAATTTCCCATTAAACTTCAGGCAAGTATTAACGGAAAAATTATTGCCCGGGAAACAATCCCGGCTATTTATCGAGATATAGCTGGTTGGCTTTATGGTGGTGATCGAACAAGAAAAATGAAGTTGTGGCAAAAACAAAAAAAGGGCAAAAAGAAATTAGAAAAACTTTTTAAAGGAAAAGTTAAAATTCCTAATGAAGTTCTAATTAAGGTTTTTAAAGTTAAATGAAATTTTTAATTCAAAAAGTAAAAAATATAAAGATTGAAAGTGATTTAGAAGATGTCTATCCAAATAACATATTATTAATTTATATTGGCGTTGGAAGAGGAGATGAGAAAAAGAATTTAGAAGAAATTGTAAGTTTTTTAGAAAATTTACAAATAATTGATGAAAATAATAAATTCCTTCGAAAATTAAAGGAAGTAAAGCCAACCTTAATTTTTATTTCCAACATAACATTATTAGCTAGTTTCGAAAAAGGAAGAATAAATTTTAATCAAGCTTTAGAGCCAAAATTAGCCAAAGAAATTTACGAGAAGCTAATTGGGATTTTTAAAAAAAGAAATTATCAAGTTTTTTCAAAAGAATTTGGCAGTTATTTAGAAATAACTTCAACAAACATCGGCCCAATAAACTTCTTTATTGAAATCTAACATACCACCCAACTTTTTGTTTTAAATTTTACTATAAGATTGTGGGGTGGAAATTACGATTTTTATAGAAAGAAAAGAACAGAAGAATTTGAAGCCAGAACGAGAGCTTGCGAAGCTCAAGAAAAAAAGAAGAAACAACTTTTAGAATCTATTGAAAAATTAAAAAAACAAGCTCAAAGGTTTGAAAAAATAAACGTAGATGCTTTTTAGAAGAATACAAATAGCGGCTATTCTTTCAAAGAACTCTTATGTTTTAATTTTAGATGAACCAACTAATCATTTAGATGTTTATACTGTTGAAGAATTAGTGGAAGCTTTAAGAGATTATCAAGGAACAATAATTCTTGTCTCTCATGACGAATCTTTTATTAACGATATCCAACCCAATAAGGTTATAGATTTGCTATAAAAATTAAATTTTTACTTCAGGATTATTTCTACATTATTTCTCAATTTCTTAAGAAATTAAGAAATATAGAAAACTAATAAAACCCTCAATTTCCCTTCAATTTTTAATCTTGGTTATTGCAATGTATAATTAGCGATCCACAATACCATTCGTGAGATAGCAAAGAGCGCCAGCATTGAAGGCCGGCGATCTCTTCGCCGAACTCTATCGGTATGTAATCGGACAAGATTGCAGACCGAAGGTCGGTTGGCTCTTCGAAACATTGGGACGAGACAAAGTTCTCCATCTTCTTGCGTAAAACTTGAGAGCGGAGTATACTGCTTCGTCATCTTTTAATTTAATTCTTTAATCCTATAAGTTTTATCCTATAGCTGTCGCCCTTTGCTGTTTATTATAATGGTTTGTGAATTCGAAATACTAATAACTTTATTTGATGTAGTCTTTTGATAGTAAGACAATTCTCTACCATAAGAAGGATTATAATGAGGCAAAATTTCAAAGTCAATTAATACAAGACCTTCAAAATCAGTTAAACCAACATCATTGTGGTCAGGATCTATTGAAACTGCAATTTGGATTGTTGGTGCAAGTATAATTGCTCCAATACTTCCGCCAATATATATTTCCGCCGCTATCAAGTAATTTTACTATCGTATCTTTAAAATGTGCTTCGCGAGCATACTTTAATAACCTAAACGTATTACCACCGCAGACATAAATTAAGTTTTATTTTGAAAAATCTGCATGCGGTTTATTTTCAATATCGATAAAATCGATAGTACTAAAACCAAAGCTCCGAAATTGGGACTCAGATAGTTTTGAATATTTGTTATTCTCTTTTCCCTCGGCGGCTGTAGTTACAACAGCAACAGATTTATGTGGTAATAAATTAAAAAATCTTTCTGCTGCCTGTTGGACTGGTTCGGCTGACAAACCCGTTGAAGTAAGGATAATTATTCCTCGGTTATTCGTTGTAAAAATAATTTATAAGAATTATGATGATATTAGAAGATCGTTTAATATTAATAATATTTTTGATATTTATTTATGCATAATTTTGTTTTCTAAGTTGAGAAAGATCTCTCTGAAAATTTTTTATAAAATCATAAGTGTTATATCTAATAAGATGTTTTTTATAATAAAATGCGATTAGAATGTAGCCTATACATAAAAACAAAAAATTTTTATCCAAGGTAGAGTATGCTAAAAGATTATGGATCATTTTATGCAAATAAATTTTTTTAACTTGTTTATATATTCTTTTTTTGTCAGGATTCATTAAAGAATAGGCTTTGTTCCAAGAATTTTTATATTTTATCCTCGTTATTGACCAAGATAATAAAGAGTCTTTTACAGGATGGACTACTAAATTATTTTTGCTTGTACCTATAAACTCACAGCTTTTTGTCTCTTTAATTTTTAGTATATCTTGAGTACTTAAATTGTTAAAAGAATACGTGTTTAAATAAATTCCTGGTAGAATTAAATTTGGTATTTTTGATGGAAGGTTCATTAAATTAACTAAAGTTCCACCCCCACCGCCCCGACAATATGGAACTTCATATAGTATTGCCGTTTGTTTATGATAAGGAAAACTAGCAAAACTATGGAAGTTAGTAATGTTTGCTCTTCCATCAATACACTCACCGCTTATAAGCTTTTTACCACATTGAAGTTCTAGAATCAAATTATCAAAATGATTGTTAGTGCTACTATTGTTTATAATTGTACAATCATCATCTATAAGAGCTAAAAATTTTTTTTCTTTATTTTTAAAATGAAGTTTGTTTATGATTGTTAATATGACTGATATAAATGTTGAGTAATCATAATTACCCTTGCATTTTATATTTACTAATGTTATGATTTTTTCTTTTTGTTTGAGATTACGTATCTTAGCTCTCCAAATATTTTCATTATTAATAAATTTTATAATAAGAAAAGAGGTCGTTAAAGTTGAATTACAACAAGCTTTTAATACATTTCTAAAATTATATGAGGAGAGTTTATTTTTTAAAGAATCAACAAAAACAACAACTACCGAAAATTTGTCGTTGTCAATATGATTAAAGATTTTATTATTAAACAGGATCCTTTTAATAAATAATTTTAATTCTGTATCTGCTTTTTCGCTAATATCAAAATTTTTAAATTTATTTAGAAATTTAATAGCTTTATAAAAATTTTTTTCAGCAAAAATCTCATCTAGTAATAGAAAAACAATATGGTTTATATATCTTTTCAATTCACTTAGTTTTATAAAATTTTTATATAAACAAAAATAATCTTCTAAGAAATCGTTCTTAGCTTTTTCAAATAGAAATTTCACAAAAGATGTCCTGAACATTTGAGCACATTTTAAAATCTATTTATTGGCATAATTTCTTTATTCTTTTTAAAATTATTTATAATATATAGTATAGTATAAATAGTATAACATATATTATAATGATTATTATTTAAATGTTTATAATTAAAGCTATATAAAAAGCTTCATTAATATCGTTTTTTATTTCGCAAAATGAATTACATGTGGCCGTATAGTAAAAGCTCCCCGTTCGTAGACATCTTATCGGCTAATAAAACTGCAAGGCAAATTAATTTTATTAAAAAGATTATAACCACTTATTTTTATAATAAAAAAATAATAATAATAGATGCAGGCTGTGGTACTGGTAGATTGACTATACCTCTGTGTAGACTATCGCAAGTTAAAGAAATTATAGGTTTTGATAAAAGTGTAAAAATGTTGGAAATAGCTCAAAAAAAAGCCGCTGAGTGTAAAAGTATGAAAATTAAATTTATAAAAGGGGATTTAACTAAGCCTTTACTTTTGCCAAAAGCAGATCTAGTAATATGTATGTATACTACTTTTAATTATTTAACAAAAGATAGTGATATTATAAGCGGTTTAAAAAATATTAAAAATTACCTCAAAGGAACGGGGCTTGCTCTTATAGATTTAAGTAACTTATTCTATTATTCTTTCATATCGCAACCTAATAAGCCGATTATAAAAATATATAAACGCGGTTCTTTGCTTATCAAGGAAGTAATAACTGTAGAATACCAAATATCTAAAAATATATGGTTACACAAAATGAAATTGATGGTTAAAAATAAATCTAATCAAAAATATACCGTTATTAAAGAACTTCATAAATTGAGATATATTTCTATTACAGAAATGAAATACTTTGCTAAAGAAGCTGGTTTAAATATAGAAAAGATTTTTTTTGATTATAATTTTAAAAATTTAAATGGCCATCGATTAATTTTTTTATTAAAAAAATGAGAGATATCCACATATCTATTATAATACCCACCTTTAACTCAGCTACGTATATCAAAAGAGGTTTTTTTGATAAATATATAAAAAATTGTAAAAAGCTAATAAGAAATAGATATCGAGTATCATTTATAGTATTTGATAATGCCTCTGGTGACAATACTAGAGATTTAATAGTTTCTAAGTATCCGAATATAGATTTAATATATTCATTTTATAATCTGGGATACGCTAAAGCTGTTAATTATGCTATCCAGTACTCGTTTCATAAATATAATAGTGACTTTTTTATAGTAAGCGATCATGATGCTTATCCCGGTAATGGTTGTTTTTATAAAATAATAAAATTCATGGAAAATGATCCTAAAGCAGCATTCGTACAGCCTTTAGTTAAACAATTACCTAATAAAAAGAAAATTTATTCAGCTGGGCATACTTACTTGTCCAATGGGAATTGTGTAACCATCAAAAATTACAATAAATCTTTAGAATTTGTAGAAATACTGAGCGGTTCAATTTTATGTACCGGAATTAAAGCTAAAGCTCTTTTAAAAACTGGTTTATTGGATGAAAGGTTTTATATTTATTTTGAAAGCAATGATATATGTTTTAGATTCAGAAAGGCTGGATTTAAAAATTATTGTTTATTAAAAGCCACGGCATATCACGAAAGAGATTTAGATAGAAATACGCTTATTCAAAAATTTTTTATTAAAAGGAATAAATTATTATTTTGGTATAAACACGATAAGAAAAAATTTAAAAAATTTCTCGATTTAGCAAAGAGGGAATTTAAAGAATTTGAAAAATATTTCAACAAAGTTGATTATATTACTACTCAAGATGAGGTAAACCTGGTTAAATATCTAGCGCTTAAAGAATCACTTTGCTATCTATCAGAGTTAAAACATAGTAAATATAAAGAGCCTTCGTTAAAAGATTTTGCAAAGTTTAATCAAATTGTGTATAATGATAAAAAAGTATTTATAAGTTAAAAACAAAAATTAGTTTTTATATTAAAATTTAAAAAATGGAATCATTAATTAACAATATAGAACAAAAAATCCTAGAATTTTGGAAAAAAGAAAATATATTTAAGAAATCATTAGCGCAAAATAGAAAAGGAAATTTTTTTAGCTTTTTTGATGGCCCTCCCTTTGCCACTGGTTTGCCTCACTACGGTCACATTTTAGCATCTACGCTTAAAGATTTGTATTGCAGATATGCTTCTATGAAAGGTTATTATGTACCAAGAAGATGGGGGTGGGACTGTCACGGACTACCAATTGAAAACTTAGTAGAGCAAGAAATGGAGGTTAAAACCAAAAAAGATATCGAGAAAATTGGGATAGAAAAATTTAACGCTATTTGTAAATCTAAGGTTTTAAAATTTGCTAGTGAATGGGAAGATATGGTAGATAGAATAGGGAGATGGATAGAATTTAAAAATGCTTATAAAACTATGGATACTTCTTATATGGAGTCTGTTTGGTGGGCATTTAAGCAATTTTGGAATAAGGGATTAATTTATGAAGGAATAAAACCTCTTTTATACTGTCCTAGGTGCCAAACTCCGGTTTCTAAATTTGAAATTATAATGGACAAAAATTATAAAGAAATAGAAGTAGATTCCATCGTTGTCAAATTCCCGCTTGTTAAAGAAAAAACTCAATTACTAAAAAAGCAAAATTTATCAAAACCGGTTTATCTTTTAGTATGGACTACCACTCCTTGGACTTTACCGAGTAATGTGGCTATAGGAATAAGGAAAGATTTGGATTATTTATTGGTAGAAAATGATGAGGGTTTTTTTATAATTCATAAACAAGCTTTAAAATTATTTGATAGACGTCCGAGATTAATAAAAGTTATAAAAGGTAAGGAATTAATAGGGAGTAAATATCTATTATTGTTTTCTAGAAAAGATCATGAAACGGGATTGATTATAGAAGATCCTTACATTACAGAAGAGGGAACTGGGTTAGTTCATTTAGCCCCCGCGTATGGAGAAGAAGATTTTCATCTATGCAGAAAACACAGATTACCTATAATCACCACATTGAATGAAGGGGGTATTTTTGAATTTAATTGTCCAGATTTTCTAAAAGGAGCATATTTTGAAAAGGCGAATGAAATTATTATTAATTTTCTTTCTTCTAATAATATGCTCTTTAAAGTAATAAAATTTAAACACAGATATCCTTTTTGTTGGAGATGTGGAACAGCTTTATACTATAATGCAGTTACTTCTTGGTTTATAGATATTAAAAAAATAAAAAAAATGCTAGTGGAGCTTAATAAAACAATAGATTGGCACCCAGCCCATCTTAAATATGGTAGATTTCTTAAGGGTTTGCAAAGTGCGCCTGATTGGAATATTTCCCGATGGAGATTCTGGGCTACACCGATCCCTTTATGGAGATGTCAAAATATTAATTGTAGAAATATAGTCTGTATCGGAAGTATAAAAGAACTTCGTAATAAAGCAATTAATTTTGATAAAGTCTATCCTGATTATCATAAGAATATAATCGATTTACATAGGCCTTATATAGATATGGTTTTATTGAGATGCGAAAAATGTAAAGATATTATGGTAAGAGTAAAAGATGTTCTTGATTGTTGGTTTGAATCAGCTAGTATGCCGTTTGCTGAAATTCATTATCCATTTGAGAATAAAAAATTTTTTGAAAAGAGATATCCGGCCGATTTCGTAGCTGAATATATAGCCCAAACAAGGGCGTGGTTTTATGTTATGCTTGTAGTAAACGGTGTTTTATTTCATCAAGCTCCGTTTAAACATGTATTAACGACAGGCACTGTACTTAACGAAAAAGGAGAAAAGCTTTCCAAATCTAGAAAGAATTTTCCAGACCCATGGCATATTATTCACAAATACGGAGCAGATGCTCTAAGGTTCTATCTTTTATCGTCTCCTGTAATTGAAGCTAGAGATTTGTTTTTTTCAGAAGAAGGAGTAAAAAATGTTTATAGAAAAATAGTTAATATTCTCTTGAATCTAGTAGCTCTATACAAATTTTATGAAATGGGCGCTTTGGCTAAAAAATTAAATATAGAAAAATTTAACTTTAAAACTGGTATTAAAGATACTCTTCATAAATGGATTTTATCTTATATTTACTATAAAAAGAATCTAATTAAAGATGCTCTTGATAATTATGAAACTAAAAAGGCTTGTAAAGAGATAGAAAATTGTATTAATATGATTTCTCTATGGTATGTTAAGTTTATAAAGGATTTAATTAAAATTAAAGATCAAGAGAGTATTGTGGTATACAGTTGGATTCTTTATCAGTTATCTAAAATAATAGCTCCGTTTATGCCATTTATGGGGGAATATTTATATCAATCATTGAATTTTGTGACAAAAAAATCTGTTCACTTAGAAAAATTGGAAGATATTAATTATTTAGTAAATAAAAAACTTATTGACGATATGGAGAAGGTAAAAAAAATAATACAATTAGGCTTATCAGCAAAAAAACCAGTGGTATAAAATTAAAATATCCTGTAAGCCAAATTATAATCAATATTAAATTAAAGCCTAGCTTAATTTCTTTAATTAAAAAAATATTAAATGTTGAGAAGGTTATAGTAGATCCAAATGCTGAATACGAAAATTACAAAGAAGATTATATAAAAGCAGAAGATGGTAATGTTAAAATTTTTATTAAAAAAACCGCTGATTTTAATTTAATTATAAAAGGAATTTTAAGAGAATTTACAAGATATATAAATTCAATTAGAAAAAAACTACAACTTACGCCAAAAGACAAAATAATTACAGAAATTTTTATTTATGATGAGACGTTATTTAAAAATTTAACTGAAACTAGTTTAAGTGAACTAAAGACTAATACATATTCTGAAGACCTTAAAATAACAAAAATTGAAAAAGAAATATATGAACCGAATGTTTTAGAGTTTAAAGTAGGCCCCAATAAAGAATTTAAAGTTAAAATTAAAATCACTAAAATATGAAGTACAAAATACCTATTTTGAGACCTTTTATGCCTAAAGGCATTATAAATAAACTAAGAAAGGTTTTATACTCAGGATGGATAGGCGAAGGTCCTGTAGTTAAACAATTTGAACAAGCTTTGAAAGATTACCTAGGAAATAGATACATTGTTTCTGTTAATAGCGGAACTAGTGCTCTTTGGATAGCTTATCATTTAGCTGGGATTAAAAAGGGTGATGTTGTAATAACAACCCCCCTAACTTGTAGTGCTACAAATATACCCTTGTTACATTTGGGAGCTAAAATAGTCTGGGCAGATATAGACATCAATACCGGTAATATAGACCCTCTTGATGTTGAAAATAAAGTTAAAAAGATAAAAAAAGTAAAAGCTATTGTAATTGTAGATTATGGTGGTATGCCGTGTGATATGGATCGATTAATATTTATTTCAAAAAAATATAAAATACCTATAATAGAAGATGCTGCTCAGGCATTGGGAGCAGAATATAAAGGCATTAAGATAGGAAATCATAATGATTATGTTTGTTTTAGCTTTCAAGCTGTTAAAACTATTACTACTGTAGACGGAGGCGCTCTATGTCTTAAAAATAGAAAAGATTATGAAAGAGCAAAAAACTTAGGTGGTTTGGTATTGATAGAGATAAAAAATATTCGAAGAAAAAACCCTGGCAATACAATATAACAGAAGCGGGATATAAAATGCATTTAAATGATGTTTTAGCTACAATAGGCTTAGAACAATTAAAGTATGTAGATTTATTAGTAAATAAACAACGGCGTGGGGCTGAATATTACTATAAAAACCTACAAAATATGAAAGAAATTAGAGTTTTGAAAGAACCCGATGGCTGTAAGTCTTCTTATTGGTTATTTACTGTGTTAGTCGAGCGGAGAGAAAAATTTATTAATACATTAAATGCGTATGGAATAGAATGTAGTCCAGTTCATCAAAGAAATGATAAACTCTCTATATTTGGCAAACTTGATAAATCATTAAAAAATACTGATATTTTTAACAAAAAAGCAGTATGTTTACCTAATGGCTATTGGGTTAGCCAAAAAGATAGAAGATTTATAGTGGACACTATTAAAAGAAATTTTGCTTAGGGGTTAGTATAAAAAATAGGCCTTTTAGTTAAAATCTAAAAATCAATTCTCCGTTTCATCTTTTCTAACAAGATTTTTCTAATATCTAGGAAGGTTTTTCTGAAACATATTGAATGACATACATTAAATTCTTGTCTCTTTAGCACATTATCTATAATTCGGTTAAAAATAAAACTTATTTGTAAAGGATTTATATAAAAAGCATTTTTATTTCCAGCCTTTAAAATTCTTAAATAAAATTCACTAAAAATTCTATGGAGTACCATAAGGTTAGTTAATTTTAAAAAATATTTTGCTAAGCTAGTGTCTATTGTTTTATAAATAATTTTATCTATTATTTCAAAAATTTTTTGGCATTCATTCATGCTGTACTCTAACGCACGACGTTTAAGAATACTATAATCTATGGCTTGAGAGGATATGCACGATCTTTTCCAATCAGTAATAATAAATTTACTGCCATTTTTTATTACGTGTTCATCCTTTAAGTTGCCGTTAATTAAACAAAGTGTTTTATTGAAAACATCTTTAGAATCTAAATAACTATACTCGTAATGATCCCAAAAGCAACTATTCCCTATAAGAAGTTTTCTGTATTTATTTATTATTGATTTTACGGAGCTATATGTCTCTTTAGATCCTTTATAAAAATAAATTTTCCAATCTCTAAAAGGGAATATTTTTAAAAAGATTTTATTTTTATGATTATTTTCATAAATTGTTTTTAGAGTTAACAGTATACTTTTTAGTAGTGCCGAATTATATAAAAATTGTGGTTGTTCAAAATCGGTATTTTGGTAATATCTGCTCAAAAAAATACTTCCGTATCTTGTTTTAAATATTCCCAAATTTTGTGGCACTTTTATCCTGGTATTTTTTAATTTTATTAGTGAGTTGTGTAGAAATTCTGTTTTTAACCTCTCTTCATTTAAAATTATATTAATTTCTTCATCGTAACCTATTTTGGCTAAATAAAAACCCTTGCCTTTTTTCAAAATAAAACAATCATAGTGTTTAATGAAACCTGCGCGATAATAATTAGCAAATTGAATACATTTTTTTACTTTAAATCCCTTACTCTGTAAAATTTTGATTATTTTATACCTTTTTTTATTAAACATTCTTTAATTTTTATTATAAATTAACATTGTTTATTGTAAATTAACATTGTATAGTCTATCTTATATGAATAAAGGCTTTATCTTTTCAAAAATTTTTTGATGTCCTTTTTCATTAGGATGAATTCCATCCTCAGAGAGTAAATCTAAATAATCAATTTTTAGCCACTCCTCAATTACGCTAAATAAAAATGTATTTCGTTTCTTACATTCCTCGCTAATAATTTCTTCATATTCCTTAATTCTTTCATTTAGGAAATAAAAATCATCTATAGACATTGTTTTTTGTTCATTAACTGGGGTTAAGCCAACAAAGATAATATGATCAGTATATTTTTTTGCCTTTTCAATAAGTAAATTTATGTTATTTTTAAAAACTTCTTTGCTTGTAATAGGATTATCTTTGGATTTTTATACCTTTTGTGTCATTTAAGCCTATAGCAAAAATAATTGAAGAATGATCATTAGGATAAATTTTCCTACACCTCGCTTTAGCCTCAACTTGAAATCTTTCAAGTACATCGTTGATTGTGTTTCCAGGAATACTTAAATTATGAATTAAAGTAAAGTCTTTATCTTTTTCATCAAAAAACTGGGCTAAAAGAAAAGGCCAGGATTTTGCTTTATTTACTCTTCTTCCTGCTGCAATACTATCATCAAATATTAATATGTTATACATTGGTAATTTTCAAATAAATTTAATTTTTCCTTACGATTATTTAATATAATTCTAACTTAAAAATTAAAAAGTTTAAAATATTAAAGTACAACATAAATTATCTTTTAGAAAATTAAAATCAGAAAAAATTTAAAAAATTAAGATATAATTAAATAATGAGAAATTGATCAGTTGATTTAAAGGGGATGAGATCAAATTAAACATGAAAATTGTTTTGCTTGGTGGCAATAGTTCTAAAAATATTTTTTGGCTTGAGTCTATAGAAGCTGAACTTAAAAAGAAATATAATGATGTTTTTATTCATTATTATTCTCATTGGAATACAAATTCTCCAACTATTGATCTTGATAAAGAAATAGAAAGTCTTAGAAAAGAGTTAGAAAATATAAAACAGTATGTAATTATAGCTAAATCAGCTGGAGTTCTTTTAGCCTTAAAGGGAGTTTCTGAACAAAAACTTTTTCCTGCAGTATGTGTTTTTATCGGGATTTCGGTAATGTGGGCTCGGGAAAATAATTTTAATATCAATCAATGGCTGAAAAGTTTTTTTATACCAACATTTTTTATTCAAGAGGTAAATGATCCAGCTATATCATCAAATGAACTTGAAGATTTATTAAAAGAATTGGAAGTTCAGAATTATAAAATTCAAACAATCCCCGGGGATAAACATGAATATTCACAATACCAAGAATTGGGTAAAATAATAATCTCCTTTTTAGAAAACCTATAGGAAAACCTCGTTGGTTTTTATTTTTGGTGAAAAATTTTTGATTATTGATTAAAATAATTTATTATGGAAAAAAATTTGGAAAATATTAGACATTCATTAGCTCATCTTTTAGCTTCAGCTGTTTTAAGGATTGATCCTCAAGCAAAATTAGGAATTGGGCCAACAACTGAAGATGGTTTTTATTATGATTTTCTTTTTTCAATTAAAGTTGATGAAAGTTTTTTGCCAAAATTGGAGTCGATAATGAAAGATTTAATTTCTCAAAATTTAAGATTTGTTGGTAAAAAAGTTTCTTTTGCTCAGGCAAAAAAAATTTTTCAAAATCAACCATTTAAATTAGAGTTAATTAATGATTTAAAAAAATATGGCACAACTGATTTTAATGAAATTCAATTAATTAAAGCTAAGAAGAAAAAAGCAAAAAAATTAAAGCAAGTGACAATTTATCAGACAGGAGATTTTATTGATTTATGTCGCGGAGGTCATATTAAAAGCACTAAAGAAATAAATCCTCAAGCTTTTAAATTAATAAAGATCGCTGGTGCCTATTGGCGAGGAGATGAAAAAAATCCAATGCTAACAAGAATTTATGGTGTTGCTTTTGAAACTGAAGAGGAGCTTCAAGAATATCTAAAAAGACAAGAAGAAGCAGAAAAATATAATCATCGAGTTTTAGGAGAAAAATTAAAAATTTTTATGATTTCAGAAGAAGTAGGAAGAGGATTGCCCCTTTTGCTTCCAAATGGTGAAAAGATAAAAAATATCTTAATTGATTTTATGAGAGAAAAAGAAGAAAAAAGAGGTTATAAGTATGTAGCCACACCCCATTTGGCTTCAGCTAAACTTTATGAGAGAAGCGGTCATTTAGCCTATTATCGAGAAAATATGTTTAGAGTTTTAGATCCTGAAGGAGAAGAATATTTTGTTAAACCAATGAATTGTCCTCATCACCATATGATTTTCCAAAAATTGGTCAGAAGTTATCGAGATTTACCATTAAAGTTAGCTGAAGCTGGAGCTGTTTATCGTTATGAAAAATCAGGAGAACTTGTAGGTTTAATGAGAGTTAGAGGACCAATTACTCAAAATGATTCTCATATTTATGTTGATCCAGAAAATTTAGAAAACGAATTTTTAGATGTTATTGAGCTTTTTGAAGAAACATTTAAGGAGCTTAAAGTCTTTGAAAACAAGTATTGGTTTCGACTTTCATTGCCTGATTTTAAAGGAAAAAATAAAGAAAAATACGGAGGTGATTTAAAGTTATGGCAATGGGCAAGTAAAGTAATTGAAAATGCTTGCAAGAAAAAAAATTTAAATTTAGTTCCTGGAATAGGTGAAGCTGCTTTTTATGGACCAAAGCTCGATATTCAAATAAGAAATATTTATGGAAAAGAAGAAACATTAGCAACAGTTCAAATTGATATCTTGGTTCCTAAAAGAATGGGACTTTATTATTTTGATAAGAATAATAAAAAAGAATCGCCTATAGTTATTCATCGAGCAATTGTTGGTTCTTATGAAAGATTTATTGGTTTTCTTTTAGAGGTGACTAAGGGAGAATTACCGTTTTGGCTTTCACCAATCCAATTTGTTATTTTGCCGGTAAGTGAGAGAAATTTAAAATATACTAATGAGGTCAATTATCTCTTAAAAGAAAAGGGTTTTCGAGGAGAGATAAGGGTTGAGGAGACTCTTTCTAAAAGAATTTTGGTAGCTGAGGAAGAAAAAATTCCTTTTATTTTAGTTATTGGTGATAAGGAAGAAAGTAATAGTTCAGTAGCTTTAAGAGTAAGAAAAAAGGGAGATTTGGGAGAGAAGAAAATAGAAGAGGTAGTTAAAATATTTGAAAAATTAGAAGAAAATAAAGATTGGGAGATAAAAATAAATTGACTTTAAAATAAAAGAATGTTAAAATATTATTTAAGCTTCGAGGTCGTTTTTTATTTTCACTTAAAAAATTGAAATGGCAGCCAAATTTGAAAGAACAAAACCTCATATTAATGTCGGAACAATTGGTCATATTGATCACGGAAAAACAACCCTAACTTCGGCTATAACTCATATTTTAAAACTTAAAGGATTAGCTGAAAGAGCTTTGGCTTATGAAGAAATTGATAAGGCACCAGAAGAAAAAGCTCGAGGAATTACTATTAATATCCATCACTGTGAATATGAAACAGAAAAAAGACACTATGCTCATATTGACTGTCCAGGACATGCTGACTATGTTAAGAATATGATTGTTGGTGCTGCTCAAATGGATGGAGCTATTTTAGTTGTTGCTGCTAATGATGGGGTAATGGCTCAAACAAGAGAACATATTTTACTTGCTCGTCAGGTTAATGTTCCAGCAATTGTTGTTTTTATTAATAAAGTTGATTTGGTTCTTGATAAAGAATTGATTGATTTAGTCGAAGAAGATGTTAGGGCTGAACTTAAAAAACATGGTTATCCTGGAGATGAAGTTCCAGTTATTCGTGGTTCAGCTTTAAAAGCTTTGGAAGCTAAATCATTAGATGATCCTTGGGCTAAGCCTATTTTAGAGCTTTTAGATGCTTTGGATAATTACATTCCTGAACCAGTAAGAGAAATTGATAAACCATTTCTTCTTCCAATTGAAGATATTTTTGTTATTGAAGGACGAGGTACAGTAGTTACCGGAAGAGTTGAAAGAGGAAAAATTACCCTTAACGAAGAAGTTGAATTAGTTGGTTTAAGACACGAGCCATTTAAAACAGTAGTTACCGGTATTCAAATGTTCCATAAAGATATGGATGAAGCAATTGCTGGTGATAACGTTGGATTACTTTTAAGAGGGGTTAAAAAAGAAGATGTTGAAAGAGGAATGGTAGTAGCTAAACCAGGAACAATTACTCCACATACTGAATTTGAAGCTGAGGTTTATGTTTTAACTCCAGAAGAAGGAGGAAGACATACTCCTTTTACTTCAGGTTATAAACCTCAATTCTATTTCCGAACTACTGATGTTACTGGTGAAATTAAGCTATCAGAAGGAATTGAATTTATCAATCCTGGTGACAATGCTAAAATTAAAGTAACTTTGATTTATCCCATTGCCTTAGAAGAAGGCTTAAGGTTTGCTATTCGTGAAGGAGGAAAAACCGTAGGAGCTGGAGTAGTAACGAAGATTATAAAGTAAAATAAAAGATTAAAAATGCCAAAAGCAACCTCAAAAACAGAAAATAAAGTTAGAATTAGATTTAAATCTTACGACCACCGTCTTTTAGATAAATATCTTAAAGAAATAGTTAATTTGCTAGCAAAAGAAGGAATTCAAGTTATTGGTCCTATTCCTTTACCTACTGAGTATCGCCGCTATACAGTTAACAGATCGCCTTTTATTTACAAAGATTCACGAGAGCAATTCGAAATTACCATTCATAAAAGAATTATTGATATAGTTAATCCAAGTCAAAGAGTTTTAGAACTTTTAAATTCACTTGATTTACCGGCAGGTATTGAAGTAGAAATTAAACTTCTTTAAAAGATAGAATTTCAAAAATGATTTCAGTTGAAAATTTAAAACCAAAATTTTTATTAGGAAGAAAAATTGGAATGACTCAAATTTTTAAGGATGATTTTCTTATTCCAGTAACTGTTATTTTAGCTGGTCCTTGTAAGGTTATCGGTTTGAAATTTAAAGAAAAAGATGGTTATTCAGCTGTAGTTTTGGGTTTTGAAGAAAGCAAAAAAATACCTAAACCAGTTAAGGGTATTTTGAAAGATTTAGGCAATTTCAGAATTTTGAAAGAATTCCGTTTACCTCAAGATCCTAATGATTTTCAAATAGGCGATGTTTTGGATGTTGATATTTTTCAAGTAGGTGAATTTGTTAATGTTACTTCTAAAAGAAAAGCTAAAGGTTTTCAGGGACCAGTTAAAAGGCATGGCTTTTCCGGTGGACCTAAATCTCATGGACAGGAAGATAGATTAAGACATCCTGGTTCAATTGGAGCAACAACTCCCCAAAGAGTGATTAAAGGAAAAAAAATGGCTGGCAAGGTTTCAATGCAAAAAGTAACAGTGAAAAATTTAGAGATAGTTGATATTTTGCCAGAAGACCACCTTTTGGTAGTTAAAGGTAGTGTTCCTGGATCTAATGGTCGATTGGTGGAAATCAGAAGCAATTTTCTTTCAAATAGAGGAAATATTTTTCTAACAAGAGAAATTATTAAAACTCTAAAGAAGTAAAATGAAAGTTCCGGTTTATAATAAAGAAGGACAAGTGATTGAAGAGATTGAAATTCCTAAAGAAATAAGTGAACTTGAATTTAATAAAGATTTAGTTCATCAAGTAATGAGATGGCAAATGCTGAATAGCTATTTTCCTTATGCTCACACTAAAACAAGAGCCGAAGTTAGAGGAGGAGGAAGAAAGCCTTGGCCCCAAAAACATACCGGTCGAGCTCGCCATGGTTCTATTAGATCACCCATTTGGAGAAAAGGAGGAGTAACTTTTGGTCCAAGAAAAGAAAAGATAAGAAATATTAAAGTTAATAAAAAAATGAGAAGAAAAGCAATTTTAATGGTTTTAGCTGAAAAATTAAGAAGGAATTATTTAAAAATTTTTGATGATTTAAATTTTGCTAATGGTAAAACTAAAGAAGTAGCAAAATTTTTAGCAAAATTTTTAGCAAAAAGAAAAACAAAGAAAAAAAGAGAAACAGCCCTTTTGGTTTTAGAAAATAATAATCGAGAAACAATTAGAGGAACAAGAAACTTGCCTTATGCTGATGCTATTGAGGCAAGAAATTTAAATATCTTATCTTTACTTAATCACAAATATGTTTTTTTAGAAAAGAGAGCAATTAATAAAATTTTGACAACTTTTAAAATAAAATAAAATGTCTTTATGGGATAAAATCTGGGGAGGTAAAATTTGGGGTAAAAAGAAAGAAGAGGAAGAGAAAAAGAAAAAAGAAGAAGATTTTAAAGTTGATGAGAAAAAAATTTCTTTAAAATCGTCTTTGACAGCTAATTATCTATTTGTGCCTTTAATTACTGAGAAATCGATGAATCTTATTAGGGAGCAAAATGCTTATACTTTTATTGTTGATCATCGACTGAATAAAAACCAAATAAAAAAAATTGTCAAAGAGCTTTTTGGAGTAAAAATTAAGAAGATAAGAACAGCTAATTATAAAAAAAGAGTTAGAGGAATTTATTTAATTAAATCAACTCGACCAAGGTTTAAAAAAGCTGTTATTTTTCTTGAAGCTGGAGAAAAAATCCCTATTTTTGAATAAATAATTTTATGTTATAATTAAAAAATAGCGCGAAAAAGTTTTTTTATTTTGCTTATAAAATGCCGGTTAAAACAGTTAAATCAAGAAGTAAAAGCAAGATTGTTAAGACAGTTATTGATTATAAGAGTGTTTTGACTACTGATGAACCTTATAAGCCCCTTTTAATTAGTTTAAAAAAAAGAATAGCTCGCAATAATCAGGGAAGAATTACTACTCGGTTTCGAGCTAATCCTTACCACCGAAGACTTTATCGTTTGATTGATTTTTCTCGAAGAGATAGATTAAATATTCCAGCTAAAGTAGAAACAATCGAATATGATCCTAATCGAACTGCCTTTATTATGCTTGTTTGTTATCAAGATGGTGTCCGAAGATATCATTTGGCTCCTGAAGGAATTAAAGTAGGAGAAACTATTATTTGTAGTGAAAATGCTGAACAAAAAATTGGAAATAGATTGCCCTTAAAAAACATTAATCCAGGAACAGAAATTTATGAAATTGAAATTTTCCCAGGTTCTGGAGGAAAACTTGTTAGAGCTGCTGGTAGTTTCGCTACCATGATGGGAATTGAAGGTGATTACGCAATTATTAAAATGCCATCAAAAGAAATAAGAAAATTTCATAAAGACTGTTTGGCAACAATTGGCAGAGTTTCTAATTCTGATCATCGAAATGTGAGAAGAGGTAAAGCTGGAAGAAATAGATGGAAAGGTATTAGACCAAATGTTCGAGGAAGTGCTATGAATGCCCGTGATCATCCATATGGTGGTGGTGAAGGTAAAACCACAAGGGGTACCAGAAAGCCAAAAGATAAATGGGGAAATGTTACCGGTGGAAGAAAAACAAGAAATCCAAGAAAACCGTCAACTAAATTTATTATCCAAAGAAGAAAATAAAAATGGGAAGAAGCCTAAAAAAAGGACCATTTGTTGATTCCAAACTTTTAAAGAAAGTAATGAAAGTTAGAAGTTTGCCAAGAGATGAATGGGATAAATATCCAATAAAAACTTATTCTCGTGCTTCAATGATTACTCCTGAAATGGTTGGCTTAACATTTTTAGTTCATAATGGCAAAGATTTTGTTAAAGTTAAAGCAATTGATGATATGGTTGGTCATCGATTAGGTGAATTTGCTTTGACAAGAAAATTCATTCGCCATGGTGGTAAAGCATTTCGAGAATTAGAAAAGAAATTAGGTCAAGCTTCAACAGCAATGAAACAATAAAAATGGCTGAGATTAAAGCTATTTTAAGATATTTCAGAATGTCACCCAGAAAAGTTAGAATGGTAGCCAAGATGATAAAAGGTTTACCAGTTAAAAGAGCTGAAAAAGAGCTTTTGTTTAGAAATAAGAAAGCAGCTAAAGCTTTGCTTAAACTTTTAAAATCAGCAGTAAATAATGCAGTTAATAAGGGTTTAGCTGAAGATGAATTAGTAGTTAAAAATGTCTTAGTCAATAAAGGACCGGTTTATAAAAGATATTATCCTAAAGCTCAGGGAAGAGTTGGTTTGATTAATAGGCAAACGTCGCATATCGAAATTATTTTAGAAAACAAAAAATAAAATGGGTCATAAAGTTTCCCCTTATGCTTTAAGAATTGGAATTAATCGTAATTGGCGTTCTCGCTGGTTTTTTAGCAAATTCCTTCCCGTTTTTCTGGAAGCTGATTATCTTATTAGAAAAGAGATTGAGAAAGCATTTCCTCGCCACGGAATTATTGATGTTATTATTGAAAGAAAAAGTTTAGATCAATGTAAAGTTGAAATTTACGCTGCTAAACCAGGAGTTATTGTTGGTAAAGAAGGTCAAAATTTAAAAAACCTTTACCAAAAACTTAATAAAGTTCTTAAACCTCTTTTTGAAAAAACTAAACTGACTTATCCTCAATTAGAAATCGCAGTTATTGAAATTAAAAAACCATATCTTTATGCTCCTTATTTAGCTGAACAGGTGGCTCTTCAAATCGAAAAAGGAGTTCGAACAAGAATTGCTATTAAAAATATTATTAATAAGGTAAAAGAAATTAAAGAAATTCAGGGAATTAAAGTTAAAGTTTCTGGAAGAATTGATGGTGCTACTATTCATCGCCAAGAAACTTTAAGTTGGGGAAAACTTCCTTTATCTAAATTAACAGCTGATATAGATTATGGTTTTAAAGTGGCTATGACAAAATATGGAACAATTGGTGTTAAGGTTTGGCTTTATCGGGGCGATAAAAAGGGTTATTTAGAAAATGCTCCAGCCTAGAAAATTAAAATATCGAAAAGCTTTTAAAGGAAGGTCTTTAAATAGAAAGATAACTACCAAAGGCCATCTTTTAGCTTATGGAGAAATGGGGCTTAAGGCTTTAGAAACTAAAATGGTTGATTCTCGAGAAATCGAAGCAGTAATTAATGAACTTAAAAGAAGATTGGGGAAAAGAGGTAGATATTGGTTAAGAATTTTTCCTCATAAACCAAAAACTAAAAAACCTCCGGAAGTAAGAATGGGTGGTGGCAAAGGAGATGTTGAAACCTATGTTGCTCTTGTAAGGCCAGGAACAATTATGTTTGAAGTAAGCGGTCTGCCCAAAGAAACCCTTAAGGAAATTCTTAGAGGAGTTCAGCATAAACTTTCGGTCAAAACAAAAATTGTTAGTGAAGAATGAAAGCCAAAGAATTAAGAAATAAATCATTGGAAGAACTTAAAAGATTAGAAGGAGAATTAAGAAAAAAAATCCAAGAATTAAAAATGCTTAAAGCTTTAAAAAAACTTGATAAACCCCATCTTTTAAAATTAACTCGAAAAGATTTAGCTCGGGTCTTAACTGTTATTAAAGAAAAATTAATTCAAAAATGAGAAAACAAGTTATTGGAAAAGTAATTTCAGATAAGATGCAAAAAACAAGAGTAGTTGTAAGTGAAACTTTAAGAAAGCATCCTTTATATAAGAAATATTATCGTCATCGAACTAAATATTATGTTCATGATGAAAGAGAAGAATCAAAAATTGGTGATCTTGTTTTAATCGAAGAAACTCGACCTTTATCTAAGCTTAAAAGGTGGCGTTTAGTAAAAATTATTAAAAGAAGCGAAAAATGATTCAAAGAAGAACAATTTTAAAATGCGCCGATAACTCAGGAGCAATTAAGCTTCAATGTATAGGAATTGTTGGTAAAGGAAATGCTAAATATGCCCAGATTGGTGATATTATTACTTGTTCAGTTAAAGAAGCTGAACCGAGAAGAGAAGTTAAAAAAGGAATGGTGGTTAGATGTTTAGTTGTAAGGCAAAAAAAACCTTTTAGACGAAAAGATGGTACTTATATTCGTTTTGAAGAGAATAGTTGTGTTATTTTAAAAGGAGATAAAGATATTTATGGAACCAGAATTTTTGGTCCAATTCCTCGAGAAATTAAAGATTTGGGATACGATAAAATCGCTAATTTAGCCCCAGAAATTGTTTAAAATGCAAAAATTTAAAAAAGGTGATACAGTTTTAATTAAAAAAGGAAAAGATAGAGGAAAAACTGGCAAAATTTTAAAAGTTTTTCCAAAAGAAATGAAAGTTTTAGTTGAGGGTTTAAATTTAGTGAAAAAACACTTAAAACCAAAAAGAGTTGGCGAGAAAGGTAAAATTATTGAAATACCTGCTCCAATTTCTTGGGCTAATTTAAGACTTATCTGTCCTTCTTGCCAAAAACCAACAAGAGTAGGTTTTCGTTTTGAAAATGAAAAAAAGGTCAGATATTGTAAAAAATGTAATAAGAGAATAGATTAATCATGAGCCTAAGAGAAAAATTTTACCAAGAAATTTTACCTCAGCTTAAGAAAGAATTAAACTTAAAGAATGATTTAAGAGTGCCTCGCCCAATTAAAGCAATTGTTCAAATTGGAATTGGAAAAATGATAGCTAATCATCCTGAGGCTAAAGACAAAATTATTGAAGATGCTTCTTACGTTCTTTCAATGATGACTGGGCAAAAACCAAAAATAGTTACTGCTAAAAAATCAGTTGCAGGTTTTAAGCTTAGAAAGGGAATGCCAGTTGCTGTTTTGGTAACTTTAAGAAGAAAAAGGCTCTTAGATTTTATCGAAAGACTTTTAGTTTACGCTTTGCCTCGAGCAAAAGATTTTAAGGGTTTGACAAATGATAATTTTGATAGCAAAGGAAATATTAATTTAGGCTTAAGAGAAACCAATATCTTTCCAGAGACAATTTCTGATAAAATTAAATATAGCTTTGGTTTTAGTGTTAATTTGGTCGGTTCAGGAAAAACAAAAGAAGAAAATCTTAAACTTTGGGAAAAATTAGGTTTTCCCTTAAAGATTAAAAAATAATGCCTAGCAAAGCCCAAATTGAGAGGTGGAAAAAAGAACCAAAATTTAAAACTAGAAAAAGAAATTTTTGCTTTCGCTGTGGTCGAACTCGAGGTTACTTTCGAGATTTTAATTTGTGTCGAATTTGTTTAAGAGAAATGGCTCACCGGGGAGAAATTCCCGGTTTGAAAAAAGCCAGCTGGTAATCATGACAATGACTGATCCAATTGCTGACTTTTTGACAAGAATTAGAAATGGTTTAAGAGTTAAAAAGAAAAAGACATCTGCTCCTTATTCAAAATTAAAATTAGCTATTTGCAAAATTTTAAAGGAGAAAGAATTAATTAACGATTTTAAAATTCAAGAAAATGAAGGTAAAAAAACTTTAATTGTTTTTTTGAAATATGATGAAAACGGGGAACCTTTAATTGAAGATATCAAAAGAATTTCTAAACCAGGCAGAAGAGTATATTTAGGCTATCGAGAACTTAAACCTGTAAGGGGTGGTTTTGGCTTTAGGATTATTTCAACTTCTCGAGGAATAATGACCGATGTTGAGGCTCGAAAAAGAAAACTTGGCGGCGAAGTAATTTGCGAAATTATATAATTAATGTCCAAAATAGGCAAAAAACCAATAATTATTCCAGAAAAAGTTGAGATTGTAAGAAGAAATAGTGAAATTTTAATTAAAGGTCCTTTGGGTGAGCTAAATTTTTCTTATCCTGAAGATATTTTTAAAATTGAAATAACCAATAAAGAAATTAAAATTTTTCCTAAAAATCTTGAAGAATTAGATAGAAAAACAAAGGCTTTATGGGGAACTTTAAGAGCTTTGCTCCAAAATAAAATAACTGGAGTTACAACTGGTTTTTCTAAAACTTTAATACTTCAAGGTTTAGGATACAATGCTGAAGTTAAAGGTAGAGAGATAATTTTTAAGCTTGGTTATTCTCATCCAGTATCTTTACCAATTCCCGAAGGAATTGAAGTGGAAATAAAACAAGAAAAAGGAAGGGTTTTAATTATTGTTAAAGGAATTGATAAAGAAAAAGTCGGTAATTTTGCAGCTAAAATTAAAGAACTTAAACCAGCTGATCGTTATCATCTGAAAGGCTTTATGTACGAAGGCGAATTCATTCCTACTAAACCAGTTAAAAAATTAGGTAAATAAAAAGATGATTAATAAACTAAGTAAAAAAGAAAAAAGAATTAGAAGACACAAAAAGATAAGAAAGAAAATCAGAGGAACAGTTGAAAGACCACGTTTGAGTTTCTTTAAATCCAATCAACATGTTTATGCTCAAGTAATTAATGATGATGAAGGAAGAACTTTAGTTTCGGCTTCAAGTTTAGAATTGAAGAAAGAAAAATTAACCAATAAAGAAAAAGTTATAAAAACTGCTGAAATTTTAGCTCAAAGGTTAAAGGAAAAAGGAATTACCCAGATAGTTTTTGACAGAGGTGGTTTTTCTTATAAAGGTCGAACAAAGCTTTTTGCTGAGAAATTAAGAGAATTAGGGATTAAATTTTAAAAATGACTATTAAAGACGATTTTGAACATTTTGTCGTTGATTTAGCTCGGGTAGCTAAAGTAACTGAGGGAGGTAAAACTTTAAGAATTAGAGCAGCGGTGGTTATTGGCGATCGTCAAGGAAATGTTGGTTTTGGTATAGGTAAAGGTTATGATACAGCCGAAGCTGTTAGAAAAGCTATTAATGAAGCTAAGAAAAATTTAATTAAAGTACCAATTGTTAATGGAACAGTTCCTTTTGAAATTAAAGCTAAATTTAAAAGTGCAGCTGTTTTGATAAAACCAGCAAGACCAGGTAAAGGTTTAATTGCTGGCAGTGTTATTAGGTCAATTCTTTATTTAGCTGGCTATACTGATGTAAGCGCAAAAATCATTGGGGTAACTAAAAATTCCTTAGTTAATGCTTTAGCTGGAATTAGAGCTTTAGAGAAATTAGCTAAAACTTATGAAAATAAATTAAAATTAAAAGAGCAATTAGCCGTTAAAAAGAAAAATGATTCAAATACATCAAATTGATTTTAAATTAAAAAAGAAAAAAAGAATTGGTCGGGGAGGAAAAAGAGGTAATTATTCGGGTAGAGGAATAAAAGGACAAAAAGCAAGAGCTGGAGCTAGAATTCGTCCAGCTTTAAGGGATGTTATTTTAAAGTTTCCTAAATTAAGAGGAAGTGGCAATAAAAAAATTGAAAAAAAATTAATAACTATCAATATTGAAGCAATAGATAAAAATTTTCAAGCTGGAGAATCGGTTAATCAGGAAACACTTCGAAGAGTTATTAAAATTCCTAAAAGTTGGAAAAGCTTTCGAGTTAAAATTTTAGGTAAAGGTAAATTAACCAAATCTTTAATCTTTTCAAAGGATTTTCTTTTTTCAGCCAAAGCTTTAGAAGAAATTAAAAAAAGCGGCAGTGAAATTAAATGAATTTTTTAAAAGTTTTAACTAATATTTTCAAAATAAAAGATTTGCGAAAAAGATTTTTGATAGTTATTTTTTTTCTTTTAATTTATCGTTTTTTCGTTCATATTCCTTTACCTAATGTTGATTTAGAGAGATTCAGAGAACTTTTTTCTGCTAATCAATTTTTCGGTCTAGTTAATATTTTTTCTGGTGGAGCTCTAGCCCAAGCTTCAATTTTTTCTTTAGGAGTTGGTCCTTATATTACTGCTTCGATTATTATTCAATTATTAACTTTAATTAATCCTCAACTTAAGAGACTTTATTATGAAGAAGGAGAAACTGGGAGAGCAAAAGTTAATCAATATGCTCGCTATCTTACTTTTCCAATCGCTCTTATTCAAGGAATTGGATTTCTTAATCTTCTTAATTTGAATAATATTGTTTTTTTTGAATCTTATTGGGAAATTATTAGAGATGCTCTTTTAATGGGAGTAGGTTCTCTGATAATGATGTGGCTAGGAGAATTGATTACCGAACAAAAAATTGGTAATGGAATTTCTTTACTTGTTTTTTCAGGAATTGTTGCCTCCTTGCCTCAAGCTTTATTAGCCCTCTACCTTACTTTTACTTTAGATAAACTATTAATCTACTTACCATTTTTGATTGTCTCTTTAGCAACAATTGCTTTGGTAGTTTTTGTTAATGAAGCTGAAAAAAGGATACCCCTTGTTTCTGCTAAAAGAGTTATGGGTAGAAGGCTTTACGGTGGAGTTAATACTTATCTACCTTTAAAAATTACTCAAGCAGGTGTTATTCCTATTATCTTTGCCATTGCTCTTCTTGTTTTTCCTCAAACCTTAGCTCAATTTCTTTCAATTTTTAGAATAGAATTTTTAAATTTGGTAGCTCAAGAAATTAATAGTTTTCTATCGAATAAAATAATTTTTGCTTCTCTTTATTTTGGTCTAGTTTTTGGTTTTACTTATCTTTATACTAAAGCTACTTTTAATTCTGAAGAAATAGCTAAAAACTTTCAAAAAAGCGGGGTTTTTATTCCGGGTATCAGACCTGGTTTAGAAACTCAAAAGTATTTAGAAAATAGTCTTAATAAAATTAATTTTTTTGGAGGGATATTTTTAGGCTTTTTAGCTCTTCTTCCTTATTTAACAAGTTATTTAACCCAAACTAATTTTTTGGCTATTGGCGGAACTTCACTTTTAATTTTGATCTCTGTAGCTATTGAAACAATTAACCAAATTAAAGCTGAAATTTCTCTTCATCGTTATGAAGTTTAATAAGGGATTAATTATTTTTTTAACTGGAGGACCAGCTTCTGGTAAAGATACTCAAGCAGCTCTTTTGGCTAAAAAACTAAAAGCTAAAAAACTAAATGTTTCTGAAATTTTGGATAGTTTTTTTCAACAAACTAAAAAAAGATATTTACGAATAGGTAAAAAATTGATTAATCTTCAAAGAGAAAGGGAAAAAAGATTTAGTGGTAATTTGGTTTCTTTTGATTTAGTTGCTTATTTAATGAAAGAAGAAATTTTTAAAAATTTTTCTCTTAACCGACCATTAATAGTTTTAGGCGGTCCTCGGAGTTTAAAAGAGGCTAAAACCTATCTTAATTTAGTTAAAAAATTAAAATGTTCATTTCTTTTTATTTATTTAGAAGTAAGTGAAGAAGAAATGATAAGAAGATCGCTTAAAAGACAAAGAAGCGATGCTCTTGACGAGCCAGCTAAAATTAAAAAAAGAATAGAACTCTTTAAAAAATATACCCTACCAGCTTTAAATTTTTTGAAAAAAAGAAAACTTTTAACTCAAATTAATGGCGAGGGGGAAGTAAAAGAAATTCATCAAGAGATTTGGCAAAAAATAAAAAATTTTTCAAATTTCTAATGGGTTAATTTTTATTTTTTCAAATTGATAAATCTTTAAAACTTCTTGAAGTTTGAAATCCTCTTTTTGAGTTCGAATAATAATTTCTAAAAAATATCTTTTTTTAAATCTAAAAGGTTTAGCTAAAATAGGTCCGATAACTTCAGCTTCTTTCAAAATATTTTTAAGTTCTTGACTAATTTTCAGCATTTGTTTTTGAAGTTTATCAAAATCGCTACTTCCGTTAATTAGCTTAATTATTTTATAAAAAGGATTCAATCTTAAAAGTTCTCGTTCTTTAATTATTTCTTGAAAATAACTGCCTTGATAAATTTTTTTTTCAATTTCTAAATTTCTTAAATTGCTAACCAAAAAAATATTTTTGACTTTTTCCTGAAAGAAAGCTAGGATTCTTAAATACTTTTCTCTTAAAAAAGGATCAGAAGTCAAATAAAAGTTTTCAAAATTAAAGAAAATTAAAACTTCGGCTTCTGGTAAATGACCAGAAATAAGATTTAAACTGCCTAGAAGAAAAAATTTACTTTTGTTTTTTAAGACCTTTAAAATTTTTTTTCTCTTTTTTAGCACTAAATAAGTTTCTTCAGGATAATTTTTTTTAAGGAATTTATAAAAAGAAATTAAACCTAATCTTTTAAAACCCAATTCGAGCTTTTGCTGACAAAAAGGACAAAGGTTTTTATCAAATTTTATCTCTCGAGAACAAAGAAGACAAAAAATTTTATCTTCTTTAAAAACTAAATTGCTTTGACATCGAGGACACTTTAGAGAATTGAAACAAAGTTCGCATCTAAGACCATAAACTATTTTTTGGGGGAAAAAGAAAATTATTTTTTGATAAGTTTTGATTATTTTTAAAATTTCTTCTAAATCATTAATTACTTCGATTTTTAACGGCAGTTTAATTTCTAGTTTTAAAAACTTTACTGATTGCAAAGAAGGCAGGCGGTCTATTAAAATGAGAGGTATTCTCTTTATTTGGGCTAACTTAAAAATTAAATCACGATAATCAAAATTAACTTTTTTAAAATTATCATAATAGAAAAAACTACCTTCTCGAAAAACAATTAACTGATCAATATTTTTCCAAGGCAAAAAAACTAAATGCTTAGGAATTAAAATTGTTTTCTTATCTCTTTTTTCTAATTCCTGGGCTAATTTTTTTATTTTTTCTTTATTCCAAGGCGGAGAGAATTTTAAATAAGGCAATTTTAGTTTTTCAAAGAATTGAGAAACTTCTTCGAAAAAACTAATTTCTGGCACAATTAAAAGATTTCTTTTTTTAACTAAAATCTTTGAATCTAAATCTTCTCTAAAAGAAATTTTAAAATTTCTCTTTATTTTTTTTTCAGAAGCTTGACTATTAATTTCTAAAAAAGCTTTAGCTGGAAAATAAAAAAAGGAAAATATCGAAGCTAAAGAAAAACCAAAATAACCAGCCAAAAATTGAGCAAATTGAATTTCTTCTTTTCTGATTAGAGTTTTTTCTTTAATTATTTTTCTTATTTTTTTTAATTTAGGAATCAAGTTAATTATTTCTTGACGAGATTTTTCTAATTCTTTTATCTCGAAAACATACCCAGGGATAATTTTTTTCCGAAAATCAATTTCTACCAAAGCTCCCTTTTTTAAGGGAAAATCAGAAAAATAAGTAAAGTAGTCTGGCGAATTGGGAGGTAAAGGAATTAGTGGTATAATATTAGCAATTAAATATTTTCTTTTAATCATGATTTTTAAATTAGGAATTGATTTGGGAACAGCTAATTCTAATGTTTATCTTCCGGAAAGAGGAGTAGTTTTAAGCGAACCAACAGTTGTTGCTTATGATGAAAAGACTAATAGAATAATTGCTGTTGGGAAAGAAGCAAAAGAAATGATTGGCAAAACTCCAAGAGAGATTAAAATTTATAGACCTCTGAAGGAAGGTGTTATTGCTGATTATAAGGCTACTTTAGCTATTTTAAGATACTTTCTAAGTAAAGTCAAAATTACTAGATTTTTTAAACCAATTTTAGTAATTTCAGTTCCAGCCGGAATTAGTTCAACTGAAAGACGAGCTATAATTGATGCCGGTCTAGAAGCTGGTGCTCGAGAAGTTTATCCAATTAAAGAACCAATTTTAGCTGCTTTAGGAGCAGAAATGCCAATTCAAAGTCCGGCTGGAAATATGATTGTTAATATTGGTGGAGGTACAAGTGAAATAGCTGTTATTTCTTTGGGAGGAATAGTTACTTTTGAATCACTAAAGATTGCTGGAGATAAAATGGATGAAGCTATTAGGGAGTACTTGAGAAGGAAATTTAATTTAGCTGTTGGTGAAAAAACAGCTGAGATGATCAAAATTCAAGTTGGTTCAGCTTTGCCTTTAAGAAACAATAATCATAAAAACGGAGAATTAGAAATGGTAGTTAATGGTGTAGATTATTTAACTGGTCTACCCAAAAGTATTAAAATTAATTCTAATCAAGTAGCTGAAGCTTTGCAAAAAGAATTAAAAGAAATAATTAATGGCATAAAAAGAGTTTTGGCATTAACCCCACCAGAACTCGTAGCGGATGTTATGGAAAGGGGAATTGTTCTTTCAGGAGGAGGGGCTCTTTTAAGAAAAATTGATGAGCTTATTAGTCTTCAAACTTCAATTAAATCTATTGTAGCTGAAGATCCTTTATTTGCAGTTGCTCGAGGAACTGGTAAAGTTTTAGAAAAAATTGACCTCTATCAAAAATTAGTTTCATGATTTATGGCAACGAAGAAGCCCAAAAATTAGTTAAAGATTGGTTAGAAACGGAAAAAAGAGGAGCTTTGCTTATAGCTGGTCCTGAAGGTGTAGGTAAATTTTCTTTTGTTAAGGAATTTCTTAAAACAAAAATCGATTGGGAAGTTATTACTTTAAGGTCAGAGAAAAAAATGTTTTACATTGAAACTGCTCGCTTTTTTACTAAAATTACCCAAACTAAAACTAAAAATAAAAGAGTTATTTTAATTGATGAAGTTCATAAATTTCGTGAAGAAAGCCAAAATGTTCTTTTAAAAACAATTGAGGAACCCTCCTCGACAACCTTGTTTGTTTTAATTTCTCATCGAACTCAGAAAATATTACCAACTATCCGTTCAAGATCTTTAGCTGTTAAATTTACTTTTGTTCCTCAGGAGCTAAATTTTAAATTTTTAAAAGAAAAAAATTTTTCTGAAGCTGAAATCGATTTTGCTCTTCTTTTTTATCCTTATCAACCAGGAAAAGCTTATCATCTTATTAAGGATAAACATAAAATTGATTTTTTTAAAAGGTTTTTAAATCTATCGACTACAGCTGAAAAAATTGAAATCTTAAAAGAGGCTACTAGTTATTTTAAATTAGATGAAAATTTAAATTTTAGTGACAAATTTAGTAAAATTTATAAAGAAATAATAGAAATCTTGATTTTAAAAAAAAGAAAAAATTTGATTGAAAAATTAAAAAATAAAAAACAGCTTAATTATCACGAAATTGAAGAAATAAAAGAATTAATCGATTTTTATAATGAAACTGAATATGATTATCATTGGTTTTTACAATTAACTAATTTTTTGCTCACCTATGGATAAAGCCTGGTCGGTTCTTAAAAAATATTTTCTTTTTATTCTTATTCTTTTTATTTTAAAAACAATTTTTCAAATCCCAACAGTTAATAAAGAAATGAAAAAAATCTGGGAAAAGGAGATTAAAGTTTATTTTAAAAGTCGATCGGTTAAATAACTAATAAGAAATGATTAATGACTTTAAAAAAGCTTTAGAAAGTCTGTTAAATGAATTTAAAGAAAAATTAAAAGAAATAAGAGGTCACCGCTTAAATTTAACTTTTTTAGAAAATTTGGAAATTGAAGTTTATGGCAAAGATTATCCCTTAAAAGCCTTAGGTTTTCTATCGCAACTTGATCCTTTAACTTTTAAACTTGATGTTTTTGATGAAACTCTTTTGAGTTCAATTGAAGCTGGTTTAAATAATAGAAATCTAGGTTTATCTTTATCAAAAGAAAAAAGAAGTTTAATAATTAAATTTCCTCCCTTAACCGAAGAAACAAGAAAGAAAATTATTAAAAATTTAAACGAACTTAAAGAAGAAATCAGAATTAAAGCAAGAAAATTAAGAGATGATTTTTTAAAGGATTTGAAAGCTCAAAAAGAAAAAAAAGAAATCTCTGAAGATAATTTTTATAAAACTAAAGAAGCTTTTGACAAGGAAATCGAGAATTTTAATAAAAAAGTCGAAGAGTTATTTCAAGCTAAGGAGAAAGAGATTTTAAGCTAATGGAAATAGTTTTAAGCTTTCTTTTTTTTCTTAACTTAATAATTTTTTTTCACGAACTTGGTCATTTTCTTTTAGCTAAAAAAATGAAAGTTGATGTGCTTGAATTTTCTCTAGGTTTTCCTCCTTTTATTTTTAGAAAAAAAATTGGCGAAACTATTTATAGTTTAGGTTTAACTCTTTTAGGTGGCTATGTTAAACTCAAAGGTGAAGAAAATCTAGAAGAAAATGGTTTTTTAGCTTCACCTCCAAAAGTGAGAAGCTTTATAGTTTTAGGAGGAATTTTGATGAATGTTTTTTTAGCTTATTTTCTTTTTTCTTTAAGTTATTTAATAGCTTTTCCTCAACCTTCAGAAAAAATAATTGTTAGCGGTTTTTTAGAAGGAAGTCCAGCTAAGGGTTTTTTAAATAAAGGAGATGTTTTAAGAAGCTTTCAAATTGAGAACAAAAAATATTATTTTAAAGATCCTTTAGAGGTTTCTCAGTTTTTTAGAAATAATTTAGGCAAAGAAATAAAAATAGAAATTGAAAGGCAGGGAGAAATAAAAGAAATAACTTTACGTTTACCAGAAAAACCATTAAATTCGCAAGCTGTTTTAGGAATTTATCTTTCTAATTTCGAATTGGTTAAGAAAAGCTTTCCTCTTAATTTTTATTTTGCCCTAAAAGAGTTGGTCAATCAGACCAAAAAAACAATTTTTGGTTTTTATTTAATCTTTAAAAATTTTTTTACCAAAGAAAAAGCACCAGTTGAAGTTGTTGGTCCAGTAGGTATCTTTAATTATTATCGAAATATTCAAGAATTTGGTTTGGGTTACATTTTTTATTTTATTGGCAGTCTTTCTCTTTATTTAGCTTTCTTTAATCTTTTACCTCTACCAGCTTTAGATGGTGGAAGATTAATTTTTATTCTTTTTGAGATGATTTTCAAAAAGAGATTGGAGCTAAAGATAGAAGCTTTAATCCATTCTCTTGGTTTCTTACTTCTTTTCTCTCTTTTAGTTTTGATAACCTTAAAAGATATTTTAAAATTATTTAGATGATTAGTTTTAAAAAAGAAGAAAATTTATCTGATTGGTATTTAGAGGTTTTAACCAAAGCTGATATTTTTGATTATGGTCCAGTAAAGGGAACGATTATTTTTAAACCTTATGGTTATGCTCTTTGGGAAAATATCCAAAAAATTTTAGATTCTTTGATAAAAAAAGAAATTGGTGCTTTAAATTCTTATTTTCCTTTATTTATTCCTGAAAGTTATCTAAAGAAAGAAAAAGAGCATCTAGAAGGTTTTAGTCCAGAAGTAGCAGTTGTTACCTATGCAGGCGGCGAAGAACTTCAGGAAAAACTAATTGTTAGACCAACTTCAGAAACAATTATGTATGCTGCTTTTTCAAAATGGATAAAATCTTACCGAGATTTACCTTTAATTGTTAATCAATGGTGTAATGTCGTCAGATGGGAAAAAAGGCCATTTCCCTTTTTAAGAAATACGGAATTTCTTTGGCAAGAAGGCCATGGAGTCCATGCTACTCATGAAGATTCTTTAGAAACAGTTTTTAAAGCTTTAACTGTTTATCTTAAGGTTTATCAAGAATACTTAGGAATTTTTGGTTTTGGGGGACAAAAATCTGAAAGCGAAAAGTTTGCTGGCGCTTTAAAAACTTTTACTTATGAAATTTTAATGCCCGATGGCAAAGCTCTTCAAGGTTGTACTTCTCATGATTTAGGTCAAAACTTTTCTTTGCCTTTTGAAATTAGATTCCAGGATAAAGATATGAATTTAAAATATGTTTGGCAAAACTCTTGGGGATTTTCAACTAGATCTTTAGGTGCCATTTTTATGGTTCATGGAGATGAAAATGGTTTAATTTTGCCACCAACCATTGCTCCTTATCAATTTGTTATTATTCCTATCTATGATGGACGGGTGGATAGAGAAATTGATGATTGGGCTAAAAAAATTATGGCTAGTCTTAAAGAAAAAAACTTTTCTGTTTTTTATGATACTTCAGAAGAAACACCTGGTTTTAAGTTTAATTTCTGGGAATTGAAAGGAGCTCCCTTTCGAATTGAGATTGGCAAAAAGGAGTTAGAAAATAAAAAGTTGACTTTGTTTAGAAGGGATAACAAAGAAAAAGAAACTTTAACTTTAGAAAACTTGATTGATAACTATCCTCGGTTGGAAAAAAATTTCATTCAAAATCTTTTTCAAAGATCTAAAGAATTTACCCTGAAAAATATTTCTGAACCTTCATCTTATTCAGAATTTAAAGAAATTATGGAAACTAAAAGGGGTTTTTTGAGGGTTTTCTGGTGCGAAAATGAAAAATGCGAAGCTAAAATTAAAGAAGAAACAAAAGCTACTACTCGTTGTTTACCTTTAGAGGAGAAAGAAGAGAAAGGAAAATGTATTTATTGCGGAAAAGAAGCTAAACGTCGCTGGCTTTTTGCTCAGGCTTACTAATAATGGTTAAATTTTTAAAGGAGCTTTTTTTAGGAATTGATTTAGGCACAGCAACTACCAAAATTTATCTTAAAGGTAAAGGATTTCTTAAGGAAGTGCCAACAGTTATTGCTTTTAATAAAAGAAATAACGAAATAATTGCTATTGGTTATGAAGCTCAAAAAATGCTCGGCCGAAGTCCGGCTAATATTGAAGTTGTTAAACCATTGACTCACGGAGTAGTGACTAATTTTGATGAAGCTCTTTATTTTCTCAATTTTCTTTTAGAAGAATTAAAAAAAGATTATTTACCAATTTTGGGTACTAAATTTTTGATTGGAATTCCGTTAGATTTAACCGAGGTTCAAAAAAGAGGAGTTGTTGATGTAGGTTTAGGTGCTGGAGCTAATAAAGTTTATTTAATTGAAGAACCTATTGCCTTTGCTTTAGGAGCTAATCTTGACATCGAAGAAGCTAAGGGGCTTTTAGTTGTTGATATTGGCGGAGGTACAACTGATATTGCTTTAATTTCCTTAGGAGGCATTGTTTTAGGTAGAAGTATTAGAATTGGTGGAGAGACTTTTAATCAAAATATAATTGATTATTTAAAAGAAAAATATGAGGTAGTTATTGGCGAAGGTCAAGCAGAAAGAGCAAAAATCTCTATAGGGACAATTATTGAAAAAAACCCGAATACTTTTTTGATTAAGGGGAGAGATATTTATTCTGGCTTACCAAAAGAAATCAATTTTACCTCTCAGGACTTAAAAGAAAGTATTACTGATTCTCTTTTAGAAATAGCTAACCATCTTAGGGATATAATAAATTTAGCTCCCCCAGATCTTTTAGGCGATATTAGTTCTTTGGGGATTTTTTTAGGAGGCGGTGGTTCTTTAATTGAGGGCATCGGCCAATTTTTAGAAAAAGAAATAAAAGTTAAAGTTAATTTAGTTGAGGAATCAAAATTTTCGGTTATTCGAGGTTTAGGTAAAATTATAGAAGATTTTAATCATTATCAAAAACTTCTTTTGAATATTTAATCATGAAAAAGCTAATTATTTTTTTTCTAATTGGTTTAATTATTTTTAATCTGAGTAATCGAGTTTTAGCCGAAGAAGTAAACAATCTTCAATTTGTTTCTTTAAAAATTCAAAAATTTTTTAATGATTTAGGAGAAGCAATTTTTACTTCTTTTTTAAAAAAAGAAGATGACCAATATAAAGAAAAATATTTTAGTCTTCTTCAAGAATTAGCCGAATTGAAGCTTAATTTAAAAACAGCCGAAGAAAATCTTAAAGAACTATCCAGTTTAAAAAATCTTCAAAAACTCAATTTTCTTAAAAATGATAATGTTGGTTATTATTATTTTGAAAATCTGGAAAAAGCCGAAGAAGGAGATATTGTAGTTGATAGAAAGTTAACTCTAATTGGTTTTATTTTAAAGAAAACCAAAAACTACTTAATAGTTAAATCTTTGCTTTTTCCAGATTTAGAGTTTAATTTAGCTGATGCTGAAGGCGAGTTTTTAGGTTCTGGTAAAACCGTTGGTAACGGTTTTTTAGAAATTAATTATCCTCAAGCTAAAAAAATAGAAAAAAATCAACCAGTTTTTACTTTTGGCAATGATAATCTTTTCCCAGCTAACTTCTTAGTAGGTACAGTTTATGAAATTAAAAAAACTAATAATTCAGAAAGAGTTATTGTTAAACTTGAGGGAGCTTTTGAAGAAAAAGAATTTTATCTTTATAAATGATTTATTTTCTCTTTTTACTTTTTCTTTTTTTAAATTTATTTTTGCCTTCAATTTTTTGGTTTAATTATCTTTTGTGGTTTTATTTTTTAAATAGAGAAGAGAAGAATTTTTTTAGCTTGCTCCTTTTTACTTCCTTTTTTTATGATTTTTACTATTTAAAAGATTTTGGTTATTTTTTAATGATTTTTTCGTTTCTTTTTTTAGTAATAAGCTTATTGAGAAAATTTTTACCTTTAGAAAATCCTCCTTTTCTTTTTTTGACATTCGCTTTTTTTCTTTTTTGTTTTTTAATAGCCTTTTTTTATCCTTTAAGTTTTCTAATTAAAATTTTTCTTTTAAACTTTTTAATATTTTTTCTTATCTTCCTCTTTTTACGCATTTTTCTTAAAATAATCTAGAAAATGGATTTTCTTTTTTTGCCTCGAGGAAAAAAAGTTTTTCTTAATTTAAACTTCGCTTATCTTTATTTAATTATTTTTTTTATCTTAACTTTTTTTTTATCATTTATTGTTTTTTTAAACCTTCAATTTTTTTATAAAAGCGAAGCTCAGGAGGTTTTAAATTCTTCACGTTATTTAACATTTTTTTATTTCCCACCAAGAGGTAAAATTTTTGATCGTTATGGAAAACTTTTAGCCGATTCTCGAAAGGTTTATGATCTTTATGCTAATTTTCAAAGTTTAACAGAAGAAGAAAAAAATATGTTAACAGAAATTTTAGAAAAAGAAAAACCGCTTTATTTTTATTGGGGAGATGAACTAATAATTAGATTTTTAGAGCTTAATCAAGTAAGTAAAATTTTAGCTAATAAAGAAAAATATCCTAATATTTTTTTGATTCCCAGTTATAAGAGAGTTTACTATGGCGGCGAGGCTTTTGGTAATCTAATAGGCTATTTAGGCCTAAGCGAAAAAAACAATTTGGAATTTGAAGGAAAAATTGGGATTGAGTCTTTTTATGATGAAGTTTTAAAAGGTAAGCCTGGCAAAATAGTTTATCAAAAAATTAAAGGTAAATTAGTAAAAGTTTTAGAAGAAGAACCGATTTCCGGGAATGATATTTATTTAACAATTGATAAAGAACTTCAAGAAGCTATTTACCAAGAGTTTAAAAATTATTTTCAAGAAACTGGCTATCAAAAAGGTAGCTTTATTTTAACTGATCCTCGTAATGGAGAAGTAATAGCTCTGATTTCTTATCCTTCTTTTGATTCAAATATCTTCTTAGAAAAAAGAAAAGAAATTCAAAAAATTTTAACCAACCAAAATAATCCTCTCTTTAATAGAGCTATTAGTGGCCTTTATTCTCCCGGTTCAACTATTAAAATAATAATTGGTGGAGCTGCTTTAGAAGAAAAAGTTGTTACTCCTCAAACAAAAATTTATTCAGCCGGAGAAATTAGAATACCTCATCCTTATTTTCCAGGAATTTATTCTGTTTTTAAAGATAACAAAGTCCATGGCTGGACAGATATTTATAAAGCTATTTCTAATTCTGTTAATGTTTATTTTTATTTAGTAGGCGGTGGTTATCCTTATCCCAATGAAGAACTACCCATTAAGAACGGTTTAGGAATTGAGAGGCTTGTTAATTATTTTAAAAAATTCAATTTAGGAGAAAAGACCGGAATTGATTTTCCTGGAGAAAAAGCAGGAATTTTACCTCAGTGGGAAAACAAAACTTGGAGACTAGGAGATACTTATAATGTTTCTATCGGTCAAGGAGAAATATTAGTAACTCCTTTGCAAATAAATCTTTGGACTTCTTATTTTACTTATGGGAAAATTTATCGTCCTCATCTTCTAAAAAAAATTGTGGATAATCAAGGAAAAACTGTTTTTGAAGCTAAAAGTTTAGTTTTGAGAGAAAATATTATTTCAGAAGAAAATTGGAAGATAATTAAGGAAGCAATGAAATTAACAGTCACTCAAGGGACAGCCAAAATGTTAAACGATCTTCCTTTGAAATTGGCTGGCAAAAGCGGTTCTCCTCAAATTTTAGGTAAAGAAAAGTTGAATGCTATTTTTACTGGCTTTGCTCCTTTTGATAAACCAGAAATAACAGCTACCATTTTAATCGAAGAAGTTCCTTATGGATCAGTAGCTTCTTTGCCTTTATTTAAAAATATAATGGCTCTTTATTATCAATTAAAAGTAAATGGAAGAAATTCTTTTTAAAAAACCAATATTTACAGAAGAAGAGGAATTTCTTTTGAAGCCATTTTTTACCAATCTAGATAAATCAGTCTATGCTCTTACTCTTTTGCCTCCAGAGCTTGTAGGAGCTCTAGCCTCTCGAGCTTCTCGGGCAAAAGATGATTTGAGGATAGTTTTTTTAAATGATTTTATTAAACCATTTTTAGACACACCTTCGGGACAAGCTTTTTATCAACTTTCTAATTTTTTTCATCAGTATCCTTACGAAGTTTTATTTGCTAATCCTAAAGCTCGAGAGTTTTATTTAAAGTGGTTAGCGGATTATGGCGATGATTCGATAGCTCAAATGAGTGGAGTCCATCTTGTTTTTTCTTCCTTGTCTCAAATAGCAATTAAACATTTTGAAAATCAAAGAATTGGTTTAGCGCCAATTGAAAAATCAACTCGCTATGTTGATTTTTCGGAAAAGATAAATGGTCATTTTCTTTATTTGACTCCACCAGAAATCAAAAAATTAAATTTAGAAAAAGAATACGAAAATTTAATGGATCAAGCTTTTACTCTTTATCTTTTAGCTTCAGAAAAATATTTAGAATTTTTAAAGAAAGAATATCCAGAAGAAAAAGAAAGAGTTTTAAAAACTAAAGTTTACGATGAACTAAGAAGAATTTTGCCCTTGAGTACTTTAAGTCAAGTTGCTTTTTTTGGAAATGGTCAAGCTTTTGAATATTTAATTAATCGTTCCTTAGCTCATCCCTTAGAAGAAATAAGATGGGCAGGTAAAAGAGCTTATGAAGAACTTCTTAAGATTATTCCTGCTTTTTTAAGAAGAATTGAGAAGCCAGAAACTCAAGATTATCAAAAATATTTAGGCGAAAGGAGTGAAAGAATTTTAAAGTTAATTGAAGAAATAAAGTGGCAAAAAGAAGAAATAAAAGTGAATCCTGAAGTTAAACTTTTAGCCTATGATCCAGAAGGAGAGGATAAAATAATTGCCGGTTTACTTTATCCGCTTTTGAATGAATCTTTTGAATTAGTTTTAGCTAAAGTAAAAAAATTAACTTTAGCTCAAAAAGAGAAAATACTTCAAGAAATCTTAAAAGATAGAAAATATCGCTGGCAAAAAATGCCTCGAGCTTTAGAACTGGTTTATTTAAAATTTGAGATTTTAACTAATATTGGAGCTTGGCGAGACCTTCAGCGACATCGAATGCAAACTTTAATTAATCAATTTTTTACTGTTGAAGAGGGATTTGATTTACCACTTGTTTTTGAAGAGTTAGGAATAAAAGAAGAGATTTTAAATTTGATTTCTCAAATCGAAAAATTTTATCAAAAAATAAAAAAAATCAATCTTTGGGTAGCCCAATATTCAGTTCTTTTTCTTCACAAAATAAGATTTTTACAGTTTCAAAATTTAAGAGAATTTTTTTGGGAAACAGAATTAAGAACAACTAGCCAAGGGCATCCTGATTATCGAAAAATCGAACATCAAAAAGTTAGATTAATTGAAAAAATTTATCCACTAATTTCTAAATATCTAATTATTGATTGGCGAGACTATGAATTTGCTCGTCGAGGCGAAGATGAAAAAATTAAGAAAAGGGAAGAAGAGCTTAAAAAATTTTTAGAAAAGGTTTAAAATATTAATTAGGTCGAATTAATTAAAATTTTTCTAATGGATAATCATCTTTATAATCTTTTTAGCCAAATAGTTCAAAATAGACGAAGCATTTATCGAATTAGAAAATTTTATTTAAAAGATGCTACCCGCTGTCAGCGTTGTAAGGATTTATGGCAAAAAATTTTAAAAAATAAAGAAGAGGAAACTAAATTACTAATTGAGGTTTTAAAAGCTCATAAATTTTAATTTTTTAGTTTATAATAATAAAAGAAAGAAACTGCCGGCGTAGCTCAGAGGTAGAGCACCGCTCTGGTAATGCGGGGGTCGCGGGTTCGAATCCCGCCGTCGGCTATGAAGGTCATTAATTAATTCCAGTCCTGCTGAATTAAAGCAGGTAGAGAAAATGGCTGATAAAATAAAAGCTATCGAAGAAAAACTCCGCACCCTCTTTTCTCTTTGGGTCGATTCTTCAAAAGTTAATCAATTGATGTTCAATAGTCGGGTTGATGAAAGAGGTGTTTTAGTTGAAATTACAGGTCCTCGAGAAGTTTTAGCTATGATTATTGGTAGAAAAGGATCAACGATTAATGCTGTTAGAAAAATAGGAAGAGTTATTGGCGCTTCAGTAGGAGCAGCTGTTTCAATCAAGGTTAACACTCCTCGATCCTAAGGAATTAAAAGTTAATTAAAATCTTTTTTAAGAAAGGCTATGACCTCATTTTTCTTTTTGTTTCTCTTTAATGATTTATGGCAGAATTTTTTTTGTAATAAAACTCCTTCTGCTTCCTTAAATCAACCCTTAGCTATTTTCAGGTTGGAAAATTTTAAAAGAGAAGAAAAACCAAATTTTCTTCAATTAAATGAAAACAAACTAACAGCTGAAGGGATAATAGTTAAAGAATTTGAAGGAAAAATATTATATGAAAAAAATTCTCAAAAAACCTTTTCTTTAGCTTCCTTAACTAAACTTTTGTCAGCTTATTTAGCTTTAGAAAAATTTTCTCCTCAAACTACTTTTAGTTTTGACGAATTTACCTTTAGAAATCAATTAACTTCGGCTAGATTTTCTGTTGGTGAAAAAGCAAATTTATTAGAGCTTTTAAGTGCTGGCTTAATTGCTTCTAATAACGAAGCTATTTATTTAATAGCTAAAACCTACGGGCTGGAAAAATTTACTTCCGAACTTAATCAACTTTTAAGTCTTTGGGGATTTAGAGAAACTAAAATTTTTGAACCAACAGGAATAGACGAAAAAAATATTTCTACCCCCGAAGAATTTGCTGATATTATGTTTAAGATTTATTCAAGACATCCGGAAGTTTTTTCTTTAACTCAAAAGGAATACCTTGATCTTAATGGCAAAAGATTTTGGACAACCAATCTTATTTTTAGAAAATATAATCGTCTTATTGTTGGGGCAAAAACAGGTTATCTACCTCAAATTGGAGAAAACTTCGCTTTACTTTTAAAATTTCCTAACTCTCCATTTATTTCAGTTGTTATTTTAAAATCTAGTGATAGATTTCAAGATGCCGAAATTATCATTAAAGCTTTAGCCCAATATTACAATTATGACTTATGAGACTTCTTTTCAATTGATTAAAGTAATTCTAAATGCTCTTTTTAGTGCTCTTTTAGCTTTTCTTTTAGTTCCTCCTTATTTAAAATTAGCAGCTAAATTTAGATTGGGCGATCGTTATGCTGATCCCGAAAGAGTTCAAAGAGCTCCAATAGCTTCCCAAACATTAAAAGAAAAAGAAAATGTTCCAACTATGGGCGGAATAATTATCTGGTTACCACCAATTATTTTAGCTTTTCTTTTTTACTTTTTAGGTTTAGTTTTCGGAAGTTTTTTTTCTTACCTAAATTATTTAGAAAGAAGAGAAACCTATTTACCTCTTTTTGCTCTTTTTCTTGGTGGTTTTTTAGGCTTGATTGATGACATTTTAGGTAGATTAAATCGAGAATTAAAATTTGGAATTAAGGAAAAAATAATTGTTTATTTAGCCGTGGGAATTTTTTTTGCTTGGTGGTTTATTGCCAAACTTAATTATCGTTTTCTAGAAATAGTCGATTTAAAAATCTATCTTGGAACCTTACCGCTTTTTTTCCTTTTACTTTTTATTTATTTAGCAACTACTTTTTCTTTCAATGAAGTTGATGGTCTTGATGGGTTGTTTGCTGGAATTGCTATTTTAATGATAATTTTCTTTCTCTTTGTTTCTTTAAAGGAGGAAAAATACAATTTAGCTTCTTTTTTAGGAACACTCCTTGGCTCTCTTTTAGTTTATCTTTGGTTTAATTTCTATCCAGCTCTTTTTTTTGATGGCAATAACGGTTCTTTTTCTGTAGGCAGCTCTTTAGCCGTAATTTCTTTTTTAACTGGAACTTATCTTCTTTTACCATTTATTGGTTTAATTTTAGTAATTGATTCTGGTTCAGTCATCCTTCAATTAATTTCTAAAAAACTTTTTAAAAGAAAAATTTTTCTCTCAACTCCTATTCATCATCATTTTAAAGCTTTAGGCTTAAAGGAACCCCAAATAGTTGTTCGTTTTTGGATTGTCAATTTTTTGGGAATTTTAATAGCTTTTATTTTATATTTATTTTTGAAAATTTAAAATAAACCAAAATGACTAAGTTAATCATCAAAGGAGGAAAAAGGTTAGAAGGAAAAATAAGGGTGGCTGGTTCAAAAAACGCTGTTCTTCCACTTATTTGTGCTTCTCTTTTAATTTCCGGTAGAACAATTTTAAAAAATGTACCTCAAATTAGTGATGTTGAAGTAATGCTGGAAATTTTAAAATTAATGGGAGCTGAAATCGAAAGAGACGATTCAATGGTAATTATTGATACCAAAAATGTTAATTATGTTGATTTAGTTAATCCTTTAATTTCTAAACTTCGAGCTTCAATTTTGTTTTTAGGTCCTATTCTTTTTAAATTTAAAAAAATTAAGATGTCGCTTCCTGGAGGAGATATAATTGGAGCCCGACCAATAACAACTCATCTTGAAGCTTTAAAAACTTTAGGAGCTGAAATTGAAATTAAAAACGGAATAATTGAAGGCGAATTTAAAAAATTAAAATCAACCGAAGTTATTTTAAAAGAAGTAAGTGTGACTGCTAGCGAAGTTGCTTTAATGGCTTCAGCTTTAGTAGCAGACAAACCAATTCAGCTCAAGCTTTTAGCTTTGGAGCCTCATGTTCAAAGCTTAGAAAAATTTATTCAAAAATTAGGTTATAGAGTTAAAGGCATCGGAACTCATTTTGTTAAAATAGAAAAATCAAAAAATTTAAAAAAAGAAATTGTTTTCGAAGTTCCCAATGATTATATTGAGGCAGCCACCTTTTTAGCCTTAGGAGCAGCAACTAAGAGTAAAATTATCATTGAAAATGTGCCTTTAACTGATTTAGATTCTGTTTTTTTAACTGCTAAAGAAATGAATGTTAATTTTGTCATTAAAGGAAATTCTCTTATTATTAAACCAGCAAAACTCCGAGGTACAAAAATCCAGATAGGTTATTTTCCTAAATTTCCAACTGATGCCCAACCACCATTTGGAGTTTTAGCAACTCAAGCTGAAGGAGTGACCTTAATTCACGATTGGATGTATGAAAACCGTTTTTCTTATTTAAACGAACTTAACTTAATGGGAGCTAGCACTGAACTTCTTGATCCTCACCGAGCTATTATTATTGGCCCAACACCCCTTCAAGGAAAAGAAGTTAAGTCTTTAGATATTAGGGCTGGTATTAGTTTAGTAATCGCTGGTTTAGTTGCTCAAGGAGAGACAATTATTCATGAAGCAGAAAAAATTGATCGAGGTTATGAAAAAATAGAAGAAAGATTAAAAAATTTAGGAGCTGACATAACTCGAATTTTAGATTAAAATAATTGTTATGAAAAAAATTTTTATCGGGGCTGCCTGGCCTTATGTTAATGGAGATTTACACATCGGCCATTTAGCTGGTTATCTTTTCCCAGCGGATATTTTTTCTCGTTTTTGTCGACTTAATGGTTATGAAACTTTAATGGTTTCTGGAACTGATTGTCATGGCACGCCAATTACAGTTGAAGCTGATAAAAAAGGGGTTAAACCAGAAGACATAGTGAAAGAATACACTCCTAAAATCCATCAGCTTATTAAATTTTATGATTTAACTTTTGATCTTTTTACTTCAACTACTACTTCTAATCATAAAAAAATAACCCAAGAATTTTTTTTAAGGCTTCTAAACAATGGTTATATTTTTAAACAAAAAACCTTACAATATTTTTCTCCGGAAGAAAATCGCTTTTTACCTGATAGATATGTTGAAGGTATTTGTTCTTTTTGTGGAGCCGAGGGGCAAAGGGGTGATCAATGTGAAAATTGCGGTCGAGTTTTAGAGCCAGGAGAACTAAAAAATCCTTTAAGCAAGCTTTCTAAGAAACCAGTTATTTTAAAAGAAACAGAACACTACTTTTTAGATTACGCTAAACTTCAGCCACTAATTGAATCTTATGTTAAAGAACATCAAAATAATTGGCGAAGTTGGGTTTATGAAGAAACTCTTTCTTGGTTAAAAGAGGGTTTAAAACCTCGTCCTATAACTCGAGATTTAGATTGGGGTGTTGAAATTCCTGAAAAAGAAATTCCTGAAAATCTAAAATTAGATAGCTTCGAACATAAAAGATTTTATGTTTGGTTTGAAGCTGTTATTGGTTATTTTTCAGCTACAATTGAATGGGCTGAAAAAAATAATCGTTATTGGCAGGAATTTTGGCAAGATGAAAATTGTCTTCATTATTATTTTATGGGTAAAGATAACCTAACTTTTCACACTATTTTTTGGCCTGGACAACTTCTAGGCCAAAAATTAAATCTTAATTTGCCATTTTTCCCTTGGGTAAATAATTTTCTCTTCTTAGAAGGAAAAAAATTTTCTAAAAGCCGAGGAGTTATTATTGATTCACTAGAAATTGGTAAAAATTATGGTGCTGATTATGTTAGATTTTACTTAAATTCAATTTTGCCCGAAAATAAAGATGCTGATTTTAAATGGAAGGAATTTGAAGAAAAAATTAATGGTGAGCTTAACGATAATTTGGGTAATTTTATTCAAAGGACTTTAGTTTTTTTTAAAGATAAACTTCAAGAAAAAATAGAGAATAAAAATTTTGATAATGAAATTATCCAAAAAATTGAAGCTACCTATGAGGAAATTAAAAGAATTATGTTTAAGGGCGAAGAAGTAAAATCTTTTAACTTAATTTTAGAGCTTATTAGAGAAGGGAATAGATATTTAGAAAAAAATGAACCTTGGAAAAAAGAAAAAAGCGAAGCTGAAAGAACAATCTTTAATTCTCTTCTTTTAATAATTAACTTAACCTATCTTTTAAATCCCTTTTTGCCCAATTTTACCAAACTTCTTCGAGAAAAACTAAGTTTGCCTGAAATAACTTATGAAGTTGGTAAAGATAAATATGTTTTTAATTCCGAAGAGATTAATTGGTTGAAAATAAAAGATTTATTCCCATTATTTAAAAAAATTAAAGTTTAGCTATTTTGTTTTTGAAAAGCTTCAATAATTTTATCTAATTTACCCTCCATAATTTCTTCTAAATCATACCAACTTTTGTTTAATCGATGATCGGTAACTCTATTTTGAGGAAAATTGTAGGTTCTAATTTTTTCTGATCTTTCTTGACTGCCAATTTGTTTTTTTCTAGCTTCAGTTAAAGAACCATAAATTTTTTCTTGCTCCATTTGCCAAATTTTATTTTTTAAAATTTCTAAAGCTAATTCTCGATTTCTTTGCTGACTTCTTTCGCTTTGACAAGCAACCACAATCCCTGTTGGTTTATGTCTAATTCTAACAGCTGTTTCTACTTTATTAACATTTTGACCACCAGGGCCACTTGCTCGATAAAACTCTATTTCTAAATCGCTTTCTTTTATTTGAATTTGAGGTAAAGACAATTTAGGCAAAATAGCAACCGAAGCTGTTGAAGTATGAATTCTGCCGCTTTTTTCAGTAACAGGTATTCGCTGAACTCGATGGACTCCAGCTTCTTGTTTTAAAAGCTCATAAACTTGAGGTCCAGAAACCTCAGCTATTAAAGTTTTAATTCCTCCCAAATCACTTTCACTTATATCTAAAATTCGATAATTCCAGCCCCTTTTTTCAAAAAATTTAGAATACATCCTCCATAAATCGCGAGCAAACAAAGCAGCTTCTTCTCCGCCAACCCCAGCTCTGATTTCAAAATAAATAGATTGAAAATTATTTTCAGACATTTTAAAATTGATAAACTTTAGTTTATAATTAATTTACTCCTCTTTTTTATTTTTTGAGTAGCGTTTTCTAAATCTTTCCACTCTACCAATAACTACTTTAGCTTCTTCGGTGCCAGTAAAAAGAGGAGAACAATTGCGACAAACTTCAACAAAAATTTCCTTTTTAGTTCCGTAAACTTCATATTCAGCTCCGCAAGCACATTTAACTTTTGTCAAAAAATATGTTGGGTGAATATTCTTTTTCATTATTTTTAATTATAGCAAAAATTAAGTTAAAATAAAAATATGGTTCAAACACCAATTAAATCAAAAATTGAAAACGAGATGGTTTTTGAAGAAATGCAAAAAGCTGGAGTTCATTATGGAAGAGCTAAAAGATATACTCATCCATCGATGAAACCCTTTTTGATTAAAAGTTTACATAATATTGAAATTTTTAATCTTAATTTGACTTGGCAAAAAATGAATGAAGTAGCTTATGCCTTAGCTGATTTTTTAAAAGCAGATAAAAAAATTCTTTTTGTTGGAGTTACACCAGCAGCCTCATCTTCTTTAACTCAATTTGCTTTAACCTTTAATCAACCTTATATGACTTATAAATGGGTAGGAGGTTTTTTGACTAATTTTTCAACTTCTCTTTCAAGATTAGCCTATTTTCGAGACCTTGCCAAAAAGGAAGAAACCAAAGAATTAGAAGAATATCCACCTAAAGAAAGAGCAAAATTAGAGAGAGAATTAAATAAACTTAAAAATATTTATTCCGGAGTGATTAATTTAGAAAAACTTCCAGATGCTCTTTTTATTGTTAATTTAGCTTATCCTTCCCATCAAACAGCTAAAAGAGAAGCTTTAAAACTTAAAATTCCTATTTTTGCTTTAGCTGGTTCTGATAATGATATTTCTGGAGTAGATTATGTTATTCCTGGAAATGATAAGGCTCCTAAAAGTATAGCTTTTATTATTAATTATTTAGAAGAAAAAATTAGGTCGCTTCTCCAAGTTTCCTAAAAAATGGATCCAGTTATTTTAGAAAAAATAAAAATTTTGAAGGAAAAAACCGGAGCTCCCATAGGAAAATGTCTCGAAGCTTTACAAAATTCTGATTTTGATCTAACCAAAGCCGAAGAATATTTAAGAAAAAAAGGAGAAACTTTACTTGAAAAAAAGAAAGAAGTAAAAACTAGTCAAGGGGTAATTGCTGCCTATGTTCATTTTAATGGGAAAATAGGTTCGCTGATTGAATTAAAATGTGAAACAGATTTTGTTGCTCAAAATCAAGATTTTAAAAATTTAGCTTATGAATTAGCTATTCAAGTAGCCGCCCTTAAACCTCTTTATGCTTCTCTAGAAAAAATTCCTCAAGAAATTCTTGAAGAAAAAAGAAAAGAATTTTTAGTTGGTCTAGAGAATAAACCTCAAGAAGTTCAGGAAGAGGTATTTAAAGGAAAATTAGAGAAATGGTTAAATGAAGTTTGTCTTTTAGAGCAACCCTATTTTCGGAATGAAAATTTAAAAGTAAAAGATTTAATTAATGAGTATGTTAATCGTTTTGGAGAAAAAATAGAAGTAGGTAGATTTATTCGCTTTGCTCTCGATGAGTAATTTATTTTTTATTTTTTTAAGCTTTTTCTTCCTTTTCGTAACAATTGTTTATTTGGCTTGGCAGACAAAAAAAGTAAAACTAGAAAGAAGTGATTATGCTCACTGGCTTAAAATTCAAAATAAATTTAGATTTTTTAAATTAAATTTTGCAAAAAATATTTTTACACCGGCTAAAAATTTTTCCCAATTGATTGTTTTTAATTTTTTAGAAAAAATTTTGAGGAGAATAAAAATTGAAGCTTTAAAATTAGAGTCTTGGGCATCTAAAAAAATTGAAAAAATAAAAGAAAAAAGAAATCTTCCCTCAAATGAAAATCAATCTTAATTTTTGCTATAATTAATTTAGCGGCACGGTGGCGGAGTGGTTACGCAGCGGTCTGCAAAACCGCTTGACGCCGGTTCGAATCCGGCCCGTGCCTCTAAATTTTAGAGATAACCAATTTCTTTAAGATAATCTCGATATTCCCATTCCCATAAAGTTTTACAACCTAAAAAAGCTTTAAAATCCTCCTCTGGATTATTAAATTCTTTTAATTCCCATTCTCCTAAAAGCTCTCCAAATTTATGGTCACAAAAAGCGTCTCCACCTTCAATTTTTGTTCCCATTTTTCTAATTTTCATAACCGCCCCACATTTTTCGCAAATTCTTTTCTGATTTATTCTCAGGATATATCTTTTTTCAATTGGTTTCAAAAGAGGAATCTTTCTTCCTTTCTCATCTCTAAAGAAACCCTCTTCATTTAAAGCCATTAAATAAGCTGAAGTTTGAAGTCGATAATCTTCATAAATAGCTTGAGAAGTTTTGATATCAATTAAAGCAAAATTATTATCTAACTCACCAAGAACATCAAAAGTTCCAGCATAGCGATGAAGGGGATGGATAATTTTTTTCTCTAACCATTCTTGTCTAGAAAAAAAAGAATGATTTTTTAAAAAATCTTCAAAAGCTTGTTTTATACCAAGATATTCTGGAGGAACAACTATTTGTCTTCGTTGAATAAAACTTTCGATAATTTCATGAACAATTTTTCCTTCATCAGCTGCTTTTTGTTTTCTATTAGTAGCTTCTTTAAAATTAGGTGCTTCAGCATAAAAATAGTAAAGAGCTGGTTTGCTTTTAATTTCACAAATTTTAGTTACCCGAGGATACCAGACATTGTCAATAATATAACCATGTTCTTTTTTAAATTTTTCCAAATCATTAATTGTCATTTTTAAAGATAACGTAAATAATTAGACCATAATTCATAAATTTGAGCTGTTACTAAAACATCTTTTAAAGCATAACTAGTTAAAGCTCGATAATCTTTTGTTTTAACTAATTCTTTAACATTTCGACCATCATAGATTTCTTTCGGATCTTCAAAGCCTAAGGAAAGAGCAGTTAATTTTAAACTTAAATGTTTAATTCGTTGATTAAAACTTAGTTTTTCAAAAAGATCAATATGATAATCACGGTCCAAGAGAGCATAAGTTGGTCTAATTTTATATTTTAATGAACGATAAAGTAAAAAAGGAATATCAAAGCGATTGCCGTTAAAAGTAATAATTTCTTGATAATTAGGAACAATTTCCCAAAATTTTTTTAAGAGTTCTTCTTCTGTTGGAAATCTTTTAAAATCTATCAAATTTTCCGTCCAATCTTCAATTTCTTCCTCCCATTTAAAATAAACTGCTCCTCTTTTAGTTTCTGGGTTATAAAAACTAATAGCAATTATCTCGCCAAATTGAGGATAAAGGGATAGCTTTTCATCAATCAATTTAATTAATTCTTCCCTTGATTTTCTTTCAAATTCCTGAGAAAATTTCTCTAGAAGATGATCCTGAAGATTGGGCGGTAAGTCTTTAAAATCAGGAGCTAAGGTTTCAATGTCGAAAACTAATTTTTGCATTTTTAGATGTTTGATTTAATTACTTATCCCAATGATATTTTAAAACAAAAAACAAAGGATGTAAAGAAAGTTGATAAAGACATTAGAAAAATTGTTAATGAAATGAAGAAAATAATGAAAAGAAATAATGGAGTTGGCCTAGCAGCTAATCAAATAGGTCTTGATATTTCAATTTTTATTGCTGAAAGTGGAAACAAAATCTTAACTTTTATTAATCCCAAAATTTTAAAATTTGAAGGAGAAAAGGTTTTATTAGAAGAAGGCTGCCTTTCTTTGCCTAATATCTGGGGGAAAATAAAAAGATACCCTAAGGTTGAAGTTGAATATTTAGATCTTTTTGGCAAAAAGAAAAAAATTAAAGCTCAAGGATTTTTAGCTCAAATTATTCAACATGAAATTGATCATCTTAATGGTATTTTATTTGCTGAAAAAGCAGAAAAATTATATAAAATTGAAGAAATTGATAAACAAGAAGCTTTAAATAAATGAAAAAATTCTTACCTTTAGTTTTTTTTAGTTCTTCAGAATTTGGGATTTATGTTTTAAAAGAATTTTTGAAGACATATAAAATTTCTCTTATTTTAACTTTACCAGCTAAGAAAAAGGGTAGGGGGCTGAAACTTCAACCTAATGAAGTTTATTTATTTGCTTTAAAGGAAAAAATTCCTGTTTTAGAAGTTAAAAATTGGCGGGAAATCGAAAAAGAATTGAATTTAATTAAACCCTTAGTAGGTGTAATCGCTGGCTTCGGAAAAATAATTCCTCAATCTATTATTAATATTTTTCCTAAGGGTATTTTAAATATCCATCCATCTCTTTTGCCTAAATATCGAGGTCCTAATCCGATAAGAGAAACAATTTTAAACGGAGATAAAGAAACTGGAATAACTATTTTTATTATTGATGAATTAATTGATCATGGTCCAATTGTTGCCGTTGAATCTATTTTTCTTAAGGGAAACGAAGCTTATTTAGAACTTCAACAAACTTTGGGAAAATTAGGCGGTTTTAAATTAAGAGAAGTTATTGATGATTATTTAGAAGGAAAAATAGTTCCTTTGCCTCAAGATGAAACTCAGGCTACTTATACTCGAAAAATAAGCTTTGAAGATGGAAGGCTTAAAATAGAAGAAGACTATGAAACCTGGCAAAGAAAAATTAGAGCCTTAAATCCAGAACCAGGGACTTATATTTATATTAACCATAAAGGCAATAAGAAACTCTTAAAAATTTTTTCAATTTCTAAAATTAATGAAAATGAACTAGACGAAAAAACAAAGAAATTAAAAATCGGTGAGTTTTTTAGATATAAAAATGAATTAGGTTTAAGAATAAAAGATTGTTTTATAGTTATTCATGAACTTCAGCTTCAAGACAGAAAAAAAATGACTTCAAAAGAATTTCTAAATGGTTATCCGCTCGAATCTTTTAAACTTGAAAATTAGTATAAATTAAGATTTGACCCAACTTCATAAAGAAGAGTAGGACCAGTATTTTGGTTTCCACCATCATTTTGCATTGAAGCTGTATCTTTTTCCAATTTAGCATTAAGTTCATATTCACCAATATTAGAAGTACAGACAAAAGCATAAAAATAACCTACTCCTCCAACCGTTTGATTTAGAGGGTCTAAAGGAAGAGTAGAAAGATTAACTAAACTTGATGAGGCAAAAGTTATATATCTTACCCAACCAGTTCCATTGACAGCTGTTGAATTAGTTCCAGTAGCTGTATAACCAGCAGGAACACCTGGCCAACTAGCTGGTGGATATGTTCCTGTATATGACCAAGAAATTGTATTTCCTGGACACCAATTTATTGCTGATCCAGATTGGGATAAATCAGCAACATAAGTATCGATTGCTCGAGCAACACTTGCTAAATTACCTTTTCTTTGAGAGTCTCTTGCTCTAACAAAAATTTCTTGAGGTTTAATAACGACAATTAGAATTCCTGCTAAAATGGAAATTAAAGCTAAAACAATTAAAAGCTCAATTAAAGTAAAGCCTTTCTTCATAAATTAATTTTTTTTAAATTCGACCTCTTCCAATTAATCCTAAATTTTAAAACAAAAAAATTAAAAAACAAAATTGTTATAATAATATTAATGCTTGAGGGTTTTAGACTAGCTAATGGACTTTATCTTCATAAAGAAGAACTTTTGAAAGAAATAGAAAGCTTTATTTTAGCAGATGATGATTTTTATTATAAAGTAATGGTTGGAACAGATTCTGAAAACTATGAAAAAAAAGTTGAATTTATTTCAGTAATTGCTCTTCATCGAATTGGTAGAGGCGGTAGATTTTTCTGGAAAAAAAATATTATTAATAAACCTTTAGCTCTTTATGATAGACTTTGGCAGGAAGCTATTCTTTCTTTAAATATTAGTAAAGAACTTTTGTATGAATTAAATAAAAAAAATCTTCTTTTTGAATTTGAACTTCATTTAGATTTAGGGACTAATGGTAAAAGCAATTCAACCGTTAGAGAAATTATTAATTTAATTAAAAGTTACGGTTTTGAGGTTAAGACTAAACCATTTTCTTATGCTGCTTCAAAAGTAGCTGATAAACTTTTTTAGCTTGAAATAGTCTTCTAAAAGTTTTATAATTAACTTACTGGGGCTCGTTGAAGTTAATTTTGACGGCTCCACTCCGCCCTGCCGAAAGGCAGGGTTTAGCCCCCGTAGCTCAATTGGTAGAGCAACGGCCTTTTAAGCCGGTGGTTGCAGGTTCGAATCCTGCCGGGGGCAAATGTTAAATTTAAATTTAAATTTAAAAAATAGAGATTTAAATAAAAAGGCTGATAGTTATCGAAAAGAAGGTTTTGTGCCAGGAATTGTTTATGGACCAGAAATTGGTTCACTTCCAGTTTTAATTGAAAAAAAAGCTTTTGAAGATTTTTATAAAAGATATGAATCTGGTTTATTTGAGTTTTCCTTAGAAAATAAAAAATACTTAGGTATTTTACAAGAAGTTCAATTCCATCCTCTTAATGATGAAATTATTCATTTTGATATTTTCGTTCCTTCTTTAGAAGAAAAAATTACTACTCGAGTTCCTTTAGAATTTGTTGGCGAAGCACCAGGAATTAAAGCTGGTGGTGTTTTAAGTATTAATCTTGAGGAATTAGAGATAGAATGTTTGCCAACAAAAATACCCGAAGCTATTTATGTTGATTTGACTAAGCTTGAAAAAATCGGTGATTCTATTTATGTTAAAGATTTAAATATTCCTCCTGATGTTAAGGTTTTAATTAGTCCAGAAAATCCGGTAGTTACTTTAATTGCCGAAGCTCAAGTTGAAGAAGAAAGCCAAGAAACAACATCAACTCCTCAAGCTTAATTTTTAACTTTCAATGAAAAAAATCGAAGATATTAAACCTAAAAGTATCGATTTTTTTCCAATTAAAAAGAAAAATTTCTTAAAAGTTTCCTTTTCCAATTTTTGGAGATACTTTCTAGTTTTAATTTTTCTTTTAGCTCTTAATTTTGCTTCGGCTCCTAACTCCTTTACCCAAGTGACTAATACTAAAAAATTACCACCAGAGCTTGAGGCTAAAAAACAATCACTTGAGGCTCAACTTCAAGAAGTTTTGAAAGAAATTGAAAAATATAAGGCTGAGATTAATAAAATTAGAAGCCAAAAAAGAAGTATTCAGCAAGAAATAAATTTAGTTAATTCTCAAATTAAAAAAACTGAATTAGAAATTAAAGCTATTAATATTCAAATTGAAAATTTAAATAGAAAAATAGCTCAAACTAAAAAATCAATCACCTTAACTGAAGAAAAAATTCAAAAATCAAAAGAATATTTAGTAGTCTTAATTAGGTTTTATTATCAACTTAGACAAAGAAATGTAATTGAAGTTTTTTTAGCTGAAGCTAAACTTTCTGATTATTTCAGTCGTTTTTATTATTTAGCTAAAGTTCAAGAAAATATAAGTAACGAGATTGATAACTTAAAAGAACTTAATGAAACCCTAAATAAACAAAAATCTAAACTGGAAGAAGAATTGAAGGTTCAAAACAATCTTTTAACTTTAGCTAAAATTAAATATCAAGAACTTCAAGAATTAAAAGCAGAAAAAAATCAACTTTTAGCTCAGGCACAAAAACTTGAAAGAGAGTATAATAAAAAACTCCAAGAATCAGAAAGAACTGCTGCTCAAATTAGACAAGAAATTTATAAATTAGCTGGTGGAGCTGGTCCAATTACTTTTGGAGAAGCTTATGAATATGCTAAATTAGTTGAAAAATATACTGGAGTTAGACCAGCTTTTCTTTTAGCTATCCTTCATTATGAAACCAAAATAGGGCAAAATGTAGGTACCTGTCATTATAAAGATGCTATGAAACCTTCAGAAAGGCCAATTTTTGAACAATTAGTAAGTGAATTAGGTTTAGATCCTAATAAAATGCCAGTTTCTTGTAAGCCATGGTATGGTTGGGGTGGAGCAATGGGACCAGCTCAATTTATGCCCTCTACTTGGCTTAAATACAAAGAAAGAATAGCTAAAATAACAGGTAACAATCCGCCTTCACCTTGGAATATTCTTGATTCTTTTATAGCTGCCGGTCTTTATTTAAAAGATTTAGGAGCTGATATTGGAACTTATCAAGCTGAATGGAAAGCAGCAATGATGTATTTTGCTGGTTCTAACTGGGATAATCCTTCTTTAAGATTTTATGGAGATGATGTTATGTCAATCGCTCAAAGATTTGAAGAAGATATCAGGATTTTGGAAAGAGGAAAGTAAAAGTAAAAGAGAAGACATTGACCAAGTTTGAATTAAAGAACCTTCGCTTTTTCTTTCTTTAGCTGAACTCAATTCACTTGAAAAACCCAAAACTCCATCTTTCAAAAGGTCAGTTAAAGAAGCTTCAATTATTTTTTGAATAGTAAATTTGTATTTTTTTTCATTTAAATCTTTTAAAATTAAAGCTAAGAGATTATTTAAATAATACCAAGAATCGCCAGAATGGTAACTTAAAGGATTTTCGCCAGTGTGTTGGCTTATAAATTTATCAGAATTAATTTTTTGGGTAGCAACTCCTCCCCAAGGCAAATAATAATCAACTAAAAATCTATCAAATATCTTTAACCATTCTTTTTTAGAGAAAACTTCTGGAAGGAGAAAATAAACTAAAATTAAATTTACATCATACTCTTCTTTAATTTTTTGTTTAAGAAGCTTTAAATAAAAATCTGCTTTTTCTTTATAAATTTTTTCGAATTTGGCCAATTTTCTTAAGGCTTTTAAATAAAGAGTATAAATTTCTAAAGATTCATTTTTTTCTAAAGTATCCATCCAAGTTGCCTTTGCTGGTAATTTAAGTAAACCGTTTTTATCTAAAAAGTTTTCTTCCCAAAAACGAAGATATTTTTTAAAAACAACTGAATAATAAGCTAAATCTTCTTCATCGATATTTAAAATTATTAATGGCAAAGTATCAGCCGCTAAAATTCCATTTTCTTTATTAAATTGCCATTTGTTTTCTAAATTAAAAAGATAATTAGAAAAAATGCTTTTTTTGTCCTTGAGATAATCTTTTAAAAGATAAAGAGATAAAAGTTCATCTCGAAACCAATTTTCAAAAAACCAAGGAAAGCCAGCGGGAAGATAATTTTTTAAAATTAACGAATTAAGACGAGTTAAAATAAAATCAAAGATTTTATTATTAGTTAGATTAAAGATTTCTCCAGAAAAGCAAGCTGTTTCTAAGATTTTTATTTTTAGACAATTAGTTTTTGAAGTTAACTTACCATAACTCCACCATTCTTTTAAAGAAGAATTTCTTTTAGAATCAAAATCTAAAAAATTTCTAAACCAACCAGTCTGAAAATTTAAAGGAGCAAAAGATTCAACAAGAATTTCCATTATAAGTTGGTTATCAAAATAGAAAAAAAAATGATAGGTTGAGGAATTTAATTTTTCTTCTTTAATAAATCTTAAAAAAGGATTATCATTAAAAATAAAATTAGCATCAAAAGAAAGACTAATTTCTTCAAGGTTAGCAGCTTTTATTTCTAAACAATTTTCTTCTTTGAGCGAAAGATAAATTTGATTTCTATCTGTTTCCCAAAAGATTTCAGTTGGAGAGAAAATGGTTATTTCTTTTGGCAAAGAAGAAATTTCTAAAGAATCTAAAAAGCGAAAAGGCTGATTTTTAAAATAAAAACCTCCAAAAAATCTGCTTTTTTCTTTACTTAAAATTAACCATAAATTTTTGTTTTTCAAAAATAACTTATCACTTAAAGATTCTCCTGAAAAATTAAGTTCTAAGTAATTTAGCTTCATTTATTTTTTTTAAAAATAGTATTATAAAGTTCTAAATAATTTTTAATCATTTCCTCCCAATTAAAATGAGAAGCTAAAACTCTGGCTTCGTATTTATTTTGAATTCTTTCAATCCTTTCCATTTTAATAATCCGAAGCATTAAGTCGGCTAAGTCTTGAATAACTTCTTCGTCTCGTCTATTCTTTCTTTTTAAAATCCATAAACCAGGATAATCTCTTTTAAGCAATCTTTTTTCCTCAAGATAATTAGCAAAACCAGTTAAATCAGAAGTAATTGCCATCACTCCAGCTGCCAATGTTTCTAAGGGAGTGTAACCCCAAGGTTCATAATAAGAAGGAAAAACACCCAAATGGCAACCATTAATAGCATCATAATAATTTAAATTTAAAAAGCCATCAGCTGAATGAAGATAAACTGGATAGAGAATTACTTTAACCTTATCCTCTTCTCGATTAAGCAATCCTTCATTAGTTAAAATTCTAACAAAATCATTATTTTCTGGTAAAAGATGAGTAGATAAAGGAGCCCTATCTGACTTTTTTATCTGATTCAAAATTCTTTGAATTTCTAATATTTCTTCTTTAGAAAAGAGGTCATCAGTTTCAACTTGAAATTTTTGATGAATAACAGCATGGAGAAGTCGCGCATCAATCTCATTTTTTAAATTATTTAAATACTCTTCTAAACCTCGATAAACCATTAAATTATTTAAAACTTCATGATTAACGTCTTTAATTTCATCAGGAACAAAAATAAAGAAAAAAATGTTTTTTTCAGAATTTTCGCTTTTGAGTTTTTTATTAAGTAAACCTAAAGCTTTCAATAAAACATCAAAGCCTTTATTTCTAATTTCTTTTCTTCCGCTCGTAAAAAAAATAAAGCTATTTTTTACTGGACAACTATATTTGTAATAAGGAGAAAAAAAGTAGAGAAGAAACTCTAAAATGGCTTGTTTATTTTTTCGATGTTGACTGGAGATTTCTTCAAAAGTAGGAAAACGAGAAAGATCAAATCCGTTAGGAAGAAGAAAATCAACCTTTCTTTTAAGAAAAGCTTCCGCCTCATCTTTAACTACTGAGCTGACAGTAACAAAATAATCAGCTTTTTCAGCTGAATTTTTTTCAACTAAATGTTTTGCTTCAATTTGATATTGATAAGCTAAATTTAGAGGGTCGAGAGTTGTTAGTTTTTCCCAAAAGTTAATATTGCTTTCAGCTAAACTTCTTCCTAAAACAGTTGCATGAGTCATAAAAATTTTAATTAAAGGAAAATTTAAAGAAAAAAGCAAAGCAAAACCTGAAAGCCATTCATGAAAATGAACTAAAGAATTTTTAAATTCCTCTCTTTTAGTTAATTCTTCAAAAAAATCACTAACTGCTCTTGACCAAGCTAAAGGATAATTATAGTCATCACCCGTACGAAGGCTATCGATTCCGAATTTAACCCAAAGTTCGTATTTTAAGTAATTGACTTCAGAAAGATATTTTTGAAAATCAATCAAAAATACTTGTGGCCTACCTTCAATTAACCATTCTCCATAATAAACCATTACTCCTTTACTTTGAAGAGAACTAATTATTTCTCCAAATAAAGAAGGTGGTTGGAGAAAATGAAATTCATTTTCTGTTTTCGCTCCCAAATAAGGTCCAATTAAAAAATAATCATTACCATATTTTTCTTTAATGTACTTAGCTTTACTCGATAAAACTGTATATATCCCACCAACCTTATTAGCTACTTCCCAGCTAACTTCGAATAGATATTTTGACATTTGATTGTTTGATTCTTAATTTAAAATCTTCTAAAACATTTCTAAAATTCAAATAAGCATCAAAAGGAGTTTCATAAGGACTAAAATATTTATGAACATCTCCGTCAGCAAACCATTTAGTGCACATATAATAAAAATGATCAGCAGTTTGAAGTTTTCGCCAAATTTCTTTTAAACTAAAAGGAACTTCTTTCTCCAAAGAAAAAAGCATTTCTAAACATTCTTTTTGCATTTCATTTCCTAACCAAGCAGTTAAATCTCTTTCCGTATCTGCCCAGGTAATTGGTTTTGGGGAAGAATAGATACCTCTAATTGGATATTTTTCAATTGCTTCACTAGGCAAAGAAAATTCTAAATCTTTTCTTTTAAGAACTTCAAAGGGCAATGCTTTTAAAAATTCAAAAATCCCAGTTTCTGACCATTGATGCTCACCAAAAGTTTCAAAATCCATAAATAAATTAATTACTTCTCCATTACCGTTATAAGCCTCTAACCAACTAGCAAATTTATCAGCTGTTAATGGCCATTCTTCCCACCAGCGAGCAGAAAAACGAAAACTAATATCATCAGAAAGTTTGAAATGCCTCAAAAGCAAAATTATATTTTTTCCAGGATCTTCATAAAGAAAAGTAGGCGAGCGCCATCCTAAAATCCAAGGTACTCCTTCAGCTAACATACCTTTAAATCCTAATTCTTTGACTATTTCAGCTAAACCATCAAAATAAATTAATTCTGTATTAGCAAAGATCTGCGGTTCAAAATCAAATAAATTTTTTACTAATTTTTTATGCTTAATAACTTGATTTTTGAATTCATTTAAGGAATAAAGGCAAGAAAGAGAATGATAATAATTTTCTCCGATAAATTCAACCGAGCCAGTTTTAGCTAAAACTTGAAGAAGTTTAATAATTTCTGGATGGTATTTAGTTAAACTTTCAATTAAAATTCCAGTAATTCCTAAAGAAAATTTAAACTTTCCATTTGTTTTTTTGATTAGCTCTAAGAGAATTTCTAAAGTTGGCAGATAACATTTATTAACAACTCTTTCTAAATAATATTTATTTCTTTCTTCATCGAAATAATTATCATCCTCACCGATATCAAAAACGGTATAATGTTTCAATCTTTGTGGCTGATGAACTTTAAAATAAAAAATTATTGAAGGCATTTACTTTTAATTACTGATTGATAAAAATTAAGAAGTTGGTTGGCTGTTTTTTGCCAATCAAATTTGTTTTTAGCTTCTAAATGGATAGCTTTTCGATACTCTTCCTTCATTTTATTATATCTTAAAATGCCTACGATTTTATTAGCCATTTCTTTAACATCCCAAAAATTAAATTTCATCATTAAACTTAAATAATTGCCTACTCCTGTTTGATAAGAAGTGATTACTGGTAAATAAAAATTTATTCCTTCTAAAGGAACTAAGCCAAAAGGATCAGCTACTGAAGGAACAACTAAAATGTCAGCTAAAGAATAAACGCCCCAAAGCTCTTTTTCTCTTAAAAAATTAGTGAACAAAACATTTTCCCAAGAATTAAGCTCATAAGTTAATTTAACTAACTCGGAAAACATATCGCCTGAACCAACAAAGACATACTTTATCCTCGGAAAAAATTTTTTGACATAAGGTAGTGTTCTTAAAAGATAATCTGGTCCCTTTTGAAGAACTAATCGACCTACAAAAAGAACAATTTTGTAATCATTAGCTTTTAAATAATTTAAGTAATTAGGAACTAAACACTCTTTTTGACTCCAATCAAAACCATTCGGCAAAACAAATAATTTTTCTTTAGGTATTTTATAAACATTAATTAAGACTTCTTTAGTTAAATCACTAACTGGCAAAAGAAAATCAGCTTGAGAAAAATATTCTTTTTCTATTTGATAAATAATCGGATTAGGATTATTACCTGTTCTTTCAATTTCCGTTGAGTGAACATGAATTAAAGAGGGCACTTTAAAATAATTGCTTAAAAAAATAACAGCTGGTCCAGAAAACCAATCATGACCATGAACAATATCCGGTTTTTCTTTATAAACCTCTAAAATTCTTTGACCATAACTAAGAATTAATTCTAAAATTTCTCGATTAACACTTAAATGAAAACGAGAATAATATCCAGTTATTTTTGAAATTTTATTGGAAGCGAAAATAACTTTAAAAGGAAGATTGTTTAGAGGCAAATCATAAGGAAGAACAAAAGTTAAATTAATTTTTTTAGATAGTTCTTTAGCCAAAAAGAAACTAGCAACGCCTAACCCACCACTATTGAAAGGTGGCAACTCCCACCCTATCATTAAAACTTTCATTATTTTAAATTTTAATTTTTTCCTTTTTAAAAACAACTAAATTTATGTGGATAACCAATTGCTTACTAACACTATTGCCTCCTCCTTGCTTCTAACCCAATTAACTTCTTTAATTTTTAGAAGCTCTCTTATTTGTTTTTTAGCAAATCTTAAAGTTTCCTGATAGCACCTTTGAATAGCCTCCTCTAAACCTATTTCTTCAGCAACATATCTTCCAAACCATTCATATTCCAAGCCAAAAGAGATAATTCTTTTTAAAGACAAACCAATTTTCCTTAATTTTTTAATTTCTTTTATTATTTTGGGAACTCTTTTTATTAATCTTTCTTTTATTTTTAAAAAAAGAGTCTCTTTTGGTAATAAAGGAGCTAAGATTAAAAGGTCAAATTCAGGATTTTTTTTAAGAGGCTCTATTTTCTTTTGGGCTAAAAGAATCTCAAGCCTTCTAATTAATCTTCTTTTATTTTTAAAATCAAGGTTAATTAGGCCATTTTTATTTATTTTTTTAATCATCTCGATAAGCTCTTCATTCGATAATTTTTCTAGCTCCCTTCTTAATTTATAATTAGGTTTAACCTGGGGCAACTGCCAACCTTCTTTTAAAGCTTTGAGATATAAAATTGTTCCTCCACAAAATATAGGTAATTTCTTTTTTTTAATTAATTTAAAAGCTATTCTCTTTGCTTCTTTTAGCCATCTGCCTAAAGAAAAATTTTTCTTTGGAGAAGCGATTGAAAGAAGATGATGTTTAACATTTCCTATTTCTTTTTTAGTTATTTTTCCGCTACCCCAATCTAAAAATTTATAAACCTGTCTTGAATCAGCATTAATTACCTCACCATTAAATTTTTTAGCTAAATAAACAGCTAACTCAGATTTTCCAGAAGAAGTGGGTCCGGTGATAAACACTGCTTTTTTCATTTTTCTCCAAATGAACTAACAATTCCTAAAAGCCAAAGATCAAAAATTAAATGAGAGCCACCATAAGAAATAAAAGCCGGAGGTAAGCCAATAATAGGAAAAGCTCCAAAGTTAATAAAAGAGGTTAAGCAATATTTTACTAAAAAATAAATAATAACTAGATAAGTAAAATTTTTAACTAAATATTCCTTAGAAAAAAAATAAAGATGATAAAGTTCGTTAATTAGAAGGAAAATAAGTAAACTATAAATAAGAAAGCCAAAATAACCACGTTCTTCAATGATAAAAGTTAAAATAAAATCAGTTGAAGCTGAAGGCAAAAGTCCAAATTTTCCTAAATCAGAATAACCAACTCCTTTGCCAAAAAAATTAGTACTAGCTAGGGCGATTCTTATTTGCCGAAGATTATAATCAGTTTTTAAAGGATCGCCAGAAGAAAATAGAAAAGAAGTAATTCTCTTTTTTTGATAATCTTTTAAAACAAAAACCCAAAGGACTAAACCAAAAATTAAAAAAACAATCAGAAGAAAGAAGAGTAATTTTCGAGGTAAAAAGAAAATTATAGCGAAAAACCAAATAAGAAAATAAAGAAAAGCCATCCCCATATCTGGTTGAAGATAGATTAAAAAAAGATAAGGTAAAACTAAAAAGAAGGAAAGAGCTAAATAAAAGATTTTTTTAAGGTGTTTCGCATAATAGGATAAGAAGCTAGTTAAGATTAAAAAAAGAGAAATTTTAGCAAATTCAGTTGGTTGAAAGCTTATCGGTCCCAAATGAAACCAACTTTTTATTTTTCCTGGCGTAAATAAAACCAAAATTAAAAGAAAAAAACTTAAAATAATTAAAAGATAAAAATAAAACTTGTTGAAAATAAGTCGATAGTCGATTATTTTGAAGGAAAAAAATAATAAAAAGCCAATTAACCAAAAAATAAGTTGTTTTAAAAATAAATCAAATTTTCCCAAAGAAAAAAGAGCAGTTAAGGAAATTAAAGCTAAATTGAGTAAAATTAAAAAAAGAGTAAAAGTTCTATTTTCATAAACCATGGAACTTTTTAAAAATTTAAAAGCTAATAAAAAAATTCAACTTTTTGTCTTCTTGGTTTTAATAACATTTTTAGCTTTTGGTTTAGGATTTATTTTAGGAAGTCGCTTTTATGAACCTAATCCAATTATAATCCAAAAATATGAATAATCTTCATGAAATTTTAAATTCAATTGGTAAAATTTTTTTTGGCGTTTTTGTTTTTATTTTTTCTTTATATTCTATTATTAAAAATTTTATTATTAAATTTTTAAAGCTCTAAGAAGGACGAATAGCATCACCTCCATAAATTTCAAAAAGATAATCTTTTTCTGGACAAATCTCAAAGAAACTCAAATCATTATTTTCAAGCAAAAAGTAATAATTTTTATTTGCTTCAAATTGAGGAAGATTATCCCAACCAGGTAAATAATAATAAACTAGATATTTATTATTACAAATAGTTTTTACTCCCAGACTATTTGCTTTTTTTAGTTTCAATTCTTGAAATTCAGTTTCATTTTCTTTTTTGTATTTTAAAGTTACTTCTTCTAAATTTTCATTTGAGGAAATAAATCTAAATATAAGCGGAAGATAATCCCTCTCAAAATTTTTAAAACTTAAAGTCTGTCCCGCTTGATTTTTATTAATAACAATTTCTCTTAAAGGTATTTTAGTAGTAGATAATAATCGACCACCTTCATCTGCTTTAACATTTTTTATTTCCATCTCGGGATCTATCTTTTCCCAAGAGAGAGGCGTTGAGGAAACCAAAGTAATTGTTTCTCCTTCTATTTCTTTAGTTAATTCTAATGAAAAAAGTAAACCTTCTAAATTTTGAAGAAAAATATCAAAATCAACCTGGTATGATTTAAGAGGATAAAAAGCAAACTTTTCTAATGGTCCTAAGGATTCGTAATCAGAAGAAAGTTGGTTTAAGCTAATAGTAGTTGAAGAAAAATATAAAGCCGGAGAGATAAAATTAAAACGAAGATTAAAATTATGATAATTTATTTTTCCGCTTTTAATTAAATTATTATTTTCATCAAAAATTTTATAATCAGTTTCTTCCTTCACAATAAAGCCTCTAAAATTTAAAAAATTTTTAGGTAAAGGTTTAAAAATTAAAGAATTTTCCGGTTGAGGATCTCTATATTCAAAACTTTCTTTAATAAGATAATTGCCGTTTTCATCAAAAGCTAAATAACCATTACCCCAAGAGTTTAAATCAATATCTAAATTATTGGCTTGCCGATCCAATTTTTTTCTTTCTATGCTTTTTCCTTCTGGTGGATTATTCAAACAGTTTTGATAATTATCGACTTCTCCCCAACAAAGATAATCAACAATTTCGTTTTTTTCATTTAAAAGGGCTAAACCATTATTAAAAGTTAAACCATAAAGAGTTGACGACGGATAAAGATAATCAAAACTAAAATTGCTATTTAAATTGCAAGTTTCTTTATTGCCTATTAGAAAGTATGAAAATGGAGGAATAACCGCTTTAATTTTAGTAGGAGCCAAAAGTTTATTTTCCGAAAAATTGCCGTTTTTATTTATTTTAACCAATGACCAACCGCTAATATTAACAGGATAATCATTAGGATTGTAAAGCTCGATAAATTCTCCCTGATTATTATTAATCCCTTCAATCACCATTACTTCTGAAATAAATACTTTTCCTGAAGTAGCGTTTTCAAGATTATCTAGGGAATGATCTATTAAATTGCAAGAAACAAGAATGTTTTGAGAGCAGCCTAAATCTTGTAAATTAATTTCTGAAGTAGTAGCTAAATAATTTTCTTCATCAACCCTGTCTTTTAAATAAAAATTTATTCTTAATAGAAAATTACAATTTTCAATGGGGAAATTAAGTTTTCTTTCTTCACTGTTGAAATTAGCTTGAAGTGTTGAAGTTGAAAAACTAGATGATGAAGATTCTAATTTAATTTCATAAAAATAATTAGTAGAAGAAACATTTAAATTTGGTTCTTTGAAAGAAATCACTAAATTATTTATCTCTGTTGATGTTTCAATAGAAATTCTAAAATTTTCTATTTTTACTTGTGAAAGATCAATAAAGTCCTCTCTTGGTATTCTTGATGGTGAATTAGAATTTTCAGGATTAGCTTTTCTTAGCCAAAAATCTTGTGAGTTATTATTAGTATCTTGTAAATTTTTTCTTTGAATTGTCCTATTATTGTCTGCGTTAGTCTGCGTTATAATAAATGGTTCTGCTTCATATTGATAAATTTTTTCTTTATCATCTCCATAGCCAACTAAATCTGATATTTCTCCATTTGGTTTTCTTAGAACAATAGTATTATTTTTAGAGATTGAATAGCTTTTAGCATAAGTTAAGTCTGCTTGGTATTTATCTTTATATTCTTCAGCTGAGATTAAAAAGAAGGAATTAGGTTTAATTTTACCTTGAAATTTTGATTGAGGAATTAAAGTATAAAGATTAGGAGTTGAAGTTGAATTATTGTCTTTTGAAGAATATTTTTCTAATTTCCAGCAAGTTAAGTCAATTTCTTCATTTGTTGGATTGTAAAGTTCAATATATTCATCTTGAGTGCTTGAAGGTGTTTCATATTGAATTTCTGAAATTAAAATATTTGGATATTGTTTGTTTTTATAATTTTCACAAGGATCTTTTGGTTGTTGAGGTTGATTATTAGCTGTTCTTATATCAGAGCCTGAAGTTTTAATCGGAGTAGTTGGCCGTTGATTAATTTTTAATTCAGATAATAAAGATTCAAGGTTTAAATTGGATTCTTTTTTATTTTCTTCTGTGGATGTTGATTTTGAAAATTGATTTGTTATAGTTGGTGTTGATTTTAAGTTTAAATTTTTATTTAAGGATTTAGTAACTTCTGGTTTTTTCCTTTCTTCTTGATAGCTAAAAGATAAGATTTCTTCTTTGGAAGTTTGAGAAGAATTGTTTTGGAAATCTTTAGCGTTATTATTTTGATTATTTGATTTTAAAACAACTTTTAGTTTATAGTTAGAAGGTGGCAAATAATTTTGTCCTAAGTAAAGAGGTGTAGATTCAACATAACCTAAGCTTACTAGATTTAATTCAATAAATTGTTTCTGTTTTTCAAGATTGGCTAATTTTATTTCTTTTTGTTTAGCAACTTCTGTTTTAAGACATTCTTTCTTTTTCCTAATTGACCAATTATTTTCTGTACATTGAAGGAATCTATCTTTAATTACCGAAAGAGCACAAGAATAATCATTATTTGAACAATCATAAACAAAAATAGTATCTTGAAGTATTTGCTCCCAGTCTTGCTTAGCATCTTTATATTTTTCAAGTTCATCTTTGTTGCAATTATAACTACAAACTGCTTGTTCTTCGTTTTTATTGACTCCATCTTTAACTAACTTTAAAGCAGCAGCATAAAGTGAATCTTCTAAATTCCATGGATTTTTGTTTTTAAGCTCAGGGTATAATATCCAAGTTGTTGGTTGAAATTGAGTATATCCAATTCCGAAATCAGGAGCAATAGGGACTTTATTAATATCTAAACCTAAATTTTTAGTTATTTTTTCTAACGTTTTGTATTGTTCATTACACCAATCTCGTCTTTCGTCAATTGTATATTCTTGTTTCTTTCTATTATAACAAGCCACTAAAAATCTACCATCGATATTATGAGTTTCTTTCCTCCAAAAACACATATTAACACATCTGTTTATATTCTTTTCTTTAGATCCTAAATTTACTCCCAAATTTTCTCCAAAACTGCTTTCTCTTTCAATTATTGATAGAATAACAGTTGGCGTATTTAGCCCTGATAACTTATAAGCTTTATCTATAGCATTAATTAAAGTTTTCCATTCTAAAGCTAAAACTAAACTAAATAAGAAAAATAAAAGCAATATTGTTGCTCTTATTTTACTCATTTGTTTATAAATTTAAAGGTTTTTACATAATCTTCATAAAGTTTTGCTGAAACAATATAGATCATATATAACTTGTTATTAATTATAGTTTTATAAAAATAGGATGCGTCTGGATCTTCTGGATCTTCTTCAGGAAGTAATACTTTAATAAATTCGACCCCGTTGATTACTATTTTTTGGGTTGTTGATTTAGTTAGATCTTGATAATATTCTTCTATTTCGTCTTTCCAATATTCATCAGTAGGATAGTAAATATAAATAAAAATTGCCGTCCAATATCTAGTAGGAGCATATACACTTATTGCTTTTAAGGAATCAAAATTTAAAGAACTCGCGTCTCTACTCCTATTCAATATCAACTCTTTAGGTATTTCTATTTGATAACCTTCAGTATGATTGATGACTAATTTTCTGTCTCTTTTGTTTATTATTTCTACTCCTTCAAGTTGGATGTCGGTTGAGGTTGAAAAGTATGATTCAAAATCTAAGGCTCTTGATAATTTTTCGGCATATTCTTCTTCATTGAATTTCTTTGTTTTTTCTATTTCCTGTTCTATTTGTTGAAGCTCTTGTTTAGTTTGCTCAATTTTTTTATTAATTGTTACCTTTTGATAGAGAAAATAACCTCCAGCTGATAAAGTGATAAGTAAAACTATGGAAAAAAATAATAAAATTTTTTTAATTACTGCCCAACTCATTCCTTTCCGATTCTTATTTTTTAAAAATTTTAATAAAAGTAAAGTTTAAAAACAAATTTATTGTTTGTTAAATTTAGGAGGAGAGAACATAAGTTTATAAAATCCATAAAGAGGTGGGATTAAAAAGAAGTTTGTAATTTTTAAAAACCAGCTTTGATAAATTAAATAATTAATTAATTTGTTAGCTGAATAAATGATAAATAAAAGAAAAATAAAAAAGAAGAAATAGTTAAAAAAGAGAAAAATAACTTCTTGTTTTTATTTTGAATTTTTGATAATTTCTCTAACAAAATTTTTAAAGTAAGATATAATTCCAAAAGCAAAATAAAACTAACAGTTATCAACAAGAGAATATTGAGAAAAAGCAATGGATAAATATCTGTGATAAATTTATTTGACCAACCAAGAAAAAAAGAATTGTTAAAAATATTTTGCAAAGAAGGTTCTAGATTTCCAAAATTTTTAAAAAAGAAGATTAAAAAGGAAAAAAAGAACCCTAGTGGAAGGCCCAAAAAATAAAGTTCGCGAAAGAAAATATCTTTTTTATTCATTTCTTCTTTTGAAAATAAATACTGTCTATTTTTAAAGAAAATTAAATTAATAAAATAAAAAACAAAAGTTAAAAAAATTAAAGATATATCTAAAAAATTGAAATTTAAAGTAGAAGATTTTAGAAAAACATTCGAAATAATCAAAGCAATCGTAGTTATCAGGTTAACAATACCAAAAAATATAGCAATAAATGTTAAAGCTCCATAAGAACAATATTTAATAAAAACACGGAAGAAGTTAATAAATTCATGTAAGGATAGAAAAATTTTTGAATAATCTTTATCACGCCAAAATTCATTTTTCAACATTGATTTAATTATAGAAATAAATAACAAATTTTTTAAAAAATTTATTGAAAATTTATTATAAAACCCTATTCTTAATTTCTTAAAAAATTCAGAAATTATAATTATAATGATTGATTTTTTATTTAACCGTTTAAGGTGCTATAGCGTGTTAAACGGTTGAATATGGAAATTAGCAAAAAATCAAGGTATATTTTAAGATACTATAGCGTTGTAGATGTATCCTTCTGTAAATTTTAAAATTTATATAATCTCAGTTCTTTTATCTTCTTAAAATCTCTTAAATTAAAAGTAAAAAGTTCAGCATCTAAATAAATTGAAGTAGCAGAAATAAGAGCATCTGGTAGTTTAATTTTATATTTAGATCTTAAAAAACCTCCCAATTCAGCAATAGAGAAATCAATTGGAATAAAATAAAAATTATTAACAAAAGATTTAATAGTCATTCTTTCGCTTTCAGTAAGTTTTGGATAACTCATCATTTCAGCAAAAACAATTGCTGGCACATATATTGAGAAATTTTTATTAATCAAATTCTCTAAATGATAAGTGACTGTTTCATCTTTTAGAAGATATCTTATTAGAACATTTGAGTCAACAACTATTTTGTCCATTCTTTCTTAGTTTTTTTAATGTGTTCTAAAAGAAGCCGCAGTTTTTTGCTATCTATCAATCCTTGGTATTTTCTTAAAATCTCTATTTTATTTTCTTTTGGTTTTTTTAATAAAATCTGTTTCATTTTAGCACTCATAATTCAATTATAACATACCTTTCAAAATTATTAATTTTTAAATAAATTTAATTTCTTAATTTCTTAAGAAATTCAGAAATTATAATTATAATGATTGATTTTTTATTTAACCGTTTAAGGTGCTATAGCGTGTTAAACGGTTGAATATGGAAATTTGAAAAAATATTAAGAAATGTAAGGGAATGTTTTAAGGTGCTATAGCGTTTAAGCGGAGGGGGTGGGATTCGAACCCACGAGACCCCGGAAAGGGGCCACGGCTCTCCAGGCCGTCCCGTTAGTCCACTCCGGCACCCCTCCAATATTTCTATTATAAATCAAAATTAAGGATTTGGTGGAGGAAAAGGAGGAATTAGATCTAAATTTGTTCCAATCTCAAAACGATTAGGATCATTGCCATTATCGGTTGAAGTTTTATCCTCTCTTCCTCCTTGTTTAAAATCTTTTGATTCTAATGCAGCTGAAAGTTCAAATTGAAGCGGTTTTCTTCTAAAAGCGTAGAGATAATAGTAGCCCCTTGAGTAATTATTTAAAGGATCAACTGGCAAAGAAGAGAAGGGAAGTGAGGTTAAGTTAGTAAAATCAACCGGAAGCCAACCATGTCCATCTATCCTTAAATAATTATTCTTATCTGTTTGAAAAACAGCAAAAATTTTATTTCCATAAACACAGCTTGAAGAAGGAAATGATTGAAATTCTAAAGGAACAGAAATAAAAACAGTTGGCCAAACCTCATCTATTCCTCGATAATCCAAATAAGGTCCATCTAAATCAGGAGTTGAAGTGCTTTGACTATAAATTCTTAAAACATTAGTCAAGCTTTCTAAATCACTTATTCTTTTCAAATCTCTTGAGCGAGCAAAATAACTTTGAACTCGAATTACTGATAAAATTATTCCTCCAATTACTATTAACAAAAATAAAACAATCACAATCTCAGTATAAGTAAATCCTTTTTTCATCGAAAGAGCCGGCGGTGGGATTCGAACCCACGACCTACCGCTTACAAGGCGGTCGCTCTACCACTGAGCTACGCCGGCTTTATGGTATAATTATAATATATAATTTCGAATTATCACCTAAAATTAAAAAGTGATAGGTCGCAATTAAAAGTTTAATTCTAAGAATGAAGATTACCCCTCTTCATGACTTTATTTTAATTGAGCCAATAAAAGAAGAGGAACTTACCAAAGGCGGTATAGTCATTCCTCCTTCAGCTCGGGAAGAAAGGTCAATGAAAGGAAAAGTAATTGCTGTTGGGCCAGGAAAATTAAATGACAAAGGAGAAAGGCTTCCTCTTTCTGTTAAACCAGGACAAATAGTAATTTTTAAAAAATACGCTCCAGATGAAATTAAAATTGATGACAAAGAATATTATTTCGTCAGGGATGATGACATTATGGCTATTATTGAGTAATTTTTAAAAGGTCGTCTTAAATCTTTTTTAAAAAATGGCTAAACAAATTTCTTTTAAAGCAAAAGCTAGAAAAAAACTTCTTCAAGGTGTAAATAAACTAGCTAACGCTGTGATTGTGACTTTAGGTCCAAAAGGTAGAGCCGTTGTTATTGATAAAGGTTATGGAACACCAACAATTACTCGTGATGGCGCCACTATTGCTAAAGAAATCGAACTTAAAGACCCAATAGAGAAAATTGGGGCTGAACTAATAAAAGAGGTAGCTTCTCGAACAAATGATGTTTCTGGTGATGGAACAACAACTGCAACTTTATTGGCAAAGGTTTTAATTAACGAAGGAATTAAAAATGCTATTGCTGGTGTTGATGTTATTGGCATGCAAAAAGGGATGGAAAAAGCGGTTAAGGTAGTAATTGAAGAACTTAAAAGAATTTCCAAAGAGGTAAAAGGAAAAGAAGATATTGCTCATGTAGCTACTATTTCTTCTCGTGATGAAGAAATTGGAAAATTAATTGCTGAGGTAATAGATAAAGTAGGAAAAGATGGGGTAGTTACTGTTGAAGAGTCACAAACTATTGGTCTTTCTTATGAAATTGTTGAAGGGCTTCAATTTGACCGCGGTTATGTTTCTCCCTATATGATTACCAATCCAGAGAAAATGGAAGCAGTTTTAGAAAAACCTCTTATTTTGATTACTGATAAAAAACTATCTTCTATTCAAGAATTAGTTCCTCTTTTAGAAAAAGTTCTTCAAGCTGGAAGAAAACAAATTTTAATCATTGCTGAAGAAGTTGAAGGTGATGCTTTGGCTACTTTAGTTGTTAATAAGCTCAAAGGAACTTTAATTTCAGTAGCTGTTAAAGCACCAGCCTTTGGTGAAAGAAGAAAAGAAATGCTTCAAGATATTGCTATTGTTACTGGTGGTCAAGTTATTTCTGAAGAACTTGGTTATAAATTAGAAACAGCTGATATTCATCTTTTAGGAGAAGCTGATAAAGTTATTGTTACTAAAGATACAACAACAATCGTTGGTGGAAAAGGAAGAAAAGAAGATATTGAAAAAAGAATTCAACAAATTCGAGCTCAATTAGAAAAAACAACTTCTGAGTATGATAAAGAAAAGCTTCAAGAAAGATTAGCTAAACTTTCTGGCGGAGTAGCTGTCATTCGGGTTGGTGCTCCAACAGAGGTTGAACAAAAAGAAAAACAACATCGAATTGAAGACGCTATTTCAGCAACCAAGGCTGCTATTGAAGAAGGTATAGTTCCAGGTGGTGGTGTGGCTTTAATTAGAACCTTACCTAAGCTTGAAGAATTAATTGATAAATTGGCTAAAGAAAATATTGCTGAATATATTGGAGCAAATATAGTTAAAAAAGCAGCAGAAGCTCCTTTAAGACAAATTGCCAAAAATGCTGGTCTTGATCCTTCGATTGTTGTTGATAAAGTAAAAAATGGTAAAGATGGTTTCGGTTTAAATGCTTTGACTTTAAAATTTGAAGATTTAATTGAAGCTGGAGTTATTGATCCAACTAAAGTAACTAGAGTAGCCTTAGAAAATGCTTTTTCAGTTGCTAGCCTTCTTTTAATTACCGAGGCTGTAGTTTCTGAACTTCCAGAGAAAAAAGAAAAAGAAGAGACTCCAGAAGAACCAGAAGAAGAGTTTGAAGATGAAGAATATTAATTAAATAACTCTTCAGGAAAAACAAATTGATATTCTTCATTTAGAAGATTTTCGATTACTCTTATTGCTGCCTCAACATCAACTGGGTTAAAGTGACATAGAACTATATTACCACCTTGAGTAAATTTAATCCCACCATACATTAAATCGTAAATAGTTTTTTCATCATAAGGCAAATTTCGAGTTCTAGTAGTGTAAATAAATTCAATATCCCACATAACTAAATATTGATAACCATTTTCGCTCAAGATTTTTAAAAGATTTGGATTACCTCCTCGATAACCGCCACCTCCACCTGGTGGTCGAAAATAATGTTTTAATTCTTGCTCATTTATTCCAATATTTTTCATTTTTTCCATCCATTCTTCTTTTTCCTTTTTAATTTCCTCCCAATTATTTAGATTAGCAAATAAACTAGTTTTATGATTCATCGTATGATTTCCTAATCTAACTAAACCACTTTCTAAGCCTTCTTTTATAATTTGCGCTGCTTCCTCATTAACTGTTTTTCCAACAACGAACCAAACCATCTTTATTCCTTTTTGTTTAGCAAATTCAAGCAATTCTCTTAAAAGTTTAGGATTAGCAGTATCATCAAAAGTTATAGCCACCTTTTTTGTTTTTCGGGGTCCATAATAAATAACTTTAGTAGTAATTTGAAGAGGAGTCTCGGGTGTTGGTGTATAAGTAGGTGAAGGAATTTTTGTAGGTGTTGATGTAGGTGGAGGTGTTTGTGTTGGTGTAGCAGCTGGTGTTGGTGTGGAAGTAGGTGTTGCAGTTGGTGTTGCAATTGGTGTAAATGGAGTTGGAGATTCAGGAGGTGGATAGGGAGTAGGTTCAAAAGGTTCTTCTGGTTTAATTTCTAAAACTTTGTTTATTTCCTCTTTATTTTCTTTTTCTTTGATTAATCGATCACCCTTCAAAGACGCTACTGATAATAAATATGCTAAATAAGCTAAAGCTCCTAAACCACGAGTTAAAAACCATCTCCTTGTGATTCCTTGTTTTATTTTCTCTTCATTATTTTTCAGCTTTTTTTCTTTTTCTTTTTCGTTATTTTCAGGTGGTTGTTTTCTTTTAAAAAATTTTTTCAAAAATTCTCTTCTGGTATATTCCATTTTTTATAATTTTATTGTATAATTTAGAAATTAATTAAATGGCAAGGGTTAAAAGAGGAGTAATAAAAAATAAAAAAAGAAAGAAAATCTTGAAGTTAGCTGAAGGCTTTCGAGCTCCTTATTCGACTAAAAAGAAATTTGCTAAAGAAGCTTTACTTCATGCTTTTAAATATGCTTATCTTGGTAGAAAACAGAAAAAGAGAAATTTTCGCAAGTTATGGCAAGTGAGAATCAATGCTGGAGTCAGACCTTATGGCTTAAATTATTCAAAATTTATTCATCTCTTAAAAGAAAAAAACATCAATTTAAATAGAAAAGTTTTAAGTGAAATAGCTCAAAACTATCCTCAAGTTTGGGAAAAGCTAGTAGAATATGTAAAGAGCTAATGTTAGCTGGAATTCATTTTTTTAGTGCTTCAATTATAGCTTTTAAATTTTTAGACTCACCTCTTTTAGCATTAATTTTCGGCTTTTTTCTTCATCATTTAGAAGACCTTTTACCTCATCTTGATTTAAATATCTTTAATAAACCCGAATATGAATCAATTAAAAATTGGGATTTCAAAGCCTTTATTCTTTTTATTTTAGAATTTTCTTTTTTCTTTCTTTTAACTTTTTATTTTTTAGGTAGATATCCTTTAAACAAACAATTAATTGCTTTTTGGGCAGGAGTTGGAGCTTTACTTCCGGATATTATTTCTTTTTCTCTTAAATCTTTTTTTCCGAAATTAAAAATCTTCAATTTTTATTTAAATTTTCATAAAAAATATCACTTTCAATTAAAAGCAAAAAAATTTGTTGATTATTTTCAGCCAATACTAATCGAAGGTTTAATTATCGCCCTTTGTCTTTATTTAGTAAACACTATTCATTAAATTTTTATCATTACCTACTTCAAAAATATTCGGATTGTTGCCACCATCAGTGCTTGTTTTATCATTGCTCCCTCCATTTTTAAAAATAGCTGATTCTAAATTAGCATTAATTTCATATGTTGAGCTTGCTCTATTAAAAACATAGGAATAAAAATATTTTTTCGAGTAATAATTAATCGGATCAATCGGTAAGGAATTTAGTGGGGGATAAATTAAAACTGAAAAATTAATTGGCAGCCAACCAGTGCCGTCGATTTTATTAAGATTAATAGAACTTACCTGATAAATATAAAAACCGCCAGCTAAACTATTTCTTACATCTTCCTTATCATAAGGAACTGAAATAAAAACCGAAGAAGAAGCTTCACCAACGCCTCTTGAATTTGGCCCTAAAACCGGAGTTGAAGTTACATTCAGATAGGTATTAATAGCTATTTCTAAAGCTTTTAAATCACTCATTCTTTTTAAATCCCTGCTTCTTTGAAAATAGCTAAACGGTTTAATTACAATCAGAGTTAAACTTAAAATTGTCATCAATAAAAAAATAACTATTAACATTTCAATTAGAGTAAATCCCTTTTTCATTTTTTAAAATTTCTTAAAAATCTTTCAGCTTTTTTTAATATCTTCTTTGGTTCTTCAAAGGTTATCAAATTTAAAGCTAATTTAAATGGAAGCCAAACATAACCATTATGTTCTGGCGAAAGAATTACTCTCTTATTTTCTGCTTGGGCTAAAAAATAAACAACCTCCTTAATAACAATCTCTCCCTTATCTTTAAAATGAAAAAAGAAATTTTCTTGAAACCCTTTAATTATTTTTACTTTTAAACCAGTTTCTTCTCTAATTTCTCTTAAAGCTGCTTGAATTGGATTTTCACCAATTTCAATATGTCCTCGCGGAAAATCCCAATGTCTTGTATTGGAACGATAATTTAAAAGCAAATATTCTCTTTCTCTTTTTTCTTTATAAAAAACAATTGCTCCAGCTGAAATTTCTTTTCTCATTTTAAAATTACTAATTTGCGTATATATTTTATAGATATTTTAAAACGATAATATATAATAAATAATAACACCAATCAAATTAAGAATAAAAATCAAAATTAATCCGTAGCCAAAGAAACATCCGTTTTAATCCGTTATTAAATCCGCATTAATCCGTAGCCATGAAGATTTATTTTTATGGAGGAGTAGAAACAGTTACTGGTTCAAATTTTATTTTAGAAGGAAATGAAGAGCAAATTATGATTGATTGTGGTTTAATTCAAAAAGAAAGAACCTGCGATTTAGCCAATTTTCAACCTTTTCCCTATGAGGCTTCAAAGATAAATTTTGTTTTTATTACTCACGCTCACCTTGACCATATTGGCAGATTACCCAAGCTTTTAAAAGAAGGATTTTCAGGCAAAATTTTTAGTACTCCGCCAACTAAAGATTTAGCTTATGAAATTTTAAAAGATTCTTTAAAGGTGATTGAAGAAAATTGCAATTTTTATAATAAAGAAGTTTTTTATGAAGAAAAGGATATCGATAAAGTTTTATCAATTTGGGAAACAATTGATTATCATCAAAAAATAAGAACCAAGGAATTTGAAGTTGAATTTTTTAATGCTGGCCATATTTTAGGTTCTGCTTTTATTAAAATAACACAGACTAACGCAAATAATATTTCAATTGTTTTTTCTGGTGATTTAGGAAATAAATTTAAATCTTTAGATAAAGAACTAGAACCACTTCCAGCTGCTGATTATTTAGTTTTAGAATCAACTTACGGCGATAGAAACCATGAAAATTTAAAAGAAAGAAGAGAAATCTTAGAAAAAATTATTGAAAGAGTTATAAAAGAAAAAAGAACCTTAATTATCCCCACTTTTGCTTTAGAAAGAGCTCAAGAAATAATTTACGATATTCAAGAATTAATTGAAAACAAAGAAATTCCAGAAATAAAAATTTTTCTTGACAGTCCATTAGCCTTTAGAATTTCCAAAATTTACGAAAAATATCCTCAATATCTTGATGAAGAAGCAGGAAAACAAATTTTAATAAAAGGTCTTTTTGATAAAAGTTATGTCAAAATAATTTATGAAAAAGAAGAAGAAAAAGAAATTTATCTTACTCCATCTCCTAAAATCATTTTAGCCGGTTCAGGAATGGTAACCGGTGGAAGAATTTTAGATATTTTAAAAAATTATATTGAAGATGAAAAAACAACTCTTCTTTTTGTTGGTTTTCAAGCAGAGAATTCTTTAGGAAGAAAAATTTTAGAAGGAGCTAAAGAAATAGAATTAGATGGTAAAAATTATAAAGTAATGGCTGAGATTTTAACTTTATTTTCTTATTCAGCTCATCGAGACCAGCAAGGAATTTTAGAATGGCTATATCCCCAAAGATTTAATTTAAAAACAATTTTCTTAACTCATGGTGACCCTCCTGCTAAACAAGCCCTAAAAACAAAAATAATGGATGAACTAACAATTAAAACAATTATCCCAGGATTAAACAACAGTTTTGAGCTTTAAAATA
>BEIL01000003.1 GCA_002898235.1 bacterium HR35
TCGCCTGAAGAAATTGCTAAAATAACTCAAGATGATAAATGTTTGGAGATCTTTGCAAAAGAAGATAAAAATGGACTAAGAACATTGGCTTTAGCTGTAAATAATAAATTTTTAGGTATTGCTTCGTTTGTTGATCCTTTAAAAGAAACTGCTTTTTCGGCTCTTAATTTAGCTAAAAGATTAAATTTGGAAATAAAAATTTTAACTGGTGATTCTTTAAATGTTGCTCGAGCTGTTGGTTTAAAACTTGGCTTAATTGAAGAAAATGAAAAGGTTGTTTTAGGAGAAGAAATAAGAAATTTACCAGACGCGGAATTTGAAAAAGTTGTTAAAGAAACAAAAATTTTTGCTCGTGTTCTACCTGAAGATAAATTAAGAATTATTGAAACTTTGCAAAAAGAAAAATTTGTTGGTTTTTTAGGTGAAGGAATTAATGATGCTCCGGCTTTAAAAATTGCTAATGTTGCTTTAGCTGTTGATAATGCTACTGATGTTGTTAAACAAGAAGCAGATATTATTTTAAAAGAAAAAGATTTGAAAACAATTGTTGATGGAATTTATCAAGGCAGAAAAGTTTTAGAAAATATTGGTAAATATATTAAACATACAATGAGTGACAATTTTGGTAATTTGACCTCGGTTGCTATTTTAACTTCAATTCTACCCTTTGTCCCAATGACGCCGCTTCAAGTTTTATTAACCAATTTTTTAACTGATATTCCTTTGATTGCTTTTGCTAATGATAATGTTGAGATTAAAGAAATTAAGAAACCTATTAAAATGTCAAGTTATCATTTGGTTTTACTTCTTTTAGGTTTAGGTGTAGTTGCTGGAGCTATTAATATTCTTGGTTATTTAATTGTTAAAAACCAAACAGTTGAAGTTATCCGAACTTATATTTTTCTTTTAACAACAATGACTGGTCTTTTAGTTTCTTTTTTAATCAGAACTAAAAATTGGTTTTTCTTATCTAAACCAGGGAAATTTTTTATAATTGCTTCAGGTGTTGGCTTTATTTTAACTTTAATTTTTATTTTTATTCCACCATTCAACAGTATTTTTGAATTTTCTTCTTTAAATCAAAAACTTCTCATTTTATCAGTAGTTTTAATGTTATTTTTCATTTTAGGCACAGAAATTGTTAAAAAAATTTTTTACCAAAAATTCCCTGATGTAATTTAACCTTTAATCACTCCAATTGGAACTAATTTGACTATTTTTTTAGCAATGCCAATATTATGAACAACATCAACAACTTCTGAGACATCTTTATAAGCTTCTGGTGCTTCTTCAGCTAAACCTGACATACTTCCAGCAGCAACTGAAATCCCTCTTGCTTCTAATTCTTTTTTTTAATTCACTTCCTCTTATTTTTCTTTTTGCTTTATAATTAAAGTGTTATTATAATAGTATAATTAGAACTAGGGAGCATGAAAAACAAAAAATTATTCAGTCGTTTTTTATACTTTTAGTATTAAGTAATAAAAATAAAATGAGTAGTTTTAATGAGTTTGGTCCTAATAAAAAATTTGACAAAAAAAGAAAAAAATGTTACAATAAAGTTAGAACACTAAAAAAGGAGGTGAGTAGCATGGAGTACAAAGTGGAAGTATTAACGGGCATCAGGCCAACCAGTGGCTTGACTGTCGCTAACTATCTTGGAGCAGTCGCACCCATTGTTGAACTTCAAGCAAAGGGTGTGTCTCCCGTAGTATTCGTTGCCGACCTACACGCAATTACGGACAACGAACCAAGCATCGTAAGGCAGTACCTGTACGAAGTTGTAGCCGACTATATTGCACTGGGTATAGATCCACGACAAACAACAATCTATATCCAGTCAGATATAGCCGGAGCAGTAACTACGTTAACAGCTCTCCTCTCACGACTTGTATCTGTAGCCGAGCTCATGAGGATACCCACTTTAAAGGACAAGTTGAGGAGGAACGCTGGCCCTGAAACAGCAAATGCGCTTCTTCTTCTCTATCCTGTCATGATGGCTGCTGATATCTTACTAAACAGGGCCAAGCTGGTTGCGGTTGGAGAAGACCAGGTACCTCATGTGGAATTCACTCGGGAAATTGCTCGGAGGTTCAACAAGAAATACGGAGGAGTCTTCCCGATTCCACAGGTGCTACAGATCAAGTCGCTGCGAATTCTTTCCCTCAAGGGAGAGGGAAAGATGAGTAAAAGCAATCCTGACGGCGCTATCTTCTTGAATGACAGACCTGAGGTGGCCGTCAAGAAGATAAAAGCAGCAAAAACTGCCTTCGAGGGAGTAATGAACGAGCAACTGGAAAGCCTCATCCTGATCGCCAAGGGGTTAGCAAAAACCGAATCAGAACGCAATGACGTTGACGCTGTTATCCAAGCACATCTCAGCGGCGAAAAGGTAATGGGGCAGTTTAAACAACTTCTGACCCGCATCGTTCAGAACTTCCTCGAGGAGTTTCAAGAAAAGCGAGCGGAGGTTCTGCGGGATCCTTCTTATATCTCGGCTATTCTTGAAAGGGGTGCCGAGATAGCTAAGGATAACGCAGAAGAAACGCTTAGCGCCGCCATGGATGCTTTGCAACTAAAAAGGGGCTAAGAGGTACAAAACTCTTAGCCCCTTTTTAAAATTATGAAAAATTTGCGGTACATAATTAATAATAGAAAAACCAAATTTTATGAAATATTAAAAGAAATAGCACTAGAAGAAAATAGATCCTTTAAAGATATTATAAAAGAGTATAACCAATTACTAAAAGAAAGCAAATTTTCAAATAAAAATTTAAACAAAATAATTAAAAAATTCGGATATACTAAAATTTCCAGAAAATTCAGTTTATATGGGTATAAACTAAATTATAAGTTTTCTCATTATTATAATTTAGAGATATTTAAAAAAATTCCTCCACAAGAAGTAGCTATCGTAACAGGTTTCGGTCCTACAAATCCACCAACAGCTGGAACTCTAGCATCTATTTTTAGAGCAATCGAATTGCAAAAAAATACAGGGGTTTATACCCATATAACAATATCGGAATTTGGCGCACTAAATTCTAGACAAAGGCCATTGGAAGAATTAATTCAAAACTCATATAAGTTTATTTCTTTTATTAAAGAATTAGGATTTAATCAGAAAAATGGAGAAATTAGAACCCATAACGACCATGATCATGCAAGAATATTTTCTCTTGTTGCAAGTGTTTTAACCACTAAAGATCTTTTAAAAAATCTTGAAGTTACTTATAATACCTACAAAAGATTGAATTTATTAGGTAATGATTTCTCGAGAATGGTTAGCAGAGCTTATGTAATATCAGATATCTTATTACCAATAATCCGGGATAAAAAACGCGGCGTAATAGTACCATTAGGATTAGAAGAACATCATCATCCATATCTAGCAAGAATAGTTCTCGAAAGATTGAAATTAAAATATAAAAATTTGATTCGTCAAGATGCAGATGTAGGAGCATTATATAATAGAATTATTCCAGGGCTTTTCCCGTATTTTAAAATGTCAAAAAGTATTCCGCAGTCCTCTATTAATTTAGGAGATAATGTTGAAGAATTACAAAAAAAAATTATTAATTGTAAAAAAATAGACGAAGAAATTATTTTAAAAATGATGTCTCTGGTTTCTGATTGGGATGAAAATAAATTAAAAAAAGCTGAAAGGGCATTTAATAATCTAAAAAAAGATTACAGAAGCTGGGTAAAGTTTAAATTTGATTATTTAAATTTTTTCATCAAAATAAAAAATATTTGGGAAAATACGAAGTATCCTAAAAATTTTAATTTACATAAAGAAATTTTTAAAAAATAAAAAAACCTGTCTTTAAATTAATCTCTTAAAAATATACAGCTTAATATTGTTTTTGCTTATTCTAAATTTATAGCGTTCAAGAGGAAATTGAAATTCTTTTTATAATCTAACCCTGATATTACTGAGTAGCATTTTACATTTCTAAATAATCTATTTAACTCTCTTTTCATGTTTGCTTCTTCTTTGAATTTATTAAATTTGATTAACTTTCTAAAAAGTTCAGTTGTAGGAGCAAAGCTTATTTCTAAAAATCTATTTACAATTTTTACTGGGTTTATTTTTTTTATAGCCATTTCTGTTGCGTTTTTTTTAAGGCTGACATCAAGAACGTGGGTTATTGTTTTTCTTATTACATTATTTCTTTCTTTACATAAATTTTCGAAGTAGATTGATATTTGTTTTTTCTTACCGAGTTGAAATAATTGTTTTTTAGATTTAATTAAACTGTCTAAAAAACTATTCTTAATTATAATGCCACATCTATTCAAAAAATCCTTAAACTCAAAATATGTTCCAATCCTTATATTAAAATAATTTCTTACATTATAATCAAGGATTTTACCAAATTTAGTTATATAAGTAGTTTCCTCAGTTACAATTTGCCAATTATTCTCTAAGAATAACAAAGAAAAAGTGGTTTTCCCGCTTAGAGAGGGACCGGTTATTAAAATATTATACTTGCCATTACTTACCAATCCTCCATGAATTGCGTATAAATCCCCACAAGCCAAATATGGTATCAATAACAAAATATTAATCATTGTTATAGCTTTTTTTTCGTTAGATGTTACAATTAAAGAATAATTTGATTCTGTATTATAAATACAGTAAAGATATTCATAACATTTGATAATATAAAATTTTTCATCGTTTGTACATTTAGCTTTTGAAGTTTTATAAGTTGCTTTATTAAATTTTTCAACTTCATAATTTGTTAACCAAGCCGAGTTTTGAAATAAATATTTTACTTCCCTAAAAATATCTTTGTTATTGGTAATAAATATCTTAATAACTTCATTAAAATTATCTGATTTATTATTTGATTTTTTAAACAAATTATTAAATACCGAGCATAATTTCTTCAAACTATCAAAATATAGGCTATGATTACAGACAATATCAGTTTTTAAATCACTGCCTTTTAATGCAAAAGATGAGCAGTTATAATCATGTTTTATTGTTTTAATGCTTTCGTTAAAAATTTTATCAATTTTTATGGTTAAATCCATCATTTCTCTATTTTTATCATTTTATATAAGTTTAAATTTTTTTATGATATCATAAGAAAATACTCTTTCAATTAAATCACCATGATGTTTCATTTTAATCTCAGGATTATACTGATCGAAAATCACGTTAATAAAATCGTCATTGTTTATATAATTTCTGAATTTAAAAACTAGATTTTTAACATTATCTATCTCTAAAATATCTGGAAATATTTCAGAAATATAATTTAAAGCAAAAAACACATATTTATCAAAACCGTACTTACAAGAGACTTCCAATATTATATCTAGGTTAATCTTGTTAAAATAAGATTGAATAAAAGTATATATATCAACGAATTTATATAAGTCTAAAACCTTCCTTTTCTTAATCACGTCTATTAAAGCTGATTCCTTATAGAAGTGAATGCATAATTGAATAAATAAATATTCTTTTTTTAAAGTATAAATAAAAAAATTGTTATCAATAGGAATAAGAGTTTTTTCTTTTAAAAAACATTCTACTATTTCGCCATTAGATTTATTAGATTCCCAATCTAAAGAAAAATTAACGTCCACATTAATTGTTTTAAGAGTATTTTCATCAACAGTTTTAACAAAAGGAGCTGTCTCGCCTTTAGTATTCATATATTGTGTAACAACCTCTTGTGGAAATTTTTCAATTGTGTTTTTTTTATAATTATATTTACCCTGAATAAAACCTAATTTATACAAAATATCTTTTACTTGCAGAATAGAGTTTCTAGATATTAAAATATCAATATCATTAAAAGCTCTAGCTCCAAGAGGATAAATAGTAAAAGAAAAAACGCTTCCCTTTAAAAATACGTGTTCTATATTTGCTTTTTGTAATTCAGAAGAAATGATTTTAATATATTCTTTTTGTAACATAGCTCGTATATATTGTGCTTGATTAATCATATATAAAGTAAAAAAAACAGGAAAATCTAATTTTTCTAAGCATCCTATTGTTTTTAGAGTTTCGTACGCAAGGCCAGCAACGCGATGATAACATAAATATCCTAGAATCTCGATCCAATTTAAGTTGTTATCTTCGATTATTTTTAGCAATTCATCTCTATTTCTTTTATTTCCTAATCTTACTAGCTTTAACACTGCTTCGTATTCTTTTTTCATTAATAATATTATCCATGATTATTAGGTTACTTCAAAGTAATTATTTGCCGTGCAACCGACCTCTAATTGTACAGGGAATTCTTCGTCTAATCTTTTCCAATCTTCATAAAGAATTTCAAAGTTTTCCGTATCTAAAATTTCATCTATATGATCCTTATTTGAGCTTTTGAATACAATTTCCACACAATCTTGTTGCAAAAGCCATTTAACAGCAATTTGGACATTCGTTTTATTGTACTTTTTAGCAACTTCATCTAACAATTTATAAGTACCTTCAGGATAAAATGGGTCTGGACATCCTGGATACAGTAAACGAATAGGCCTCCACGCAATAAATCTAATTCTATTTTTTCTACAATAATCAATAATCTTTTTTCTTTGAGATTCACGGCATACTAAATTATATTGATTTTGAACTGCGTATACTGGTTTTTTTAATAATTGAGAGTATTTTTTTATAGTATCGATTCCAACATTACTTAATCCAATATTCTTTATAAGACCCATATCTAGAAGTTTATTCAGAGCTGCGATTGTTTCATTTATAGGAATTTCTGGATTCTGTTTGTGAATGTAATACACATCTATATACGATGTTTGGAGTCTTTCGAGAGATTTCTTACAAGATTCAATAACAGCATCATAAAAAAGATTGTATTCACGAACTTTAGTGGCTATAACAAGCCTATTTCTAGAAAAGCATTTGATTGCTTCTCCTATCAACATTTCTGTCTTTCCACCCGCATAACTTTCTGAAGTATCTATTTGAAATATACCTTTTTTAATTGCATATCTAATAGCTTCAACATCCCTCTCGTCATCGTTATTTGGATCAGATGTTACATACCCTCCCATACCAAATGTTCCTAGCCAAATTTTTTGTTTGTAATAACTTCTTTTAATCATAATTATATATATTATAATTTTAATTGTTTTGTTTAAATAATTTAAAATTGCAATTTAATCAAATTATTAAACTATTCACAAAGCAAAAGCTTGGTTAATCTATTAAATTTTTCAACATCTCCACCAGAATAATAAATCAAATCTTCTATAACCCTAATACCTTCCCCCGAGTTTATGACTTCTACTGCTAAATTTGCACCATATTTCAAATCATTAACTATTTCTAAACCTAAAAGATTTAAAGCTACTTCCATAGCTACAACCTGTTTAATACTTTCATTACTTTTACCAGCCAAAAGTTTAATAAATTCACTTAAATTTTCTATTGTATTTTGTCTACTTTCGATATACTTAATTGGCTTAAAACAAAAACCAAAATCTTTCGGAGTAACTGTTTTAATAACTATTTGTCCTTTTATACTTTGAGCAATTTCAGTATTACCATTTATTGATACTTGATCAATAACTGGTTTACCATTATAATTTTTACCTTGAATCACAAGTATATTTTTTTTAGGATATAATTTACTCAAGATAGCTAAGCATAATTGTGTTGAACCCCTTGTTAACCCATAATTTATTAAATCAGCGTCAATTGGATTAACTATAGCTGCTCCACCAACCAGACCAGCGAAAACTTGCACATCATATAAACGACCATTATAAACTTGATTTAGCTTTGGTACAATTCTATTAATATCAAATATTCCAACTCCTGTTTTAAGCATAATTTCTATCATTTTTTCTATTGGCAAATTTAAATTTATACCCGCGCTTTCAAAAATATCGGTAGAACCAGTTACACTTGAAGTAGATCTAGAAGCTGTTTTTGTTATTAAAATATTTTTTCCTAGAACTTTACCTACTGCTGCGGTAATAATAGCATTCATAGAACTAATGTTTAGTAATTTAGTTTCTTTTTTACCACTACCAGCTAAATTTATAACTTTGACTTCGCTAGTCAATTTTATCTTTCTATCAATATCAAAATTATCTAAACTAAAAGCTGATTTTATTATTGCTAATCCATAATTAACTGCTATTTCTAGATTTTTAGAATTATTCATAAATGACCATAAAGCGCCGTAAAAATAACCCATTAAAATATCCCTTTTTTGTGGGTCATTAGGATATGTAAGAATATCTAAAAATAAATTACCTATTTCAAGTGGAGACAAGATACCTCCATTAAGCAAAAAAACACATTTTTCGAGAATTTCGTTATTAGCAAATTTTCCATAATCTTTATTTGGAAATTCTTTGAATTTCGAAAAGTAATACAAAAGGATAATACCTTCATAAACTTTAAAATTGCGATTAGAATTATTAATAAGTTTTAATATTAAATAAGCTTCTGCTTTATTGAAATCTTTACCAGAAGTTAATTTTTGAGTAAATTTAACGATTTTTTTTATAATATTTTCGTCCATCATTAAAATTTCAACCTTTAATTACTCCAATTGGAACTAATTTGACTATTTTTTTAGCAATGCCAATATTATGAACAACATCAACAACTTCTGACACATCTTTATAAGCTTCTGGTGCTTCTTCAGCAAGACCAGACATACTTCCAGCAGCAACTGAAATCCCTCTTGCTTCTAATTCTTTTTTTAATTCACTTCCTCTTATTTTTCTTTTTGCTTCTGCTCTGGACATCATTCTTCCTGCGCCATGTGGAGCTGAACCAAAAGAAATCTTTTTAGCTAATTCTTGGCCAATTAAAACATAACTACTTGTTCCCATTGATCCTGGAATTAGTGTTGGCTGACCAATTTGACGATATTTTTCAGGAAGCTCAGGGTGCCCTTGCCAAAAAGCCCTAGTTGCTCCTTTTCGATGAACTAATAATTTTTTATTATCGTATTCTTCAATCTTAACTATATTGTGAGCAATATCATAAACTTGTTTTAATTCAATTTCTTTACCAAAAACTTTTTTAAATGCTTTTCTAACTTCATAAGTAATAAGTTGCCTGTTAGTAAAAGCAAAATTAGCTGCAGCTTTCATTGCTGCTAAATAATCTTGACCAAGTTCATGACTATAAGGAAAATAAGCTAATTCTCTATCAACTAAATCAATTCCTTGTTTATCTAAATATCTTAAAGCTTCTCGAATATAATCAGTGGCAACTTGATGACCTAAACCTCTTGAGCCACAATGAATTAAAACACAAACTTTATTTTTTTCTAAACCCAATTTTTTACCAATTTCTTCATCAAAAATTTCAGCTACTCTTTGAATTTCAACAAAATGATTGCCAGCACCAATTGTTCCTAATTGATCCCTACCCCTATCTTTAGCTGTTTTCGAAACTTTATCAGCTTCAGCTCCTTCAATTTTCCCATAACTTTCAGTTGCTTCTAAATCTTCTTTTTCAGCATAACCAATTTCATAAAGCCATTTTGCTCCTTCTTCTAAAACTTTTTTCATTTCATCATTATTTAACTTCCAAAAACCTCCTCGACCAACACCAGAAGGAACCTCTTTAAAAATTTGCTCTGTTAACTTTGGTATTTTATCTTTAATTTCCTCATAATAAAAAGGAGAAACCAAAAGACGAACGCCACAATTGATGTCATACCCACAAATCCCAGGAGAAATAATTCCCTCATTTGTATCAAAAGCAGCAACACCTCCCACTGGCGAGCCATAGCCTTCATGGATATCAGGCATTGCTAAGGAATATTTAAAAATACCAGGTAAAGTGGTTAAATTAACTAATTGCCATAAACTTTTATCTTCTAAAATATCAGCCAACATTTTTTCCGAAGCAAAAAGACGAGCTGGCACTTTCATATCTTCACGAAAACTTTGAGGAATTTCCCAAATATAATCTGAAATTTTAATTAAATCTTTTTTCTCAGGTTTCTTCATTTTTGATTAGCTAACTCTTTTTCTATTTCTTTTTCTAGAGAATCATAACTAGTTAAAGTTACCAACTTTCTATTAACAAAAAAACTTGGCGTTCCTTGAAGTCCAAACTTTAAAGCTTCACTCCTTTCATTTAGAATTTTTTCTTTTATTTCTTGGTTTTCAAAATCTTTTTTGAATTTATCTAAATCCAAATTCAGGGTTTTAGCATAGGAAAGAAAAAGTTCTTTTGGATTCGGAGAATTCTTCCATTCTGCTTGTTTTTCAAAAAGAAGGTTATGCATTTCCCAAAACTTTCCTTGTTTGCTAGCTGCTTCAGCTGCTTGAGCTGCCATTAATGCCTTAGGATGAATTTCGATTAAAGGTAAATGACGATAAATAAAAACAACTTCATCTTTATACTTTTCTTTTAGAGATTTCACTCTAGGATAAAAAGACTGGCAAGCTGGACATTCAAAATCTGAATATTCAATTACGACAATTTTTGCCTTATTTAAATCACCTAAAATGTGATCTGTTTCTCTAGGAAAAACATCATATTCTTTTTTAGCCAAGCGAAAACTGCTAACAAATCCCATAAAAACTAAAGAAAAAATAACTAAACCAACAAAAATTGTAAAAAAAATGTTGTTTCTATTTTTATCCATTTTAAGAATAATTATAACAAAATTGCTTTCTTAAATCATCGGTTTTATAATAAAACAAAAAGTATGGATAAAAAGCTTTGGCAAATAATTGAAAAGGAAATAAAAAGACAAGAAGAAACATTAGAGCTTATACCTTCAGAAAATTTTGTTGATTTAGAAACTTTATTTATTGTTGGCTCACCTTTGATGAATAAATATGCTGAAGGCTATCCAGGTAAAAGATATTATCCGGGCAATAAATTTATTGATGAAATTGAAAATTTAGCTAAAGAAAGAGCTTTGAAAGCTTTTAAATTAAATCCGAGTGAATGGTCAGTAAATGTTCAGCCTTATTCAGGCTCGCCAGCAAATTTGGCTGTTTATTTAGCTTTAGCTGAACCAGGAGAAACAATAATGGGATTAAATTTATTTCATGGCGGTCATTTAACTCATGGTCATAAGGTAAGTTATACAGGAAAATTGTTTAAGGCAGTTCAGTATGGAGTTAATCCTCAAACTGAAACAATTGATTATGAAGAATTGCAAAAATTAGCTTTAGAATACAAACCAAAAATTATTATTTCAGGAACAACCGCTTATCCAAGAGTAATTGATTTCAAAAGAATTGGAGAAATTGCTAAAAAAGTTGGAGCTTATCATGTAGCTGATATTGCTCATATTGCTGGACTTGTTATTGCTGGCCTTCATCCCTCACCTTTTCCTTTTGCTGATGTAGTTACCATGACAACTCATAAAACTTTAAAAGGACCAAGAGGAGCAGTTATTTTTATGAGAAAGGAATTAGAAGAAAAAATTAATAAGTCTGTTTTTCCTGGACTTCAAGGAGGACCTCATATGCATACAATTAGTGGAATTGCTTATGCCTTTGGCAAAGCTTTAAAAAAAGATTTTCATAATTATCAAAAACAAATTGTTAAAAATGCAAAAGTTTTAGCTGAAGAACTTAAAAAAAGAGGTTTTAAATTATATACTGGTGGAACTGATAATCATCTAATGATGATCGATTTAAAACCCTTAAATTGGGACGGAAAAACAGCTGAAGAATTGCTTGAAAGAGCAAATATTGTTGCTAATCGCAATTCTTTGCCTTCAGATACTTCTCCTTTTAATCCAACAGGAATAAGATTAGGAACACCAGCGATCACTAGCAGAGGAATGAAAGAAAAGGAAATGAAAATTATTGCTGAATTTTTTGAAAGAATCTTAATTAAAAAAGAAAAACCAGAAAAAATTAAAAAAGAAGTTATCAAATTAACAAAAAAGTTTCCTTTGCCTTATTTGAGGTGGTTAAAGATGGCTAAAAAATTTATTCAGGAATAATATGGACAATTTTTTTCCAAACTTTTTTACCACTAAAAGTTGTTTTTCTTAAAGTTTTAAATTTTACTTTACCAGCGATCAAAGCATAAAGAGTATCATCTCTTCCTTGAGCAACATTTTTTCCAGGTAAAAATTTTGTTCCTCTTTGCCTAACAATTACCATTCCAGGAAAAACAAGTTCGCCATCATGAACCTTTACACCTAAATACTTTGGGTTCGAATCTCTTCCTGTTTTAACTGAACCACCTGCTTTTTTCTGAGCCATTTTTGTTTAATAATTGAATTTTAATTTAATTATATCAAATTTTCTTCTTCTAAATATCTTTTTCTAAATTCTTCGCCAATCAATGGTTTTTTGCCGATAATAACATTTTCGTTTATACCTATTAATCTATCTTCTCTACATTCTAAGGCAGCTCTTACTAAAGCCCGCGATGTTTCTTGAAAAGAAGCAGCTGAAAGAAAACTATAAGGAGTAGAAGCTACTTTTTTAATGCCCATAAGAAGCAAAACAGCTTTAGCTGGTTTAAGTCCGTTTTTTATAATTTCTCTATTCTTTTCAATGAATAAATCTTTTTCAATAATCTCGCCAATGACAAACTCGCTATCACCTGGATCAATCACTTTTACTCGAGAAAACATTTTTCTAATAACTAATTCAATATACTTCTCGTGAATATCAGCTCCTTGATTACTATAAACACTTCTAACTTCGTTTAAGATATACTTGAAAGTTTCCATTTTTCCCTTAGTTAAGTAGATTGCCTTTGGATCAATTATTCCTTCATTTAAGATATCGCCTTTATTAACTATCTGTCCTTTTTTGACGAAAAGCCTAAATTTTGATGGAATCTTAATGCTAACTTCTTTATTTTTTCTTGTTCTAATTTTAATAAGCCAATAACGAGGAAATTCTCTGATTTCTGAAATTTTTCCCTTAACCGGCGAAAGAACTGCTTCATTTTTAGGAGTAGAGACTTCAAAAAGCTGTTTCACTCGAGGCAAATCTTGGGTAATATCTTTAGCCGAAATAACTCCTCCAGCATGAAAAGACCTCAAAACAAATTGAGTTAATCTTTCACCAATAGAATGAGTAGCAATTAAACCAACGGCTTCTCCTAGTTTTACTGGTTGATGGGTGCTTAAATCTAAGCCATAACACTTTTGACAAACACCATAAAGGGTTTTACAAGTAAAAACAGATCTAACTTTGGCTTCTTTAATAGAACTATCTTTATCAATCAATCTTGAAAGTTTATAGGTAATAAATTCACCAGCTCTAACTAAAATTTGTCCTTGACTATTTTTAATATCCTCTAAGGCAACTCGAGAAAAAAGAGCATCGCCAAAACTTACTCCTCGTCTTTGAGCTTCTTCTCTAGTAATTACGATTCCTTCTTTGGTTCCACAATCAATTTCTCTTACTATCACATCGTGAAGGGCTGAAGCTAAAATTCTAGTCAAATAACCAGAATGAGGAGTTTTTAAAGCTTTATCAGCAACTCCCTTTCGGGCTCCATGGGTTGAACTGAAATATTCAAGCGGTGATAAGCCCTTAAGATATGGACTAGCAATAGGTAAATGAACTGGCTCATTAGTTGGTGTTCTAACAACACCCTTAAAAGCTACCATTTGAATAAGCTGATCATAACTACCTCGAGCGCCAGCATCAATTAAAAGTCGAGCATTATTAGTTAAAGGAACATTTTTCTTAATATATTCTTCGGCTTTAACCTTAGCTTTAACCCAAACTTCTTGAAGTTTTAAATTTTTTTCCTCTTTATTTAAAAGACCGTTGTTATAAGCTTCTAAGATTTTTTTATGTTCTTCAAGAGCTTCGTTTAAAATTTCTTCGATTTGAGAAGGTACAGTTAAATCGCTAATACTTAAAGTGATACCTCCATGAGTAGCATATTTAAATCCTAAAGTTTTAAGTTCATCTAAAATTATAGCTAATCTTTCAATTCCGTATTTATCTAAAATTTCCAAAAGAAGAGGAATAATTGATTTTCTATTAATGACTTCATTAATAAAAGGAAAGTCACTGGGTAAGACGCGGTTAAAAATTATTCTTCCTACTGTTGTCTCTATTTTTTCTTCATTTTTAACTTTCTTAACTTTGATTTTAGCCTGAAGGTCAATTAAATTATTTTCATAAGCTAAAATGGCGTCATTTTCATCAGCAAAATATTTTCCTTCACCTTTGAGTCCATCAACCATCAAAGTTAAGTAATAAATTCCAGCAATCATATCTTTATCTGGTCGAGCTTCAATCATTCCTGTTCCTGGTCTTAAAACATTATAAAGAGCATTCATTAATTCTCGAGCTTCTCTTTGAGCTTCTGAAGATAAAGGTAAGAAGCAACCCATTTGATCACCATCAAAATCGGCATTAAAACCAGAACAAACAAGAGGTGGAATTCTAATAGCTAAACCTTCAACTAAAATAGGCTGAAAAGCTAAAAAGCTTAATTTATGAAGGGTTGGTGGTCGATTTAAAAGGATATATCTATTTTTAATAACTACTTCCAGAGCTGAGAGAGCTTCTGGATCCATTCTTTCGATTAGATAGTTAGCTTTTTTAGTTGTTTGGACAACTCCTCTTTTTAAAAGTTCATGAATAATAAAGGGTTTAAAAATTTCTAAAGCCATCTTTTTGGGTAAACCACATTCATTAACTCTTAAAGTTGGATCAACTACAATCACCGATCTGCCAGAATAATCAACTCTTTTACCTAAAAGGTTTTGTCTAAATCTTCCTTCCTTACCCTTAAGAAAATCGCCTAAAGATTTTAAAACTTTTCTTTGACCAATAACTATCTTTTCTTTCTTAAGAGAAATGTCAATCAAAGCATCAACAGCCTCCTGAAGCATTCTTTTTTCATTCTTTAAAATAATTTCGGGAGATTTCATTTCTAAAAGCCTCTTAAGGCGATTATTTCGATTGATGATTCGGCGGTAAAGATCGTTTAAATCCGAAGAAGCAATTTTTCCTCCTTGAAGTTGAACAACTGGACGAATATCTGGAGGCACAACTGGTAAAATTGTCAAAATCATCCATTCTGGTCGACGATTATATTTAATAAAAGCATTGATAAATTTAAGCTTTAAGGAAAGAATTTTCTTTTCTTGAGGGTCTGCTTTAGCTAACTTTTTAATTGTTTCCTCCCTTAGTTTTTCTAAATCTATTTCTTCTAAAAATCGGCGAATAGGTTCAGCTCCCATATCAACCTCAAAAACTCCAGGATATTTTTTAGAAAAATAAAAATATTCAGAATCAGAAAGAACCTTTTTAACCTGAAGAGAATTTAATTCTTCTTTAATTTGCTTATAAATCTCGGTTTTTTGCCTCTTTTCTTCTCTACTTTCAGCTTTGGCTAAAAATTCTTTATATTCTTTTTCAATTTCTTCTAAGATTTCCTTCTTTTTAGTTTCATTTACTTGAGTAATAATATAAGCAGAATAATAAATAACTCTTTCTAAATCTCTCAAAGGAATGTCCAAAAACAACTTTAAAGGATAAGGATAAACTTTTAGATACCAGATATGTGCTACTGGACTCATTAAAGTAATATGACCCATTCTTTCTTTTCTTACTGAAGATGAGGTTACTTCGACATCACATCTTTCACAAACAATTCCTTTAACTTGAGGCTTTTTATACTTTCCACAAGCACATTCATAATCTTTAATTGGACCGAAAATAACTTCAGAAAAAAGACCATAACGATCAGGCTTGCCAGTTCGATAATTAATTGTTTCTGGCTTTAAAACCTCTCCGTGACTCCAGCTTAAAATCTCTTCAGGAGAGGCAATCTTTAAAACTAATTTTTCTATTTCTGAAGTTGGTTTTTTAATAAGACTCATGATTGTTTAACTTCTCCGCCTTGGGGTTCTGTTTTTTTGACCTCCAATTGAGAAGGAACTGGTTGAATTTTTTCTGGTTTTTCTCGGTAATGAATTTCAATATTAAGGCCAAGACCTCTAAGCTCGTTAATCAACACAAGGAAAATATTAGGAAAAGAAGAGTAATTAATATCCTCTCCCTTAATAATACTTTCATAAGCTACCATTCTTCCCTTAACATCATCTGATTTAATAGTTAAAATTTCGTGTAAATTTTCAGTTGCTCCATGAGCTTCAATTGCCCACATCTCCATTTCTCCAATTCGTTGCCCACCAAATCGAGCCTTACCTCCTAATGGTTGTTGAGTAATTAAAGAATAAGGACCAACTGAGCGAGCATGAATTTTATCTTCAACCATATGGACTAACTTCATCACTGTCATATAACCAACTAAAACTTTTTGAGGGAATTTTTCACCAGTTAAACCATCATAAACATTGACTTTACCATCATCTGGTAAACCAGCTTTTTTAAGTTCTTGAGCTATTTCTTCTAGGGTTAAATTAGCAAAAGGGGAAACAATAGCGTAATAACCATTAGCTTTAGCAGCTGCTCCTAAAAGGGTTTCTAAGATTTGACCTAAGTTCATTCGGGAAATTACTCCTACAGGATTAAAAATTATGTCTAATCGTCTACCATCAGCTAAAAAGGGCATATCTTCTTCTTTAGCAATTAAAGAAATTACTCCTTTATTTCCATGTCGATTAGCTAGCTTATCTCCTATTTGAATTTTTCGAAGTTTAGCTATTTTTACAAAAACCCTTTTAATTACTCCTGGTTCAGAAATCTCACCCTTAGCTCTCTCTAAAATCCTTATGCCAATCACTCTTCCTTCTTTACCTGGTTCAAGATAAAGAGAGGTATCTTTAACATCGCTTACCTTTTCACCAAAAATGCTCCTTAAAAGTTTTTCTTCAGGTGTTAAAGTTTCTGTTTTCTTAGGAGTAATTTTACCAACTAAAATATCACCAGCTTTGACATAGGTTCCAATTCTTACTATTCCATCAACATCAAGATTAGCTAATTTTTCTGGAGGAACACCTGGGATATCATTAGTAGTAATTTCTCTTCCCAATTTAGTATCAACAACATCAACAAAAAATTCTTCAATATAAATAGAAGAGAAAAAGTCTTCTTTTAAAAGCCTTTCGGAAATAATAATAGCATCTTCAAAGTTATAACCATACCAAGGCAAAAAGCCAACAAGTAAATTTTGACCAAGAGCTAAATAACCGTCTTTAATTCCCGGACCATCAGTTAAAATATCTCCTTTTTTAACTTTTTCTCCTAATTTAACCCTTGGTTTTTGATTGTAACAAGTATATTTTGAAGTCATTTCGAATTTCTTTAATTGATAAACAACTTTTTTGCCTTTATCAGTTTCAATAGTAATATGGTCGGCATCAACTTCAATTACTTTTCCATCTACTTCGGAAACTAAAACTCTTCCTGATTCTTCAGCTGCTTTTGCTTCTAAACCAGTCATTACCAAAGGAATTTCTGGTTTAATTAAAGGCACAGCTTGTTTTTGCATATTTGTTCCCATTTGAAGTCTATTAGCATCATCATGATTACCAAAGGGTATTAAAGAAGTAGAAAGAGAAAAGGCTTGAAATGGACTAACATCAATTAAAGTAACTTCCTCTTTTCTGACTAAAACAGCTTCTCCATTAAATCGTGCTTCAACTATTTCGTCTAAGATATTTCCTCGAGAATCAATTCTTACATTTCTTGAAGCGATAATTTCATCTTTTTCCTGATCATAAGTTAGCCAGACAAGTTCATCGGTTACTTTTCCGTTTTTTACTCTCAAATAAGGAGTTTCCAAAAACCCAAATTCATTTCGGCGAGCATACAAAGCTTTGCTTAATTTTATTCCTACAGATTGACCTTCATGAGGAGTATGGATAGGACAAATTCTTCCATAATGAGAAGGATGGACATCTCTTACTTCTAAACTAGCTCTTTCTTTACTTACTCCACCAGGACCAGCTGCGGTAATTACTCTTTTATTTTCTATCTCTGAAAGCGGTGAAGTTTGGTCTAAAATTTGCGAGAGTCTTGAAGTGTTAAAAAATTCTAAAATGGTATTTGAAAATCTTCGAGGATGAATTATTTGGGAAAGAGCTATTTCTTCGGTTTTGCTTACTGAACTCATTTTATCTTGAATGTCTCGGCGCAATCGAGAAAGAGCAATTCGAACTTGATTTTCTAAAAGCTCTCCCAAGTCTCTTATTCTTCGATTGTAAAGAGCGTCAACATCGTCTTTGGTAGCTAAGGGGTCATGTTGAAGTCTTAAAATTTCTTTAACTATTTCTAAAATATCTTCTTTTTCTAAAACTAAGGAGTTGGAGTTTCGTTTGAGTCTTCTATTTAGATGGAATCTACCAACTCGAGAAAGATTATATCTTTGAGGATTTAAAAAGGTTGATTCAAAATAAAAAACAGCATTATCATAGGTGTTTGGTTCAATTGGCTTCATTTTTCGATGAATTTCTAAAAGAGCCTCTTCTCTATTTTCAGTTTTATCTCTCTTTAAAGTTAAAGTAACAATTGGAAATTCTTCGCTTTCAGAATTTTTTAAAGCTTCAAAAATTTCTTCATTAGTTTCAAAACCAAAAGCTTTTAAAATAACTGAAAAGGGAAATTTTTTTCTTCTATCAACTCTTACTTGTAAGATGTTAGTTGCTTCTACTTGAAACTCAAGCCAGGCACCTTGATGAGGAATAACTTTAGCTCCAAAATTTCTTCTTTCTCCATACAAAACAAAATCAAAATATACTCCGGGGGATCTTAAAAGTTGATTAACAATTACCCTTTCATGTCCGTTAATAATAAATGAACCTCGAGAAGTAATTATTGGTAAATCGCCAAAATATATTTTCTGAATTTTTTCTTCTTTAGTTACTAAGTTTGTAAGTTTTAAAGTCACTCTCAAGGGAGCATCATAGTTAACTCCATAATAAACAGCTTCTTCTTCAGTCATTTTTGGCTCTCCTATTTCTAAATCAACAAAATCTAGTTTCAATTCCTTTCCAGAATAATCATAAATAGGAAAAAATTCGCTAAAGGCTCTTTTTAAATCAGTTTCTAAAAATCTCTCGAAAGACTTAATCAAATCTTCTAAAAGTGATGGCGGTTCTAAAAAAGTGAATTTTGAAAAATTTTTGAAACTAATCATAAAAAGGAGGTTGGGTACTCCTCTAAAAATTTATTAAAAGTTTTATTTCATCGCTTGTTAAAACTTTTAAATATTTTATCATAAAAAATTTAGCTCTGTCAAGAAGAAATTTTAATAAAAAATTCAATATTGCGGAGGGGGTGGGACTCGAACCCACAAGGCCACAAGGGCCACCGGTTTTCAAGACCGGCGCATTAGCCAATTCTGCCACCCCTCCATGCCCCCAACCGGATTCGAACCGGTATTTCCAGCTTGAGAAGCTGGTGTCCTAACCATTAGACGATGGGGGCTTGGGCAGGGAGGGATTCGAACCCTCACGGCTAAAAGCCACAAGGTCCTAAACCTTGCGCGTCTGCCAATTCCGCCACCTGCCCTTAATTTAATTATAACTCACTTAAAAATCCCAGAAATTATACTTGGTATTGTTAAAGCTAAAAAAATTATTACAATTCCTATAATTAAAGGCAAAATTTTGGAATGAACTTCTTGAGCACCTTTTTGACCACCTGTCATATAACGAAAGCCATAATAAATCAAAACAATAACCAATAAAAATAAAATAAAATTAAAAAGAATTCTAAAAAAATTCCAAAAAATTTTCAAAATTTCTGGCGAAATTAAATCCATTTTATTCTAAACTAAAAAAGAATCTTTCAATAAGTTTAACAATTGTAAAAGAAGCAAAGGAAATTATTATGCCAATAAAAATGTAAAGAAAATTTTTATGAACTTCTTGTGATTTTTCTGGTCTAGCAATATAGTTAAAACCAGTCCAAACAAGCAAAACAACTGAGGCTACAAAAACTGCTTTATATAAAAGACTAATAGCTAAATAAATTAAATAAATAAAACAAAGAGACCAACTTCCCAAGGGCAAGGTTGAGGTTTGAAAAACAGAAGGAATCTCTATTCCCCCGCAACTAATACTTTCTGGAGGTTCGTATTCTGGGAGCTGCTCAGCAAAAACAAAATTAATAAAACCGGCTCCTAAAATTGCAGCTATTAATTTAACAATAGCAAAAGCAAGTAAAGCGACTACTAAGCCAATTATTGCCCATAAAATTCTTTGATTCACTTTCTGAACATTTTCAGATTTATCTCCTTGACTCATATAAAGAAAACCAGCCCAAGCAAGCATCAAAGCTGAAAAACCTACAGCAATTACGCTAACATAAACTAAAAGAGTTTCGAAAATAGAAAAAAAACAGTCAAGAAAACTTTTATCAGCACATAAAATTGGAGGCAAGCTAGGAAAAGTAGAGGTAGAAATTTGAGCTACCAATTCAAACATTAAATTTGAAGATTAAAAATTCTAGCAATTAAAACTGAAACTGCCCAAGAAAGAATAGCTACTACTAAACCAATAAGAGCATACATCAATTTACCTCTAGCAGCTTTAACTTTCTCTTCACTTTCTCCGCTGCTCATAAATGTCCAAGCTGCCTGAAAAATACTAATTCCTGCAAAAACTACTGCCACAATAGCTAGAATAACAAAAACGCCCCTGGCTATACATAGAATTCTTCCAACCGGATCTTGAACTTGATCAATACATTCAGAAATTATAGGTATCCTTTCAACTGGTCCCTGGTCTTGAGCTAAAGTTAAATTAGAAGAAAATAATAAATTAAAAACTAGAAGAGAAATTAAAAGGATTGTAGATAATTTTTTCATTTAATTTTTTCAATAAATTTTTCGACCTTTGCTTTAAAAAGATTTTAATTAAAAAAATGTTAAAAATCAAAAAAAATGTTAAAATCCAGGACCACCTAAAATAAACCTAATAAGGGTAAAAACACCAGAAATTATAAGCAAAACAAAATAACCGACGACTGCTTCTTTAATATATCTCCAACCTATATCCCTAGCATCTGGTTTAAAAGTTATTAAAAGAAACCAAAAACCACCAACTATTATTTCTAAAGTTAAAACAAAAGGTGCAATATAAAGAATAAAATTCCAAATTCTTTGAATAATCTCTAAAATACTAAAAAATTCACAAGCCTCTCTACCAAAAATTCCAGGCGGACAGACACTAATTGTTGCTTCTGTCCAAGTAACTACTACCTTACCGGGTTCTTTAATTTCAAGTTGGGCAAAAACTAAACTAAAACTTAAAAATAAAATTAAAAATAAAAAAAATTTTTTCATGGTCCAAAAATTATTCTTTCTATTTGGTCTTTAATTAAGTCGCCTAATAAAACTATAACAATTCCAACCGGAGTCCAAATAAGAATTCTCCAAGCAATAGCAACATTTTTAAGACCAAAAAACGGAGTTGAAATTAAATAAATAGCTGCTCCAAAAAAGGCTATGACCATTAAAATCAAAGCTAAACTTTTAAGGAGTTCCAAAATATCAAAAGCACATCTTATTAACTTTTGTAGCGCAGAATTAGCTCCTTCTCCACATTTAAGAGTTGAGGCAAAGGGTTCTCTAAAAAAATTCAAAATAGAATAAAATGGATCTTCTGAACCTCCATTAGTTCCACCGCCTCCACCTGTTCCTGGTTCAAGAGCTCCAAGAGTATAATTAACCAAAAGAAAAAAAATAAATAAAAAAATAAAAAACTTCTTCATTAATCTTAATAGTATTTTAATTTCGGACCGAAAAATTCTAAAACTAAATCAAAAATAACACCAATAGAAAGAAGAAGGATATAACCGATAATAGCTGTTTTAATCATATCTTTTCCTCGGTTGGCTAAATTAGGATAAGGACCACCTAACATCCATAAAAAAGAACCAATAACAGAAATGATAACAGCAAACCAAAAGGCAAACCAAATAACAAAAGTTAATAATCTTCTTATATTACTAAATAATTCTGGAAGCTGACAAGGATCGTGTTCGCATTTAACTAAACCTCCAGAAAAATCTTCTTGAGCTAAAACAAAATTTAAAAGAAAAAAAATAGTGAAAAAAATTATTATTTTATTCATTTTAAAATCTTAAATTTAATAATTCCAAAGCTCTTCTACCTTCATTAGGATTATTTTCCCAAACCTCTAAAACTTTTTCAAATTGAGAGTAATCATCTAAGGAAATAAAATCTAAATATGAAGAACCATACTCAGCGTTTTTTTGAAATATATCTTTAGGAGGTTCAATTGAGGAAACTTTAAAAATAGGAATTAAATCCATTTCTTCTATAAATTTCTCGTAGTTTTTTTCTTCTAAGAGCCATTTTAAAAATAAGATTGTTTTCTCATAATTAGAAGAATTTTTAGGAATAGCAAAATAGAATGCTTTAACAAAATTTTTACCAGTTGGAGGAAATGTTTCTAATGGATTTTGAGAAACCCTATAGCTTATTCGCGGATTTAATCTTAAAACGCTTTTTAAGTCTTCGTAAAAACCTATGAAAGCTCCTACTTTTTCATTAGCAAAAAGACTAATATCTTGACTGCCCAATCCTCTTTTTAAAGCAAAATTTGGTGACTTTTCGTCACTGTAATTATAGTAATCATTAATGGTTTGATCTAGGCTTTTTTTCTCTAAAGTTTTTAAAACTAAAATAATTTCTTTTTTATTTTTAACCTCATTAGTTCCTAAGGCAATTAAATAAAAATCTTTTATATTTTTGTTTTTAAAATCTGCTAAGAGATTATTAAGTTCAGAAATTGTTGTCGGAGGCTGGTAATTAAAAAAATCAAAAATTCTTTTATTATAGATAAAAGTTAAAGAATCGATATTGACTGGAACCCCTAAGTTTTCAATTTCGGTTTCTAAAAATAACGGCTTAGGTAAATTAAGATTTATTTCTTGTAAGTATTTTTTATTTCGATAGATAATATAATTAGGAGCATAAATCAAATCAGGAGCTTCTCCGCCAGCTAAAGCATAAATAAAATCCTTTTCTAAATTATCAAAGTCTTTTTTGTAATAATCGAAATAAAGACAGTATTTTGAAGAAAAAGGAGAAATAAAGCTCAAAAATTTATCTTTATCAAAATTTGCCCAAACTTTAAGATGAAGATTATAACAAGGAGTTTGTCTTTTAGGCTTATTTGGTTTAAATAAAATATAAGCAAAAACTAAAAGAACTATAATTAAAATTATGATTTGATATTTAACATCAGTTAATATTTTGTTTTTAATTTCTTCTAAATTAAGGTTCATTTTTGGAAAATCAAAAGAAAATAACCAGGATAATTTTTATGGTCAATTAACTTAAAGCCCAATTGAGAGCAAATTTCTTCTATTTTTTCTTGAGGATAAACTTCTTGGTTTTGAAAAAGAAAATTATTTTTTTGAGGTTCAAAAATTATTAAAAAGCCATTAGTTTTTAAAACTTGATAAGCGTTTTTTAAAATTTTTTCTGGTTCTTTAGATTGATACAAAACTTGAGAAATAAAAACAAAATCAAGAGGACTGATAGCTAATCCAGTAGTTGTTTCTAAATTTTGTTTTAAAAACCTAATATTTTTTATTCCTAAATTATTAGCAAATTCTGAAGCTTCTTTTAAAACCTCATCTTGAATATCGATAGCATAAATAGTTCCTGATGGTAAAACTGTTTGCGCTAAAAGAACGGAAAAATAGCCTGATCCACAACCAAAATCAGCTCCATTCATATTTTGAGTTAAGTATTTTTTTTCCTTTAAAAAACTAATTATTTCTCCAGGACGAGCAAACATTAAATAAAATTTTAATTAAAATTGCTAAAAAATAAAAACATTTTTAATTTCATCTAAACCTGAGATTTTCTTGGGTGCATTTACTCTTTTAACCAAAGGTATCTCTTTTATTTTTATTGCCTTCATTTCGCCATCTGAAAGAAGAATTTCTTTTTCTTCTTGAAGAGTCTTAGCTAAGATTAGATTACCATATTTTTCTTTTTCAAAAATAAAAACCCCTTTACCTCCACGGTTTTGAGTTTTAATTTCTTCTAAAGAAAAAAGCTTAACAAAACCTTTGCTAAAAACTAAAATCATTTTATTTGAATTTTTTAATCCTCCATTAATAATTCTTTCTTTAGCTGCTTTTACTCCTTTAGCCGATCTTCCTTGGGGAGAAAGATTATCTTTAAAAATTAAAATGTTGCCTATTTCTAAAACTAAAAAAATCTCTTCACCACCTCGATGACTAAAAGCAGAAACAACTTCGTCCTGATTAGATAATTTAATTACTGAAATACCAGCTTTCCGAGTAGTAATTACTTCATTTTTTTCTAATTTTTTAATTAAACCATTTTTGGTAATTAAACTAAGATATTTTTCTTTCAAATTAATAATTTCAATAATTTCATCTCCACTTTCAAGTTTAATAAACGATTCTAAATATTTTTGATTTTTATTATAAAGCTCGTAAGCTTCTAGATTATAAACTTTACCATTTTTAGTAACGATAATTAAAGTATCTTTTGAATTAAGATAAATTAGTTTTTTAGGAAAGATTTTATTTTTAACTAGTTTTTCTAAATCAGTTTTGTTTTCTTCAAAAGTAAAAATTTGATTTTTACTAGAAATTAAAAGAATAAAATTTTTATCCGGAATTTCTTTTTCTTTAATTTCAGGCTCCTCATAAACAACTTTAGTTAACCTTGGAGAGCTGTATTTTTCAATTATTTCATCAATCTCTTTAACAATTACTTCATCAATCTTTTTAGGACTTCTTAAAATCATTTCTAATTCTTGAATTAAACTTTTTCTTTCTTTAAGCTCTTCTAAAATCTTATGTCTTTCCATTTGGGTTAAAGTTCGAAGCGGCATTTCTAAAATTGCATCAGCTTGTTTTTCTGAAAGCTTAAATTTCTTCATTAAATTTTCTAAAGCCTCTTTTTTATCTTTAGATTTCTTAATAGTTTCAATAACTCGATCCAAATTTTCTAAAGCTTTATCAAAGCCTTCTAATAAATGTACTCTCTCCTTATTTTTTTCCAAATCAAACCTTGTTCTTCGCTTAACGACTTCTCGACGATGATTAAGCCAAATAACTAAAAGTTCCTTTAAATTAAAATTCTTAGGCTGAAGACCATTTTCTAAAGCAATAAAATTAAAATAATAAGTTTTCTGAAGAGAAGTTAAGCGGTAAAGATCATCAATTATTTTTTGATAATCAGCCTCTGGTTTTAATTCAATTACCACCCTCATTCCCTCTTTATTAGATTCATCTCTAACATCTTTTATTCCTTCTATAACTTTATCCAAGGCTAAAGTAGCTATTTCTTTAACTAACTCTGCTTTATTTACTTGCCAAGGAATACTTTTAATTACTAAATATTCTTTACCTCTTTTGGTTTCTTCAATTTCTATTTCTCCTCTAACAACAATTCCTCCTCGACCTTCTTCATAAGCTTTTTCTAATTTAGAACCAGCATAAACTATTCCACCAGTTGGAAAATCTGGACCTTTAATTATTTTCAAGAGTTCTTTAGTAGTAATTTTTTCATTTTTAATAATTTCCTTAACAGCTGTCATTACTTCAGTTAAATTATGGGGTGGGATTGAGGTTGCCATACCAACAGCAATTCCCATTGAACCATTAATTAATAAATTTGGTACTTTAGCTGGCAAAACTACTGGTTCTTCTCGAGTATTATCATAATTTGGACGAAAATCAACAGTTTCTTTCTCAATATCAGCTAACATCTCTTCAGCCATTTTTGAAAGTTTTGCCTCGGTGTAGCGATAGGCAGCCGGTGGATCTCCGTCAATTGAACCAAAATTTCCTTGACCTTGAACCAGTGGGTATCTCATTGAAAAATCTTGGGCTAATCTAACTAAAGCATCATAAACAGCTTGATCACCATGAGGATGATAGCGAGCAATTGTATTTCCAACAATATTAGCACATTTAGTAAATTTTTCATTAGACCATAAACCAAGTTCTTTCATTACATAAATAATTCTTCTTTGAACAGGCTTCAAGCCATCGCGAGCATCAGGCAAAGCTCGAGAAATAATAACCGATAAAGCATAATCAAGATAAGCCCTCTTTAGCTCAGCTGTAATTTCTTGGACTATAATTTTAAGTTTCTTCATTATCTACCTAAAAAATTAGCTATACCATTTAAAATCAAAGCTGTGCCTGCTTGGAAGTTTTTAAAAATAAAAGCAGTTGCTTGAACTGCTGGTGGAGTTCTTTTTAAACCATAAACTAAAGAGCCGCCACTAAACCACCAAAGAAATAAAAGAAGGGAGAAAACAGCTAGAGTATAAATTAAGGGGCGATATTTTTTAAGCATTTACTCTAAAATGTAAATTTGGTTTTCCGACCTTTTTAAATTTATTTTAAAACTTTTTCCCTTATTTTTTTGAAAGTTGGAATAATTTAAATTGTGGTCGGTGATTATATTTTTTATTTCAAATTTTTTAATCAATTCTTCTGGCAAATTTTTGTCTAAAAAAATTAAAGCTTCGATTTTGGAAGTGATTTCTTTAATTTTTTTAAAGCTTTCAGCTTCTGGTGAAACATTAGAAAAGATCAAAAAGCCTTCATCGCTTTCAAAAAGATGAGTTAATTGATTATTTTTATTTAAAAAAGAATAAATAAAAACTTCACCAACATTATATTCTCCTGGCGAAGCAAAGATTTGGTCGTAATTTATTTTTTCATTATATTGAGAAAAAATTAAGGTATAATTTTCTTTAGTTCTTACCTGAGAAGGATTTAAAAGGAAATTCCGATCGGCTAGTTGTAAGACTAATCCTAAGTTGTCTTTTTTTATTTGCATTTCTTATTAATTTTATCATAAAAATAAGGTAAAATATTAATCATGAGTCAAACAATGGTTACTGAACAAAATCAAGGATTAAAAGTGAAAGTTAAGAATATAACAATAGGTAGTATTTTGGAGGGAGTTGTTATCAGTAAGAAAAAGGGTGAGCTTTTTGTTGATTTGAGTCCTTTTGGAACAGGAAGGCTTTATGGGATTTTTTTCAAAGAGTGTGAGGATTTAGCAAAAAAAGTAAATGTTGGTGATAAAGTTGGAGTAAAGGTTGTTGGTTTAAATGATGGTTATGGAAATTTAGAAATTGTTCTTCAAGATACTTTTCAAATTAATCGCTGGCAAAAGATTTTGGAATATCAAAGAAATAAAACAGTTTTGGAATTGGAAATTAAAGAAGCTAATCGAGGTGGTTGGATTATTGAGCTTGAAGGCATTCAGGGTTTCATTCCTGTTTCTCAACTTTCGCCTGAATATTATCCTCGAGTAAGTAATAATGATAAAGAGGCTATTTTAGAACATCTTAAAAAATTTGTTGGTCAAAAAATTAAATGCGTTGTTTGGTTAGCTGATCCTCAAAAAAACAAGTTAGTTCTTTCAGAAAAATTAACAAAAGCTGAAATTTATCAAAAGGTTTTAGAAAGTCTTCAGGTTGGTCAAATTTTAGATGTTAAAGTTGTTGGTATCAGTTCCTTTGGTGTTTTTGTTAGGTTTCATACTAACCCTGATATGGATGGTTTAATTCATATTATGGAAATTCCTCCAGAGTTAGCAAATGACCTTCAAAAAAATTTTCCTTTAGGCAAAATCTTAAAAGCAAAAATTATTCAAATAAAACAAGATAGAGTTAATTTTTCTCTTAAAGATTTGAGGCCTGATCCTTGGTTAATGGTTAAAGAATTTTATCGTGAAGGCTCTCAAGTCCAGGGGCTGGTTAAGGAAAAAAATAATATCTTTGGTGTAGCTGAAATTTCAGTAGGAGAGTATGGAAGTATTCAGGGTTATGTTTTTGAAGGAGTAGAAAAATTGGAGGTTAATAAGAGCTATAATTTTTTAATCGAAACTTTAAATCCCAAAGAAAAACATCTTGTTTTAAAACCGATTGATGCTTAGAAATAATTATCTTAAATACTTTATTTTAGTTTTCTCTTTAATTCTTTTTTTCTCAATTTTATTTGTTGGTGAGAAAAAAATCAAAGAAGAGCAAAGCGTTTCTTTTCCTGTATTTTTAGAAAAGGTAAAAAATGGCGAAGTTAAAGAAATTAACTTAGAAAACGAAACTAATTTTACTTTTATTACTCAAGACAATAAAGTTTTTAATTCGAATAAGGATCCTAATGTTAGCTTTTGGGAAGTCTTCGAAAAAGAAAAAATACCTAAAGAAGTTTATCTGAAGATTAAAATTACTAAAAAAACAGAAGCTTCTTGGCTTCAACTTTTTCTTTCTTTTCTAATTAATGTTATTCCAATAATAATTATTACTTGGTTTATTTGGCAGATTTTCAGACAGACGCAAAGAGGTACAAGTCAAATTTTTTCTTTTGGCAAATCAGGAATTAAAGTTTATAATCCCAATGATCCAAATCGAATAACTTTTAAAGATGTAGCTGGCCTTGAAGAAGCTAAACAAGAACTTATGGAAGTTGTTGAATTTTTAAAAAATCCTGAAAAGTTTTTCAAAATTGGAGCTCGAATTCCTAAAGGAGTATTACTAGTGGGGCCGCCTGGAACCGGGAAAACAATGTTGGCTCAAGCAACAGCCTCGGAGGCTGGTGTTCCTTTCTTTTATATTTCTGGTTCTGAGTTTGTTGAAATGTTTGTCGGTGTTGGTGCTTCAGTAACTGGAGACACACCGATATTAATAAAAAGAGGAAACAAAATTAAGTTAACAACTATCGGTAAGTTTGTTGATAAATTTTATCAAGAAAATGAAAGTGGTTTTGTTAAATTTATAGACGGTTATGAAACTTTAGGTTATGAACCACAAAGAAAAGTTTATTTTGGCAAGCCAATCTGGACAAATATTCGTGGCGTTTTTAGACATAAAGTCAATGAGATTTATGAAATTTATTTTAGAGGGGGGAAAATAAAAACAACTGGAGATCATAGCGTTTTTGTCAGAGAAAAAAATAGAATTATTCCTAAAAAAGTAAGTGAATTAAAAGTTGGTGATTGTTTAGTAAATTTACCATTTAAACGAAGAAGTGTTTTTGTTAAAGGAATAGGCACAACTCATAAGATTTCAACTTTTGATCTTGAAGAAAAAGAGATTTATTTAGATTTATATGAGAAAGAGTATAATAAAGCTTTGTTTAGTTACCAGTTTGCTTTAGAAAATAGAAATATTTTGAGTCAAGCGAAAATAGGAAAAATTTTAGGATTAGCGCAGACTACAATTAAAGATTGGCAATTAGGAAGGAGAAGGCCGAAAATATTTTCGAGCTTTAATATCTTTAGATTTAAAATCCCGCCTAAAATAAAAGTGGATTTAGATTTGATGAAACTTCTTGGCTATTATGTTGCTGAAGGGAGAACAACAGATTATTTCACTCAATTTGTTTTTGGGATTCATGAAAGAGATTTGATTAAAGATTGTTCAAATTTAATTGAAAAGATTTTTAACATAACACCCCATATCAAAGATTGTCCTGAAACTAACTCCTGTCGAATTACTATTTACTCATCAATTATTAGCAAATTTTTTAAAAAGCACTGTGGTACTGGGGCCAAGAAAAAGCATATTCCTCCTTTCTTGTGGCAAATTCCCTTTCCTTATTTCAAATCATTTTTAGAAGGTCTTTACAGGGGTGATGGTTACATTACAAAAGAAGGAAAGTTAATTATTACCACAACTTCAAGAAGGTTAGCTTTAGAGCTTATTTGGCTTTCGGCTCTCCATGGAATTCAAGTTGGACTAAGAAAAACAAAATCGCCTGAAAGAAAAATAAGAGAGAAAATTCTTAAGCCATCTAAATATTACCTAGTAATTTTTGGAAAGACATCTAATCCTTTTCTTAAAAATAAAAAGACTTCTCAACCTAAAAAACCAATAATAACAAAAATAATTAAAAAACCCTATGATGGTTATGTTTATGACCTTTGTGGTTGTGATAATGAAGCATTTTTTGGAGGAGAAAAACCTATTTTACTTCATAACAGTCGCGTCCGTGATGCATTTTCTGTTGCTAAAAGAAATCAACCTTGTTTAACAGGTGATACAATTATTACTTTAAGCAATGGAGAAGAAATTACTATTAAAGAGATTTATGAGAAAAAATTGATTGGCAAAGAGGTTTTAGCTTTTGATGAAAATCTTAATCTTAAAACCGCAAAAATAATTGGTGTTAGCAAAACACCCGATCAAGAAATATTAAAAATATCTACAATCATCGACACCATAAAATTAACTCCCGATCATCTTTTACCTACTTTGAAAGATGGCAGGTTAGAATGGGTAGAAGCCAAAGAACTAAAAGAGGGAGATTTCATAGCTTATCCAAAGAAAATTCCTGAAGAATTTAGGATTCAATCAATAAGAACTCTAACTTTGATTCCTGAAGAAACAAGAATTTACTTCAAAAACAATTGTCTGCCTAAAATATATGGAAATAAAAAGTATTATCATTCAGTTAAATTAAAAGAAATATATTTAGATAAAATTGACGAAGAAAACATTGCTTGGATTGCTTTAGGCAAAGGTGGTTTTACTGATTCTTATCTCTACAGAATACCAAAATATTTGAATGAAGATATTCTTTATCTTAAAGGCTTAATAGATGGTGATGGTTCTTATCATAAAAACAAATTCAATATTACTTTTGTTAATACTGAGTTGTATCTTCACCAAGAAGTTAAAAAGATTGTTTTAGATAATTTTGGAATTTCTGCGAAGACTTATAAAAACAAAAAATATTATCGCAATCTTCCTCAAGGGAAACCACCTCAAAATCTTAAAGATTGTTATACCACTCATATTAATAACAAGTTAGTTAAAATCATCCTGAAAAACATTGATGAGATTCTTCTTTCTTTACCAAACAATCTTATAGCTGCTTGGATAAGGGGCATTTTTGATAGTGATGGTTATGTAGCCAGTATCAAAAATCATCCCAAGATTGTAATTACTTCTACTGACGAAACGTTGAACAAAAAAATTAGATCTGCTTTATTAAGATTAGGAATAATTGGCTATTGCACTGCTTCTAATAATTTTGGTAATATTGAAATTACAGGAAAGGAAAATATTAAACGTTTTAGAGAAATAGTTGGCTCTAATCATCCTAAGAAATTGCAGAGATTAAAAAATTTAAATTTAGAAGGAGTAAGATTTTGGCGCTTAAATCAGATTCCATTAGGTTTGTTGCTTAAAGAAGCTAGGATTTCTTTAGGGATAGGGCAAAGGAGTTTTAAAAATGGGCATATGATTTCTTGTTGGGAAAGAAATATTCATTTACCATCTTTAGAGAATTTGGAAATAAAAGTTAAAGAAATGGAGAAAATAATTAGTGAAAAAAATTTATCTCCAACTCAAAGCTTTGAAAAATTAAAATCATTTGTCTACGGTGATGTAAGTTGGGTAAAAATTAAAAAAATTGAAAAAGTAAATCAAAAAGAAGACGTTTATGATCTTATTTTAGATAAATATCATAATTTCATTGCTAATAATCATTTTGTTCATAATTGCATTTTGTTCATTGATGAGCTTGACGCTATTGGAAAAATAAGAGGAGCGGGAATTACTGGCGCTCATGAAGAAAGAGAGCAAACATTAAATCAAATTTTAGTTGAAATGGATGGTTTTGAAAAAGGAACAAAAGTCGTTGTTTTAGCGGCGACAAATAGACCTGATGTTCTTGATCCAGCTCTTCTTCGTCCAGGAAGATTTGACCGCAAAATTGTTTTGGATTTGCCTGATATTAAAGCTAGAGAGGAAATTTTAAAAATTCATTTAAGAGATAAAAGAGTTGGTAAAGTTAATTTAAGGCAAGTAGCTGAAAGAACTCCTGGTTTTTCTGGAGCTGATTTAGCTAATTTATGTAATGAAGCTGCAATTTTAGCAGCCAGAAGAAACAAAGAATTTATCACTCAACAAGAACTTTTAGATTCAATTGAAAAAGTTTTATTAGGTCCAGAAAGAAAAACAAAAGCCTATTCAAAAAAAGAAAAAGAAATTGCTGCTTATCATGAAGCTGGCCATGCCATTGTTGCTCATTATTTGCCTTATACTAATCCAGTTCAAAAAATTTCAATTATTTCTCGCGGTCGAGCAGGTGGTTATACTTTAAAAACACCCCTTGAAGACAGAAGCTTTTATTTTAAGAAAGAATTTTTAGATGAATTGGCTTCAATGCTTGGTGGTTATGCTGCTGAAAAATTAATTTTTAACGATATTACTACTGGAGCCAGTAATGATTTAGAAATTGCTACTGATTTAACTAGACAATTAGTAACTAAATTTGGAATGTCAGAAAAACTTGGTCCAATTTCAATCTCCCAAAAACCAAAAGAATTTGTTTTAGAAAAAGAGTACTCTGAAAAAACAGCTGAACTTATCGATGAAGAAGTAAAAAATATTATTCACCAAGCATTAGAAAGAGCAACAAAGGTTTTAGAAATTAAAAAAGATAAATTAGAAAAAGTTGCTCAAGTTTTAATCAAAAAAGAAGTGATTGAGAAAAAACAATTTGAGAGATTAGTTGGCGAGAAAAAAGGAAGTTTAAATATTTAAAAAATTAAGGACCAAGATTTAGACAAACATATCTAATTGGGCCAGTAGTTGAACAAGTGCTACCAAAAGAACATTTTTCCGTACCGCTTACTCCTCCAGGATCATAAGCTTTAACACAAATCTCTTTTGCTCCTGTTGTATAATTTCCATTTATTACCCTACTATTTAAATCAATTGAAGCTATTTTTCCGCTTACATACATATCTCCATTAACATATAGTCTAAATGGATCTGGATTTGTTATTCCGATGCCTATGTTACCATTATTTCCTTTAACTGTAAAAACTTCGCTGCCACGGTCATTAGTTACTCTAAATCTTGAATCTTGACCGGTATCTATTCTAATGGTGGTAATTGCATTCCAATCCCCTACTTCTTCATTGCCAATTATAAATTCATTTGTATCTACATAAATGTATTTATTAAAAGCATCTAAGAAATTTATCTTTTTTCCGGAATTACCAGAAAAACACAACATATACGGATCATAATTACAATAATAAATATCATCGCCTATTCCTATAGTTCCTATTACTTGTAATTTCTTCTGAGGGTTCATTGTTCCAATGCCAATATTTCCATTATTTAAAATTGTCATTAAATGCTTTACATCATCGCCTCCAGGTGGATCTGGATCATTAACAAATGATGTTTTTCCATAAGAAGGAGCAGTATTTGTAATCCAAAATAATCCATCATATCCACCATCAAACCACATATCTCTTGAAAAATCACCAAATCCTATTTTCCCAACTGCTTCATTATCGCTAACAATTTCAAATTTTGTTCGCGGATAAAGAGTTCCTACTCCAACATTGCCTCCGTAAGGATTAAGAGATAAATTATATGGTTTGCCGGTTTCATCTTTGCTCTGAATAATACCATAGTCAGCGTAATTTGATAATAATTTATTATCCTCAGAAATTGGTTCGTTAGGAGTAAGATAGATATTTTGATTTAATTTAAGATTATCATCTGACGATATTTTTGTTCTTTTGCCTATAAAGTAATTTTTAAAGGAATCAAAAGAAGGTCTATTAAAATAATAAAAATAAACGAAAATAAAAATAAGCCCTCCTAAAAAAATCAAATATTCTTTTTTCATCTTAAAAGTATTATAATTATAACTCTATGTTACTTCTAGTACAAATCTGGCCAGCAAATCCCTAAATTTGTTGAAGGAATAACTTGTCTAGAAATTCCGGGTCCGCTCCATTCAAGAAGCAATCTCTCACCACCTGCATTCTCATAATGGTCTATTCTTAATGGATACCAACCGGGAGAAGAAAAGGTATAATTAGCAGAATACGTGGTAGCGCCTTGATCTCTCCATTGATCCACTAAGATTTGCCAGTTAACCCACAACCTAACACCATCATCGCTAGTTACATAAAAAGTATAGGTTCCTGCAACTGGTATATAAACACAACCATAAACTCTAAGCGACCAACCATCAGCTTTTCCAAGGGGATTAAGATCAGTAAAATCTATAGTTGGTTTTACTATTCTCATAATTTTATCTTTAAACGAAAGATATGGATTTGGATCATAGCTCCCAAAACCTTCAACAATAATTCCTCCTTTTTGCACTATTCTTCTCGGAGGCCATCCTGGAGAATCTAAAAAAACAGCATCAACTAAATTTCCTTCATAAATTGTTAATTTAGTAGTCGGTGTCGTCGTCCCGATGCCGATATTATTATTAACATCGATTACTATTGCAGGATTATTAAAATTTCTCGTAAAATCACGTGCTATTTTGAATTTGTCTCCATCGGCGTTATCTATTCCCATTATCCAATCTCTTACTCCTGGAATAGCAAAATGAAGCATAGGATTAGCGGTTGCTCCGCCCCAAGCAGTAGAAATAGCTATTCTAACATCAGCCGAAGGTCCAGTATTATCGTTCCTTATTAAAAGTTGCAATTCTGAGTTAGAATTTGAAGCTATATGAACTTTTTGTTCTGGTGTCGTCGTCCCGATGCCGACGTTGCCAGGAAAACTATAATTTCCTCCACCTGTGTTTGCTCCAAATTGGCCTGAAGAAACATTAGCTGCATTGATTGTTCCTAAAAAAGTATCAGCTTTAACATTACCAGCAACATGTAAAGTTGTTGTAGGTGTTGTTGTTCCAATTCCTAATCTTTTGTTTGTATTGTCCCAAAAGAGATTGTTGTCACCAGAAATAGTTGATGCTCCTGTCCAAAATGCTACTTGACCAGCTGAACCCGAGCCGCCTATTCCTAAGCTACCAGTATATCTTACTAAAACATTTTGGGTTGAGGAGGTCATTACTAAATAACCAGCTCCAGGCCAAGTTGTTTCTCCCCAATTAAGATAAGGTAATGGCTGGCAGTAAGCACCTTGTCCTAAAGATTCTTTGGGTAAAAAAAAGTAAAAAATAATGTTGGTTAAAGCAAATAAAAGCGAAAGAGCAAGAGATATTATTAACCCCTTTTTCATTTTGTTATTATTATATAACCTAACAATTTATTTTTGCAATTGTTACAAATAATTTTAAAGCTACCTTCTTCTAAAGCTTGAAATTGAATTGTTTTTGTTTCTTCCTTTTTTATTTTGCTAGAAAGATTATAATTTTCTATAAAAATTTCGTAATTTTTATCTTTAGCTGTTAAATTTAAAGTAAGTACATCATTTAAAGAAGCTTTTATCGTGTTTTTTTCTCCTAGACTTTCGTTTTCTAAATCTAAATTAAAATTTTGATAATTTGTTTCATTTATTTTAACGCTGCTTGATGGTTGAACGATTTTAGTTTCTTCTACTTTGATTGTTTCTTTAGAAGAAGTTTTAACTTTTTGAGGTAATTTAAAAGAAATTATAGAAAAAATATCAAAGTAAAAAACAAGTACAAAAATTAAAACAACAATTATGATTCCAACTAAAAAAATTAAATATTCTCTTTTCATTAAAAATAATTATAAAGAAGCTTAAAAATAAAGTCTATAATTTTGTTAATAAGAGCAAAGAAATAAGAGCCAAAGAAAATAATAAAAAGAGCAACAAAAACAAATCCATAAGTCTCTAAAATGGCATATTCTTCAAAACTCATAAAAAGAAGTAAAAGCTTTGACCCATCGAGTGGAGGCAAAGGTAAAAGATTAAAAAGGGCTAAAAGGAGGTTAATTCGGAAAAGAGAAAGAAAAATTAAGCCTAATGATTGATTTAAAAATTGCTTATAAAGAAAAAAGAAAAAAAGTGCCAAAAAAATATTAACTAGAGGGCCAGCTAAAGCAATTAAAATTGGGTCTCGATTTTTGTCTTTTAAGTAATAAGGATTATAAGGAACGGGTTTTGCATAGCCCAGAATTAGGCCATTGAAAAAAACAAAAGTTAAAAAAGGTAAAAGAAGAGTTCCATAAGGATCAATATGAACCAAGGGATTTAATGATAGCCTACCTTCGTATTTTGCTGTGGGATCGCCCAGTTTATAAGCAACAAAACCGTGAGCAATTTCATGAAGAACTATCGAATAAAAAACCAAAATAAGCAAAATTATAAATTCCATTCAAATTAAACTGTTATTTTTCCTTTCAAGATAAGTTTTCGGCAATCCTTACAAACTTCTATTTTTTTATTACCTAAATTTAAAATTTGAATATTCGGCTTTTGAAAATAAGCTTTAACAGGATTGTATTGACCCCTCAATTTCTTTCTTTTGATTGCTTTCTTTCTTCCTTTACCGCAAATTTGGCAAACTTTCATAATAATTTTATTTTACCACAAATTAATAATTGACAATTACTCTATAATAATCTTTATCTTCTTCTTGCCTGTAATTTAAATTCAACAACTCTTTTCGAAAATCTTCTAATTTTTCTTTGGGAACTTTAAAAATTGCCTCCCGTCTATCAAAATCATAACTTTCTAAAGAATATTTTTCGGAGAGAAACAAAACTTTTAAATAATTTTCATTTTTTTTATTTTCAATTTTTTGAACAATTTCCAAAAGATAATCTAAACTATTTTGGATTTCCCTTAAATTACCTCTTAAAGGATGTTTAGCTAAATTTTCTTTTATTTCTTTTTCTGATCGGGAAAGTTTTGAATAATAAAAGCCAAAAACTAAAATAGCAATCAGAGAAACGACTATCAAAAAAATAGAAGCTACCAAAATAGGCCTTCTTATTTTAGTGAAAAAATAGACATTTTTAGGTTTGAGATTAAGAAAATCAAGGAAGGGTTGATCTTGAAAAATTTTCCTTAAAAGAACAACTCCGCCTTTAGCTATAAATTCATAAGGATTAATTAAAATTGTTTGAAGATTGGAGAGGGCTGTTTCTTTAAAAGAAAAAATTAGGATTTCAAATTTTTTGTTTAAACTTTGAAAATAGCCGATATATCTTTGAAAAAAAATTTCAAAATTAGTATTTTCGCTAATTTCTTCTAGAAATAAACTTTCTAACTTTAAATTTTCTAAATACAGGATATGAGTAAGTTTTTCGTCAATAAAAAAAACTAAATAATTTTCGCTAAAAGTAATTTTTGCTTCATAAATTAAATTACTTAAAATGGCTTCAACAGAAGGAGCAATAAAATAAATTGTTAAATTTTCTTTAAAAAGAACCTCTAAAATAGCTTCTTCAATTTCTCTAGGGAAGAAAAAAATATCAAAATTAGCTAAATTACCGCTAAGTTTGTAAATATCTTCTTTAAAAATAAATTTATATCTTTCCAAAGGCAGAGGAAGATTGACCTGGAGATAATTTTTGATAGCTGAAGCTGGATCTGTTGTTCGGGGTATAGTAATTCTTTGAAAAAAAATATTAGGTAAATGAAGAATAATTCCTAATTCGTTTAATTTATATTTAGTTAGAAGCTCTTTTAATGCTTTTTCAAAGTTTTCTTTAAAAAAAACACCATTACTATAAATTTCTCCTTTCAAAATTTCCAATCTTTTAAGTTTAATTTCATTGTCTTTTTCTTCAAGATCATAGTAAATTAACCTATCTGAAGAAATAAGAAGAATATCTATAATTTCTTCTTTGAATATTTTCATTTTGAGTATATATTTTGAATTTTAACAAATCTCTCAGAAAAGTCATTAACAAAAAAGATATCAAAACCTTCAAATTTTTTATCTACTAAATAGAGATAATAGGGATTAACTAAAAATATATTACTTTTTTGGTCCAAAATAATTTTTTCAATTTCTTGTTGAGAAGAGAAGATATCTTTAGCTGGATTAATTTTTGTTTCTAAAATTTCTTTTTCCAAAATTTTACTTTCGCTATTATTTAAATTAATGCCGGTTTGAGAGAAAAAATAAGCAAGATTAGGTGGATAACCATAATTAATTCCATAAAGAAGAGCTTGGTAATCTTTATTTTTTATTATTTCATTTAGATCGATCCTGGAGACAATTACAAAATCTATTTTAAATTTTGACTTAAGATATCTAGCTAAATCTGGGTAATAAAATGAATTAGGTAAAATAAGAGTAAAATCAAATTGAGGTTTAGCTGTTTTTTGCGGACTTAAAACTTCAACTCCTTTCAAATTTAAAATTTTTCTTACTGATGGCGAAAAAATTCCTTCACTCTTTTCAGCATAGTTATTAAAAACATTCTTCACTATTTCTTGCCTATCGAGATTAGCATTAAGAAAATCAACAATTTCATTTGCTTTTATTTTCTGTTGATTAAAAAAGATGCCAATAACCCTTGGTAAGACGATTTTATAAATTCTAATTCTTTTTTTAAAGCCTGAAGGTAAATTAAAATAATTAATACCTGCTAAAGCATCAATCTCTTTTGTAAAAAAAGCAGTTAGGGCTTCTTTTTGGTCTTTAAAAATATGAAATTCAATCCTCTTTAGATAAACCTTTTCTGGAAAATACTTATTTCTTTCTAAAACGATAATTTTTTTCTTATTATTTCTAACTTCTTTCAAAACAAAAGGACCAAAACCATTTTGAGCTAAATCTAAGGCATAAAAATCAGGAGAATAATGAGAAAAAACCTTTACCGGCAGGGGTTTGAGATAGACTAGATTATAAATTAAATAATTATCCGGGAATTTAGAAATAAAAACGCCTTGGCTTTCGTTTATTATTTTAAATTCTAATTGAGAAAAAAACCGAGAAATTTCAGAAGGAGCGAATTTTTTAGCAAACTCTAAACCAAAGCGAATATCTTCGGTTGTTAATTTTTCTCCATTGGCCCAATAAAGCTTATCTTTAAGAGTTATTTGAATTTCAGTTTTTTCTTTATTAACTAAATAACTTTTGAGAAATTTAGAAATAATTTTGCCGTTATAGTTTTCAAAAAGAGACGGGAAAATAATATTAGCAATTGTTTTTTCAGTATCATTAGTAGTAAGATAAGGAGTTAAAGTTTTAACATCTTCATAAACCCCTTCTCGATAAATTCCATTAGTTTTTTTACTAGTGAAAATTAGATAATCTGGAAAAATAAAAACTAATCCTAAGGCTAAAAAGGAAATAAAAAAGAAAACATAAATAGGAAAAAAATCTAATTGGCCATTTTTAATAAGCTTTCTTGTTTTTAAATAAAAATCACGAATTTCTTTATTTATTTTCATTAAAATTAAACCTTAATTCTAATTAGAGAAAGCAAAAGAAAAACAAAAATCATAAACCAAGTAAAGTAATAAATTAGTTTTTCCATGCCTCTTTTTTTAAAAAAGAATTCTGTTTGAAAACCAAAAAAGGCACCACCACTAACTCCTCTTTGTTGAAGCAAAATTAAAACAACAATTAAACCACCTGATAAAATTTGTAAAAATTCAATTAAGCCTTTCATTTTCTCTTAATTTACGATGATATTTTACCACAAATTGATGAGCTTTTAAGTCAAGCAATTTTAGAAATTCAGCTGTTTCTCGAGAGAAGTTTTTAAGAGAAAGCGGCGGTTTTTTTTCATCATAATAAATTTCTTCTTTGGGCTTAGCAAAGGAAATGATTTTAATTTTTTCGTCAAGTTCGGCTTCTTTAAGAGCTTGAAAAGCAAATTTCCATTGAATTTTACCTCCGTCAATTAAAATTAAATTAGGATATCCCCATTCAGGATGATTAAATCTTCTTTTTAAAACTTCATAAATCATTCTTGGGTCATCTGGTTTTAAAACTGTTTTTATTTTAAATCTTCTAATTTTTGAAGGATTTAAAAAGCCTTCATAGAAGGAAACAAGAATTCCAACTTTAAAACTGCCTGTAAAGTGAGAGATGTCATAAACTTCAATAATTCGGGGGATATCTGGTAAATTAAATTTTTCTTTTAATTCCAAAAGAGTTTTTCTTCTTTTATTTTCTAAAAAGAAGGGATCTTGTCCTAGGATTTGAACTTCTTCTTCTATTTTTTTAATAGCTAAGTATGTGTCTTGAAGTTTTTTAGCCAAAATTAAGTTATCTTCTGTTAATAATTTTTTCATCTCCTCTAATAATTCTTTTTTAAGATTTTTAAAATCTCCTTTAAGAATTTTTTCAACGATTTTCAAGTTTTCATAATATTTCTTTCTATCAGCTAAAGTTGGTCGAACTTCTTTAAGACAACAAAAACCAAAACACAAACCCAAAGAGGCATTTAGACATTCTCTTAAATGGTTTTCTCGACAAGTACAAAAGGGAATTTTTTTTCTAATTATTTGAAGAAGTTGACGCAAAGCTTTTCCTTCAGAAAATGGACCGAAAATTTTAAAAAATTTAAATTTAGTCGGTTGATGAGTTAAATAAATTCGCGGAAATTTTTCTTGAGTAAAAATAATATAAAAATAATTAGTATCGTCTCGAAGAAGTTGATTATAAACAGGATTTAGTTTTTTAATAAGGTCGCTTTCTTTAAAAATAGCTTCAGCTTCTGTCGGGGTTACTAAAATTTCTAAATCCTTAGCTTCTGTTAAAAGTTGTTTAACTTTCAGGCTAGGGTTTTTAAAATAGGAAGCGATTCTTTTTTTCAAATCTTTTGCTTTGCCTATATAAAGAACCTTACCAGATTCATCTTTAAAAAGATAAACTCCAGGTTTTTGAGGAATAGTTTTTAAATCAATTTTTATCATTTTAGATCAACCAAGGTAAAAGAGATTTTCCTTGAAAAAAGTTTTGGTATTTATCTAAAACGCCATAAAGGTCTAAAATTGTTGGTAAGACAAAAGTTAGATCTCCTAAAATTTCTTCTCTCCGAGGAATTTCTTTTTCCCATTCTTTAGAAATTAAATAGAAAGGAACTGGACTAAAATTGTGAGAAGTGTCTTTTGTTCCTTTTGAAAGATCAATCATTTTTTCAATATTTCCGTGATCGGAGGTAATTATTAAAAGCCAATTCTCTTTCTTAATTAATTCAATAAATTCACTAAGCTTTTCACTTAAGTAATCAATTGCCTTAACTGCTTTATTAAAATCGCCTAAATGACCAAAAAAATCAAACAAAGAGAGATTAGCTAAAATAAAATGAAAACTTTTGTCCCTAATAATTAATTTTAAATAATTAAAGATTTCATCGGTTATCGTAAAAGCATTTTCTTCTGAATCTATAGCTGGTAAGATTTTTATTATTTCATTGAGGTGTTCTTCATCGATTAAACCATTCAAATAATAGGTAATATGTTTTTTTCTAGTCTCATCAGTAATCTTAAACTGCCTTAAACCAATTTCAGAGATAATTCGAGAAAGATTGGAACGAATTTTTTCTTGAGGAAAAATAGCTAATTGAGGTAAATCTTCAAAATAATCAACTAAAGTTAAAATTAAAAGATTTTCTTTAGAAGGACGAGGGAATTCTTGAAAATTGGGATCGAGAAAAGCTCGAGCTAATTGTTTGATTTTTTGATTTTCAAAATTAAAAAAAATAACAATATCATTATCTCTAATAATTCCTTTTTCTTCTAAAATAACTGGCTCGAGCATATCTTCTTTGAAATTTGGGTCTTTTGTTTTTTCTTGGAGAAATTCTTCTAAATTATTTATCTTTGTACCTATTCCTTGAACTAAAGCCAAAAAGGCTCTTTGGGTTCTTAAATAATAGTTTTGAGAAGCATCCAAGGCATAAAAACGACCAATTAGAGTAGCGATTTTTCCTGGCAACTTTCTTTCTTTTAATTCTTTTAAGAAGTTAGGAATTAAATTTAAACTTGATTTTGGAGGTGAATAAGTACTATCCAAAAAGAAGTGAAAGAAAATTTCTTTTAATTGATAAGCTTTAAAATCCTCCAAAAAAGCAAAAAGATGATTAAGATCAGCCTCAACTGGTGATTGGTTTAAAGTTAAAAGAAAATGAATACGAGAATTGTAATTAAAATAAAATTCAATAATTTTCTTAATTATTTGGTTATTTTTAATTTCTCCTTTTTCAATAGCTAAATCGATTCTAACTTTGGGGGTAAAATTGATAATTCCGGTTCCTAAGGTTAAATGACCTTGTTCGCAATTTCCTGGTTCAGTCACTGGCAAGCCAACAGAAAAACCACTTGCTTGAAGATAACAAAAGGGGTATTTTTTCTTAAGTTCTTCAAAAATATTTTTCTTAGCCAATCTAAAAGGATTGGAGATATTATTCTCTCCTTTTCCTAAGCCATCAATTATTAAAAGACAAAGATAAGGTTTTTTCATTAAATTAGTTTAAAATTTAAAAAGATTTTAATTTTATTTTACCATCTAGAAGGTCGAAATCTTTAGTTTTTAAAAAATGAATTTAGAACAAATTGCTGCTGGTATTTTAATAGGTATTATTTTAGGTTTTTTGTTAAGACAATTTTTATCGATTAGACTAAAACTTAAAGCAGAAAAGGAGATTGAAGCTGAAATAGCTAATCTTCAGAAAAAGAAAGAAGAAATTTTGGAAGAAGCCAAAAAAGCTTCACTCGAAATTATTGAAGGAGCAAAAAAGGAAAGAGAAAGATTATTGAGTGATTTGCAACAAAAAGAAGATCGGCTTTTTCAAAAGGAGAAAATTCTTGATGAAAAAGAGGCTAATTTAATTGAAAAGGAAAGAATTTTCCAAGAGGGTTTAAAAAAGATTGAAGAAAAAGAAAGAATTTTGAATGAAAAAGAAAAGGAATTAATAGCCGAACTTGAAAAAATAAGCGGTCTTAAAAAAGAAGAGGCTTTAGAACTTCTTTTCAAAAAAATAGAAAAAGATTATGAAGAGGATATTTTTCGAGCTTTAAGCAAACTAAGAAAAAACTTAAAGGAAGCAGTTGAAGAAGAAGCAAAAAAAATTATTGTCGAAACCATTCCTCGCTACGCTAAAAGCGTAGTTAGCGAAATTACAACTACAATTATTAGATTACCAACCGAAGAAATGAAAGGTAGAATTATTGGTAAAGAAGGAAGAAATATTAAGCATTTTGAAAATTTAACAGGAGTTGAGCTTATTATTGACGAAACTCCAGATATTATTACTCTTTCTTCTTTTGATCCAGTTAGAAGAGAGATAGCGAGAATTGCTTTAGAAAAATTAATTAAAGATGGCCGAATTAATCCGGCAACAATTGAAGAAAAAATAGCCGAAGCAAAAAAAGAGATTGAAAAAGAAATTGAAGAAGCAGGAAAACTAGCTAGTTATGAAGTTGGAATTTTCGATTTGCCTCAAGAAATTCTTCTTTTAATGGGAAGATTAAAATTTAGATATAGTTATGGACAAAATGTTCTTAATCATTCAATTGAAGTTGCTACTTTTGCTCGAATGATAGCTGAGGAATTAAATTTAGATGCTACTGTAGCTAAAAAAGCTGGCTTTTTGCATGATATTGGTAAAGCAGTTACTCATGAAATTGGCGGAAATCATTTAGAAATAGGAATAAGAATTTTAGAAAAATATAATATTGATGAAAAAGTAATCTTAGCTATGAGGTCTCATCATGAAACTTATCCTTTTGCTATTCCAGAAGCTTATATTGTTTTGGCAGCTGACATAATTTCTGGCGCTAGGCCAGGAGCTCGAAGAGAAACAATTGAAATTTATCTTCAAAGACTTCAAGAATTGGAAAAAATTGCTTACTCTTTTGAGGGTGTAGAAAAGGCTTTTGCTATTCATGGAGGCCGGGAGTTAAGGGTCTTTGTAGTAGCCGATAAAGTTTCTGATCTGGAAATGTTTAATTTAGCTAAAGAAATTGCCTCTAAAATTGAGAGAGAATTGACTTATCCTGGTGAAATTAAAGTGGTAGTAATTAGAGAAAATAGGGCTATTGAGTATGCTAGGTAAATTTTGGTTTTTTTATTTTTTAGGATAAAATTTTATTAATCAGGGTCGGATTAAAGAATTAATTTTAAAAATGGCAAGAAATTCAAATATCCTTAAATTGAATGACTTAGCTAAAAAAATGGCCGAAAAATTTAATATGACTAAAAAAGATGCAACTGATGTTTTAAATTTTCTTGTTTCTGAAATAACTGGGGCTCTGAAATCTGGCCAACAAGTTAAGTTAGCAGGCTTAGGAACATTCAAAGTTAGAGAAAGAAAAGCTCGCGTAGCCATCAATCCTAAAACAGGCGAAAAAGTAAATGTTCCAGCTACCCGCGTGCCTAAATTCACCCCTGCTAAAGACCTTAAAGAAGCAGTTAAATAAAATAAGTTTTTTAATTGAAAAAGAGATTTTTCATGAAAAAAGTTTTTCTTATCTTAGGCAATGATTTAATTTTGATTGAAGAAAAAATAAAAGAAAAAAGTCAAAGTTACAAAATTTATTCTTTTAAAGAAAATAAAAAAAGGGAGGAAAATAAAAATCTCGAAATCTTAAATAGCCTTCTTCAAGAACTTAATTATCGACTTTTTACTAGTAAAGAAGATATTGTTCTTAAAAATTTAAATTACTTAACTCCTCAAGAAAAAGAAAAATTAATTTATCTTCTAAAAATAAATAAACAAATAAATTTTTTTCTTATTTTTAATGATGAAAAAATATTTGAAGAGTTTAAAATTTTGCTTAGAAAAGAAAAAATTGATTTTGAGGATTTAAATTTAAATTTTAAATGGCAATTTCAATTTAAAAAAATTATTGAAGAAGAACTTAAAAAACTTAAAATTAAATTACCTCCAGAAGTTATTAATTTTCTTTTAGATAATTATAAAAACGATTTTTCTTTATTTTTTCAAGATCTTAAAAAAATTAAATATTACCAGCTAGAGGGGGAAATTTCTCTTGAAGAATTCAAAAATCTTCTTCAATCAACTACTAACGAATTTCAAATTCAAGAAAGTTTTTTATCTTTAAACTTTCCGGTTTTCCTTAAAAGATTTAAAAAATATATTTATTCTCTTCAAACAGAGGGTTATGAAAAGAAGAAAGAAAAGGTAGAAAGTTTAATTTATAATCTATTATTCGGCGCTTTGCTTAAAATTTATTTTTTAAAACAAAATAACCAAAAATTTAAAATCGAAGGCAACCCTTATTATCTTCAAAAACTCAAAGAATATTCACAAAAATTAGATTTTAAAACTATAAAATTTTTAATTAAGGTTTTAGCTTTAACCGACAAAAAAATTAAAAAGTTTTATCTCCAACCAAAAGATATTCCCGAAGAAATTGTTTTTAATTTTTATTTTCACCAAAAGTTTGATTAAAAATTTTAGCGTATTTAGCTTTAAGCCTAGCAGCCTTATTTTTATGAATAAATCTTTTAGCTCCTTTGTCTATTGATTTATAAACCAAAGCCAGATATTTTTTTGCTTCTTCTTTTTTCTTTTCTTTAACTGCTTTTAAAAAATTTTTAACAGCTATTTTTATTTCCCTTCTTCTTCTTTCATTAAAATACCAATTTCTTAAAGCTTTTTTAAGAGCTCTTTTAGCTGATTTGGTTACTGGCATAGTTAGTTATTTTTAAGATCGTCCCTAATTTTTTTAATTAAATCTTTATGTTCTTTTTTAAGCCTAGGAAAATGATAATTAATTTTAAGATAAAGATCGCCACCAAATAGTCCTAACCCTTTGATTCTAATTGGTTCATTTTCTTCTACAGGTAAGGAGACTTTTATTTTAGCATCAAAAAAATTAATTTCCAAATAATTATTTAAAAAGACATCTAAAACATTTAAACGGTAATTTAAAAGTAAATCCCGGTCATTGATTATTTCAATTTGAGGCAGATTGCTTTTAACTTTGAGCTTAATAACCAAGTCACCCTTAACTCCTTTTCCTTCATGTCCTAAATTTTTAAAAATCAATTTACTCGAATTGGCTTTAGATGGTATTTTAACATTATAATCTACTTTTTCATAAACAAAGCCGTTTCCTTGACATAACTTACAAGGTTTTTCTGGCAAATAACCTTCACCTCGACAAACTGGACAAGTTTTTAATTCTTCAAATAAAAAAGAACCCAAAAATGAAGAGGAATGAGTTACTTTTCCTCGGCCTTGACAATTACTACAAATTATTTTCTTTTTAGTCTCCGAACCAGTTCCTTCACACAAAGAACAAATTTTTTCTTTTTTGTAAAAAACTCTTTTTTGAGTTCCCTGAAAATATTCTTCTAAATTAAGCTCCAAATCTAAGTAAATATTATAATCTCGTTTTTTCTTTTCTTCAAAGAATTTGCCAAAGATTTCACTAAATTCATCCTCAAAGAAAAATTTTTTTAAATAATCCTCAAGATCAGTAAATAAATTAAAAGTAAAGTCAAAACCAGGACTAGTGAAATCAAAGCCGGTTTTTGTTTGCCATTTTCTTTGAGCATCATATTCTTTTCTTAACTTAGGATCAGACAAAACTCTATAAGCTTCTAAAATTTCTTTGAATTTTTCTTGGTCACCACCAGGAGCATCTGGGTGATATTTTTTTGCTAATTCTCGAAAAGCTTTTTTTATTTCTTCTGGAGAAGCATTTTCGGGTACCCCTAAAATTCCATAGTAATCTTTCATTATGAACTTTGAGCTTGACCGTAAAAGCTTCGACCAATTTCTGAAAGAAGCTCATTTAATTCTTTTATTTTAGCTTCGATTTCTTCTGCTGAGCTAGCTTTATCAATAAGTTCATTAAGCTCATTTATTTTATTTCTTATTTTTTCTTGAAGATCGGGTGCTATTTTATCTTTGTACTCATTTAAAATTTTTTCTGCTTGGTAAACTAAATTATTTGCTTGAACTTTAACTTCGGCTAATTTTCTCTTCATCATATCCTGGGCAGCATATTCTTCGGCTTCTTTCTTGAGCTTTTCAATTTCTTCTTTAGAAAGATTAACAGAATTAGTAATTTTAACTGATTGGGAGCGACCAGTAGCTTTATCAACAGCAGTCACTGTTAAAATTCCATTAATATCAACATCAAAAGTAACCTCTATTTGAGGAACGCCTCGTGGTGCTGGAGGAATACCATCGAGAACAAATCGAGCTAAAGTTTTGTTATCTTGAGCCATCGGCCTTTCTCCTTGAACTACATGAATTTCTACTTGGGTTTGATTATCAGTAGCGGTAGTAAAAATTTCTTTTTTGGAGGTTGGAATAGGAGTATTTTTAGGAATCATTGGATGAGCTAAACCGCCTAAAACTTCAATAGCCAAGGTTAAAGGCACCACATCAATAAGTAAAATTTCTCTAATTTCTCCTTGTAAAATACCAGCTTGAATAGCTGCACCAATAGCTACTACTTCGTCAGGATTAATATCTTTTTTAGGGTCTTTGCCAAAAAATTCTTTAACTTTCTGTTGAATTAAAGGCATTCTAGTTTGACCACCAACCAAAATAATTTCATCAATTTCTTCCTTTTTAAATCCAGCCTGATCTAAAGTTTCTTTAACTAGTTCAATTGAACGTTCAACTAAATCTCGAGTTAGGTCTTCGAGTTGTTTTCTTGTTAGTTTATAGTAAAGATGTTTAGGACCCGAGGGAGTAGAAGTAATGAAGGGTAAATTAATTTCAGTTTCATAAAGAGAAGATAATTCTTGTTTGGCTTTTTCAGCTGCTTCTTTTAATCTTTGAAGAGCTAAAACATCTTCTCTTAAATCAACCCCTTCTTCTTTTTTAAACCATTCAATCAAAAAATTAATAATCCGGTTATCAAAATCATCACCACCCAAAAAGGTATCGCCACCAATAGCTTTAGTTTCAATAATATTATCGCCAACTTCGAGAATGGATATATCAAAAGTTCCTCCACCAAAATCATAAACCAAAATCTTAGCATTTAATTTTTTATCCAAGCCATAAGCCAAAGCAGCTGCAGTTGGTTCAGGCAAAAGTCTTCTAACATTAAAACCAGCTATTTCACCAGCTGCTTTAGTAGCCGCTCTTTGAGAATCGTTAAAATAAGCAGGACAAGTAATAACTGCCTCTTCGATTTTTTCTCCTAATTTTTCTTCAACATCTAGTTTAATCTTTTGAAGAACCATAGCGGAAATTTCTTCTGGTTTATACCAGCGGTCTCCCATTTTAACCTCAACTCCACCATTTTCAGCTTCTCGAATTTCATAAGGAAGAATTTTTTTAGCTTTTTGAACTTCCTCTTCGTTATATCTTCTTCCAATTAATCTTTTAACAGAAAAAATAGTATTTTTAGGATTAGTAATTGCTTGCCTTTTAGCTAAAATCCCTACTAATCTTTCACCGCTTTTAGAAATAGCCACCACCGATGGGGTCAAGCGGGAACCTTCTCTATTTTCTAGTACTCGAGGAACACCAGCTTCAACAACAGCTACTACTGAATTAGTTGTTCCTAAATCAATACCAATAATTCTTCCCATTTTAGTGAGAAATAGTTTTAACTCTTGCCGGCCTTAAAAGACGACCTTTTAAAAAATAACCCTTACTATAAACCTCAACAATTAAACCTTCATCAGAGCCATCACAATTTTCTTTAGAACAACTTTCGCTTGTAACTGTTTCATGATAATTAGGATCGAATTTCATACCCAGAGGATTGATTTCTTCTAAGCCATATTTTTCTAAAATATCCTTTAGCTGAGAATAAATTAAGAAAAAGCCTTTATCAATTTCTTTGTCACTATATTTAGCAAAAGCTAATTCAAAAGAATCCAAAACATTAAGTAAAGAATAAATAAGATTGGCATTAGCTATTTCTTCAAACTGCTTCATTTTCTCCTCATATTCAGTTTTAATTCTCAAGACATCATTTTTAGCCCTTAAAAGATTTTCTAAATATTGCTTTTTTTCTTTTTCCAAATCTTCAATTTTAGCCATCAATTCTTTGACTGTTTCTTCTAAAGCTGGTAATTTTTGTTCTTCTTCAGCCATTTTAAATTCTCTTTTTTATTTCATTTAAAAGCGACCAGAGGGTATGATAGTAATTTCTTTTTGGGCCTAAAAATAAATAGCTTCTTTTAGGTTGATTAACAAAACCTAAAGCTAATTCTCCTGTCTTAGAAATCTTTATTTCTTTTCCTATTTTAATCCCTATATCTTCTGAAATTAAATCAAAAGTAGACAACAAATATTCAATCAAATCTAGGGCATCAACTAAGCTTTCTTTTTTCTGAGCTAAGCCATCAGCTAAATAATTTAATCCTTTCAAGAAGCTTTTTCTATTCTCCTCGATAACTATTAAAGCGCTTCTTGAAAAATAAAGGTATTTTTTAATGCTTTCTTCCAAATTTTGGTAATTTAATTTTATTTCTGGATTTAAGTTAAAACCAAAAAGATAATACTTCCAACCTTTATCAGAGGGCAATCTACCCTTGAAATCATATGAATTAAGAATTAAACCTTTTTTAGCCAATCTTCGAAAATATAGCCTTAAGAGCGGAGGGGAAAATTTAAAATTTAATGTCTTGGCTAAATATTTAGAGCCAATAGGTCTATTTTTTTTAAGATAACATCTAACAAAATGATAAAAGATAAATCTTTCTTTAGGTTGAAGCATTTTAATCAATTTTAATTTCTTTTCCTTTTTGAGTTTCTTCTTTCTTTAATTTAGGCAAAACAATTTCTAAAACTCCATCCTTAAGCCTAGCCTTAGCTTTTTCATAATCTACTTCGGCTAAAAGAGGGATAATTCTTCTAAAAGAGGCCTGCCTTCTTTCTTTTCGCCAATAATTTTTTTCTTCTTTTTCCTCGGTTTCAGTCTTTTTTCCTTCAACTACAAGATAACCATCTTCAAAATTTATTTTTAAATCTTCTTTTGTAAAACCAGGAACTTCCATATTAACAACGACCTCCTTTTCGGTTTCATAAACATCAACGGGATAAGAAGAAAAACGAAAGACTGGAAGGGGTAAAAATTCTTCTTCGGAAAAGAATTTTTCTAAAAATTCTTTAAAAGGATCCCATCTTTTAAGAAGAGCCATTTCTTTTTTAATTTTTAATTCGACCTTTAATAAGAGTTATTTTTGGTTATTTCTATATATATTATACTTCATTTATCACCTAGAGTTCAAGGGTGATAAATAACAATTTTTGAGAATTTTTGATTATAATTTAAAATATTAAAGAGGTCGTTAATTAAGAATATTTTTTAAGAGGATGCAATTTCAAAATAAAAAAGTTATGTTAGCAGTTGTTGTTGCTGTTTTAGTTGTTTTAGCTGGTGTAACTTATTGGTTTTTCGGCCGAAAATCAGCTTCGGTCCCATCACCAAATTTACCTCCAGCTCCAGAGGTAGTTCCTCAAGAACCAACAGCAACAGAAACCCCTTCTTCGCCAGCAACTCCTACTCCTCAGGAGTAATAAAAATTTAAAAAATTAAAAAAAGAAAAGGGCGGAGCAATTAACTCCGCCCTTTTCTTTAAGAAAATTTTGTTATAAAATTTAAAAGATTGAATATTCAGCTAAATTTAAAAGATGAAAAGTTTAATCGAAGATTTGCTTAGAAATAACTTAAAAGAAAGAGAGGTTTTGATTATTAAAAAAAGATTTGGTTTAGAAGAGGATGAAGAACCTTATTCTTTGGAAGCCATTGGGAAAAATTTAGGCATTACCCGAGAAAGAGTCAGACAAATTCAAAACAATGCTCTCCAAAAAATCAAAAAAGCGATAAATGATAATCCGAAAATAAAGGATTTTATTAAAGAAGTAAAAAGCTTGCTTGAACCCCTAGGAGTTAGAGAAGAAAGAAATTTTTATAAATTGCTAATAGAAAAAAAAATAGTCCGAGAGAGAGAAATTAATTATTTAAAATTTATTTTTATTAATCATCAAGAAATTCATTATCATCCTGAAGATAAAGATTTAAACAGCTTCTATGCTAAATCTGAAGATTGGGCATTTTTCTTTCGCCATCTCTTAAAAAAAATAACGATTTATTTTTTAGAAAATAATAAAGAGATTTTTGAAGAAAATAAAATTTTCGAAATAATTGCTAAAGAGTTAAAAGCTCACTTGGCTGATTTAGAGCTTCAAGATTATTATGAGATTTTGAGAATTCTCAAGCCAGTTTATAAAAACCCTTTTGGAAAATGGGGATTTATTACCAATCATTTTGTTGTACCTTCGTCTTTAAAAGAAAAAATTTTAACGATTCTTAAAATTGAGGGCAAACCTCTTCATTTTACTGAAATTTATAATAAAATCTCTCAAGTTAGTGAAATTAGCGATGAATTTGTTCATCCAGCTTGGAAGAAAAAATATTCACTTGATTCAATTAAAAATGAGCTTATCAGACATCCAGAATTTGTTTTAGTGGGAAGAGGAATTTATGGTTTGAAAGAATGGGGATTTAAAGAGGGAACAGCTTTTGAACTTCTTAAAGAATTTTTAGCTTCTAAAAAAGAAGTTGATTTTGAAGAATTGATTGAATTTTTTAAAAATCAGCGTTTTATTAAATTAACAACCTTGAATATTTATCTCTATAGGCTTTTAAAAAGTAGATTTATTAAATTTGAAAAAGGAAAAATTAAAGTAGTCAAAAATGCTTAATTTTATAAACTATTTTTTATCTGATTTTATTAATCTTTTTTTAAATTTTTGGTGGTTAGTTTTACCAGTAATCTCAACCTACCTTTTTATTGAAAAATACCATCAAGATAAAATAAAAACGTTTGTTAAAGAGAAACTTAAATACAAATTTCTAGAAATTACTTTTCCGGAAGAGTCAATTAAAAATCCAAGATTAATGGATGAAGTTTTAGCTTCTCTTCATTCAACAGCTACTAAGTTTTCTTCTTTAAAACAATTTTTTACCGGTTCTTTTCCCTTAGCTTATATTTTTCTTTTAGAATTTCATGATAAAAAAATCAGATTTTTTATTGGTGCTTCTGAATCTCTCTTTCAATTTATTAAAACTTCTTTTTACAGCAAATACCCAGAAATAAAATTTAAAGAAAGTGAAACGCCACTTAAAAAATTTGATTTTAATCTACCCAATCCTCTTTTTGATGGTCTAATGTTTGATGTTTTACCAGAAAACCCTGATTTTGTAATTTTAAAAACTTATAAAAATTTAGAAAAATTACCGCCAGAAGAAAGAATTGATCCAGCTTCTGTTTTTTGGGAATTAAAAGAAGCTATTTCTAACAAAGAATGGCTTTATTTTATCATTTTTGCCTTACCAGTTTTAGCTGATGATCCTATTTTAGGAAAAAATTGGGTTGGAGTTTATAAATCTATAATAGATGCAATCATTGGAAAACCAAAACCACCAGCTCCTAAATCATTTGATTATTATCTTCATGAGTTTTTTAAAAATCTTTTGGCTGAATTTTATAATATTTTTCTTGGTAGTTTTTTTAAAGCAGAACAGCCAATTGAATGGACACCAATTAAACCTCAACCAGCTCCACCTTTTGAATTTAATATTGGAAAATTAACGCCTGAACAAAAAGAAATTATCGATTTGATTTTAGAAAAAATTAAAAAACCAGGCTACTTAGTTAAAATTGAAGTTCTTTACTTAACTCAAAAAATCAATTTTGAAAAAACTAAAAGTTATATTCCTTCTTTAATCCTTTCTGCTTTTAAAAATTTTACTTTTGAAAATTTAGGCAAAATTAAATTAGAACCCTTTTTTAAAATTTCTTCAACTGAACCACTTTACCAATTTAAAAACTTTCTTTTAACCTTAGCAAGTTTTGATAGTTTAAAAAAACACAAGGCTCTCATAATTAAAGCTGTTAAATTGACTAAAGATATAGCAGCTCCTAAGATGAAGTTTATTTTAAATACAGAAGAATTAGCGACTATTTTTCATCACCCTTTAAAAATCGAAAGTAAAAGAAAAGAGGAATTAGAACCATCTTTCTTAAGCTAAAATTATTTAACTATGGAAGAAAGAATTATTTTAGGTAAAATAGTTTATCGAGAAAGAGAAGAATATTTTTCCTTAACTAAAGAAGATCGACGAAAACATTTTTATGTTATCGGAAAAACTGGAACAGGAAAAACAACTTTGCTTTTAAATATGTTAATTCAGGACATTAGGAATGGTGAAGGTGTTGGTTTTTTTGATCCCCATGGCGATGCTTTGCTTAAGCTTTTAAAATATATTCCTCAAGAAAGAATTGAAGATGTTGTTTTTCTTAATCCGGCCGATTTAGATCATCCTTTTGCTTTTAATCCCTTAGAAGATGTTGATTATTATAAAAGAACTTTAGTTACTTCAATGATTTTGTCTGTTTTTAAAAAAATCTGGCAAGATGCTTGGTCGGCTAGAATGGAATACATTCTTCAAAACTCAATTTTAACTCTTTTAGAATATCCTGGCTCTACTCTTTTAGATATTAATCGACTTTTAGCTGATGATTCTTTTAGAAAGAGAGTAGTAAGTCAACTGAAAGATCCAGTAGTTAAAGCTTTTTGGGAAAATGAATTTGATAAATATCACCTTCAATTTAGAACAGAAGCGATTGCGCCAATTCAAAATAAAGTAGGTCAATTTATTGCTAATCCTCTTTTAAGAAATATTATTGGTCAAAGAAAAAGTACTGTTGATTTAAGTGAAATTCTTAATGAAGGGAAAATCTTTTTAGTTAACTTAGCTATTGGTCAAATAGGAGAAATTAGCGCCCAGCTTTTAGGAGGACTATTAATCAATGCTCTTTATTTAAAAGCAATGGAAAGGGTTAATATTCCTGAAGAAGAAAGAAGGGATTTTTATCTTTATATTGATGAGTTTCAAAATTTTGCTACCGAATCTTTTGTTAATATTCTTTCGGAAGCAAGAAAGTATAGATTCAATCTTATTTTAGCCCATCAATTTTTAGACCAACTTGATGAATCTTTAAAAAAAGCTATTTTAGGTAATGTTGGTTCAATGATGGTCTTTCGGGTAGGAACAATTGACGCTCAAATTTTCTTTGAAGAATTCGAAAGATTGGTTTCTTTAGAAAGTTTTCTTAACCTTCCTAGTTATTATGCTTATGTTAAAATTCTTTATCAAAATAAACCTCAAAGGCCATTTTTGGCTCAAACACTTCCTTTAGAGACAGAACCTGAAGTTAGTTATCTTGATGAAATTCTAAGTTATAATCATCTTAAATATTCAGCTCCTAGAGAAATAGTTGAAGCTCGAATTAGAAGAATTTATTTATCTTCAAAAAAAGAAGATTTTCTAATTTGTCGTCTTTGTGGAATTCAATTCCCCAATGATGAAGATATTGAAATTTGCCCTAATTGTCGTCAAAGAGCTTTTGTTAAAGGAATTAGTTTAAAAGAATTAGCCAAAAAAAATTTTAGCGTTAAAATAAAAAAAGAGGAAAAAAATAAAAAGGTCGATCTTGATTCAATTTTAAAGAAATTAGAAGGAAATGAAAGTCAGTGATTTAGCCAAAGGAGATCATTTGAAATTAGAAGGAAAAATTTTTGAAGTTGTCGAAATTAAACATTCTCATTTGGGCAGAGGCTCAGCTAATTTAACTTTAGTTTTAAGAAATGTTCAAACTAATCAACGGATTGAAAAAACCTTTAAACCCGATGAACAAATTGATTATTTGGAAGTTGAAAAAGAAAAATTGGTTTATAGTCATCGAGACAGTCAAAATTTTTATTTTAAAAGAGATAGCCAGCTTATTTCTTTGCCAACTAAACTCTTTGAAAATTTAAGTAAATTCTTAAAACCGAACTTAGAAGTTTTAGGTTATTTTAGCGAAGATGAAGAACTTCTTTGGGTAGAGTTGCCTAAAATCGTTGAATACTTAGTTGTTGAAACTGGACCTGACTTTAAAGGAAGTACAGTTCAAAGCAGTTATAAGCCAGCTAAAATTGAAACTGGCTTAGAAATTAAGGTTCCTTTTTTTATTAAAAATGGCGATTTGATAAAAGTCAATACTGAAACTGGAGAATACGTCGAAAGGGTACAAAAATGAAACTCGATGAACTTCAAAATAAAATTGACATTCTTGAGGTGGTTCAAAAATATGTCAAGCTCAAACGAGTAGGCAAATATTATGCTGGTCTTTGTCCTTTTCATTCAGAAACTAAACCTTCTTTCTATGTTTCTCCTGAAAGGCAGATTTTTAAATGCTTTGGCTGCGGCGAAGGAGGAAATGTAATCTATTTTTTGATGAAAATTGAAAATTTAAGTTTTCGGGAGGTTTTAGAAAAACTTAAGGAAGAATATGGTTTAGAAATAGATAAAATTTCCCAGTCAAAAATTTCTTCTAAAATTTTAGAAATAAACTATGCGGCCTTAAAATTTTTTCGCCAACAACTTAACACTAACTATCTTGAAGCTAAAAATTATTTAATTGAAAGAGGATTAACTCAAAAAACAATCGAAGACTTTGAATTAGGTTATTCACCTGGGGGGACAAGTCTAAGAGACTATCTTTACGCCCAAGGTTATTCTTTAGAAGAATTAAAACAAGCTGGGCTTTTAGATGAGAACAATTTTGACCGGTTTCAACAAAGAATTATTTTTCCTTTAAGAAATGAGAAAGGTGATTTAGTTGGTTTTACTGGTAGGATTTTTCCTGAAAAAGAAAAAGCTCCTAAATATCTCAACACTCCAGAAACTGATGTTTTTAAGAAATCAGAATTTCTCTATGGACTTTTTTACTCTAAAGATTATATTTATTCCCAAAAAGAAGCAATTATTGTTGAGGGTCAGATTGATTTTCTTTTAAGTTTTCAAAATGGCTTAAAAAATATTGTTGCTGTTTCTGGTTCAGCCTTAACTGAAACTCATTTAAGAAAAATTAAAAAATATACTTCCAACTTAGTTTTAGCTTTTGATAATGATGAAGCGGGTTTTAGGGCTTCATTGCGAGCTAATCTTTTAGCTCAGAAATTAGATTTTCAAGTTTATCAATTGATCTATGACGAGAAAGATTTGGGTGAATTTTTTAAAAACAAAAGAGATTTAGCTGAAATCAAAAAAATCTACTTTCTTGATTATCTTTTAGAAACCTTAGACAAAAAATTTGGCCAGGGAAATAAAAAAACTTATCTTGAAATTTTTTTACCTCAAATCCAAAACCTAAACCTTTCTGAAAAAGATAAATATTTAGATATTTTGTCCCAAAAATTAAATATTCCTAAAGATTTTCTTTTTGAAGAATTAAAGAAAATGCCGGCTTCTTTAACTTTTTCAGAAGAAGAAAAAATAGTTCCTGTATTGGATTTTGAAAAAAACCTATCTTTAAAAGCTGTTAGTCTTATTTATGCTTTCAATCTTAATGTTTTTGAAGAGGAATTTATTCCTTTTTTGAGTGAAGAAGCTAAAATTATTTATCTTAAATTTAAGGAAAATAATTTGACCTTTGAAGAAATAGATGAATTAGAAATGAGAAAGAGATTTTTTGAAGAAACTAGAATTAATCCTCAAAAAGAATGGGAAAAAACTCTAAAAGAGTTAAAAAGGATCTATTATAAAAAAACCATAGAAAAATTAAAAGAAGAACTGCGGTTTAGCTCCTCAGAGAATTATGATAAAATTATTCAAGAAATCAATTATTATCTTCAAGAATTAAGAAAAATTGAAAAAAATGGCTAAAAAATCTTTAAAAATAGATAAAAAGATTAATGCTAAAATCAATTATCTTATTAAGAAAGGGAAAGAAAAGGGTTTTATTTTAGAAGATGAAATTTTAGATTTATTTCCTACAATTGATGAAAAACTTGAGCTTTTAGAATATATTTATGAAAGATTAGAAACTGCTGGAATTGAAATCCAAAGCTCGAATAATCGCTGGGAATTAACTAAAGAAGAAATTGAAAAATATCTAGGTCATGATGATGAACTGATTGATGCTACTCAAAAATATTTAATGGAAATCTCCCGCTATCCCCTTTTAACTCCAGAAGAAGAAAGAGAATTGGCTAAAAAAGCATCTCAAGGAGATGATGAAGCTCGAGAAAGATTAATAAAATCAAATTTAAGATTAGTTGTTAGTATTGCTAAGAAATATTTAGGCAAAAGTCGGGGACTTACTTTTTTAGATTTGATTCAGGAAGGTAATATTGGTTTAGCTAAAGCCGTTGATAAATTTGACTGGCGTCGAGGTTTAAAATTTTCTACCTATGCCACTTATTGGATTCGGCAAGCAATTACTCGAGCTTTATCTGATCAAGCTCGAACTATTAGATTACCTGTTCATATTATTGAAACTTTTTATAAATTAAATAAAGTTAAAAAAAGATTAAGTAGTATTCTTAATCGAGAACCAACTCCTGAAGAATTAGCTTCAGAAATAGGCTTACCTACAAATAAAGTTCAAAAACTCCTTAAATATCTTCATGATACTATTTCTTTGGAAACACCTATTGGTGATGAAGGTGATGCTTTACTTAAAGAGTTAATTCCTGATTTAAATACCGAAACTCCAGACAAAGTAGCAGCTATAAGCGTTTTAAAAGAACAACTAAAAAAAGCTATTTTAGATTTAAGTCCCAAAGAAAGAAAGATTATTAGCTTGCGTTATGGTTTAGAAGATGGAACCGAACATACCTTAGAAGAGATTGGAAGGATTTTTGGAATTACTCGCGAAAGAGTAAGACAAATTGAAATTAGAGCTTTAGAAAAACTTAGAAATCATCCATTAATTCTTAAAATTAAAGAACAAGAGTTTTAATGTTTTATCGGAAATATCGACCAAAAAATTTCAGTGAGGTAGTTGGCCAAGAAATTGTTATTAGAATTTTAAAAAATATGATAAAAAGAGGTGAGATTTTACATGGCTATCTTTTTGCTGGTGAACGAGGAACAGGCAAAACCACTGTAGCCCGAATTTTTGCCAAAACAGTTAATTGTCTTAATCCTCAGGAAGGAGAAGCTTGTGAAAAATGTCAAATTTGTAAATTATGGAACGAGGGTAAGTTTTTAGATATTGTCGAAATTGATGCTGCTTCTCATAGAAAAATCGATGATGTCAGAAGTCTTCAAGAACATATTGGCTTTAAACCTCTTCAAGGTAAATACAAGGTTTTTATTATTGATGAAGCTCATATGTTAACCGAAGAAGCTTTTAACGCTCTTTTAAAAACTTTAGAAGAACCACCAAAGCATGTAATTTTTATTTTAGCTACCACTGAACCAAGTAAAATTCCCCCAACTATTCTTTCTCGGCTTCAAAGATTGGATTTTAAAAGAATTTCTCTGCCTCAAATTGTTGAAAAACTAAAAAAAATTTTAGAAAACGAAAAAATCGATTATGAAGAAGAGGCTTTATATTTAATTGCTGAAGAGGCTGAGGGTTCTTTAAGAGATGCTGAAACTTTATTAGAAAAAGTAGTTATTAGTTTAAATCCTGAACCAAAAATTACTCAAGATTATGTTGCTGAATTTTTGGGTCAAATTAGTACTAACAAGGTTTTGAATTTTTTAGATAATCTTTTAGACAAAAAAACAGATTTAGCTTTAGAATTTTTACATGATATTTACAAAAACGGCTATGAAATATCCAGTTTTTTAAAATCATTAATTAAAATTTTAAAAGAGATTATTTTTATCAAAGTTAATAAAAATTTTGCTAAACATCTCTCCAGCGAAAGATCTTCTGAAATAACTGATAAAATGATTGAAATTGCTTCTAAAGCTGATTTGGAAACTTTTAAAAAACTTTTAAGACTCTTTTTTGAAGCTGACTCTCTTTTGAGAAAAGAACCACCTCATCCTCTCCTTCCTTTGGAAATAGCTGTTATTGAGTTCGTTAGTTTAAGGTGATTTTTATGCTATAATTTTAAAGGTAATTTTAATTATCTTTAATTTTGGGGGGTGGTGTAATGGTAGCACAAGGGACTTTGGATCCCTTGGTCCTGGTTCGAATCCAGGCCCCCCAGCCAGATAAGTTCAAAAAAGACCGTTTTTCTGGAATAAAACACTTTTTACTAATTTATCAGCTCTTTGGTTTTCTTCTCGAGGAATAATCTTTATTTCAATTTCTCCAAAATCTATTTTTAGGTTCCAAAATTGAATAAAATATCTTTGAAGATTTTCTTCTAAAATTTTATACTCGCCTCTAAGTTGCTTCCCTACTAGCTCGCTATCTAAATGAAGAATAATTTTATAATTTTTTATTTTTTCTTTACCTAAAAATTTTTTTATTTTTTCTAAAGCAAAAATAACCGCTTCATATTCTGCTTCATTATTAGTTTTAATCCCTATTTCTTTAGCGTATTCTTTTATTTTATCTTCAAATTTAATAATAACACCAATAGCTGATTTTCCTGGATTATTAAGACTACCGCCATCAGTATAAACAAAAATTTCTTTCATTTTTCGAAAATCGGTAGTTTCTCAGTAGCTAAATATTCTAACATCGCTCCACCACCAGTCGAAATAAATTTAAATTTTTTGAGAAGTTTTTTTCTTTCTAAAAAACCTAAAGTATCTCCTCCACCAACTAAAATAAAATTGTTTTTAAGAGAAGCTAAAAATTTAGCTAAATTTAAAGTTCCTTTTTCGCTTTCTTTTTTTTCAATTATTCCAAGTGGTCCATTCCAGATGATTATTTTTGCTTTTCTTAATTCCTTAAAAATATTTTCTAAATTAAAAACATCAATAATTTCATCCTCTTTATCAATTTCTCCTAAGTTTTTTATTTCAAGCTTGCCATTTCTATCTTTAACCTTAAAACTAAAAGGAACTAATACTTTTCCGCTTCTAATTTTTTTAATTTCTTCTATCATTTCTTCTTCGACTAAACTTTTGCCAACCTCAAAGCCTAAAGCTTTAAGATAAGTATTAGCTAAACCTCCTGCTAAAAAAATTAAATTAGCTTTCTTTAAAAATTTCTTTATTAAAGGCAATTTAGTTGAAATTTTAGCTCCTCCCAAAATAAATGCTGAGTTTTTTGATTTTAAAACTTTATTTAAAAGTGTTATTTCTTTTTCAAAATTAAAACCAAAATAGGTTGGTAAAAGTTTAGGTAAAAGATAAACAGAAGTATGTTTTCGATGACTAACAGAAAAAGCGTCATTAACAAAAACTTCTCCTAAGCTGCTTAATTTCTGTGCAAAGTCTAAATCATTCTTCTTTTCTTCCGGCCAAAACCTTATGTTCTCTAATAAACTAAACTTTTCTTGGGAAATTTGATTTAAATCTTCTAAAAACCCAATTTTAATCTTTAATACTTTTTGAATTAAAGGCAAAATCCTTTTAAGAGAATATTTTCCTTCTTTTCTTTCTGGATCATTGAAGTGGCTAATTAAGATAACTTTTTTTGCTTCTTTTAAAAAATTAATTGTTTCTTTTATTGCTTCAATTCTGTATTTTCCATAAAAATTTCCGTTTATTTCTTCTAAATTAAAATCAACTCTTAAAATTACTTTTTTATCTTTGATTTTATCTTTATTAAGTCTTAAAAGCTGTGTGTTTTTAAGTTTTATCATCTCTTGCGGGCCTTTTTTATTTTTGTTTAATCTTCTCTTACGCGGTATTGGACTGCTTCAGAAATTGATTCTAAATCTACATTTTCTTTTTCTTCAAAATCAGCAATTGTTCTAGCTAATTTCAAAATTTTGTGAACAGCTCTTAAGGAAAGATGATATCTGTCTATTATTGTTCTTAAAAAGTTTTCTTCTTTAGCTGATAGTTTAATATAATCATTAAGCTTATAATAAGGAATTTCGCTATTATATCTAAAATTTTCGTTTTGGTATCTTTTTTCAATTTTTTCTTTTATTTCCAAAATTTTCTCTTTAATTTTTTTAAGTTCAATTTTTCTTTCTTTAAAAACTTCTTCGCTTTCTAATCGAGGAACATTTAAATGAATATCTATTCTATCTAAAAGTGGTCCGGAAATTTTTTTTTGGTATCTTTTGATTTCAGCTAAAGAACATTTACACTCAATCTTTTCATCACCATAAAAACCACAAGGGCAAGGATTGTAAGCACCAACAAAAAGAAATTTAGCTGGATATTTGACTGTTTTTCTTGAACGAGCAACAATAATTTCTCCATTTTCCAATGGTTCTCTTATTCCTTCTAAAACATCTCTTCTAAACTCTGGCAGTTCATCAAAAAATAAAACACCTCGATGAGCTAAAGTAACTTCTCCTGGTTTAGCTTCTTTGCCGCCACCTAAAACTGAAATAGCTGAACTAGTATGATGAGGTGCTCTAAAAGGAGGATAAATAATTAAAGAATCGGTTAAAAGCCCTAAAGAACTATAGATACTTGAGATTTCTAAACTTTCTTCATAAGTTAATCTTGGCAGAAAATAAACCAAAGATTTAGCAATTAAGGTCTTTCCTGTACCTGGCGGTCCATAAAGCAAAAGATTGTGTCTACCTAAAGCAGCTAAAATCATTCCTCTTAAAAGATAGTCGCTTAAAATTGGTAAATTAATTTCTTCGGGTTCGGAAAAAGTAAATTCTTCTGGAGTCAAAGGAAGGTATTTTTCTTTGTTTTCAATAAAATCAATTACTTCTTGAAGGTCTTTTAATGGATAAACTTCAATTCCCTTAATAAAACCAACTTCATTTTGATTTTCATAAGGCAGAACAATTTTTTTAAACCCTCTTTTTAAACTTTCTAAAACAATTGGTAAAGCACCTTTTATTTTTCTTAAACTACCATCAAGCGCTAATTCGCCAACAAAAACAGTATCTAATGGAATCGCTTTTAATTGCTGAGTAATATAAAGAAAAACTAAAGCAATGGGTAAATCAAGGTGGGTGCCTTCTTTTTTAATATCAGCCGGAGCTAGATTAACTACTATTCTTTTTAAAATTTTATTAGGAGGTTTTGCTCCAATTCTTTTAAGAGCGATTGTTATTCTTTCTTTTGATTCATTTATAGCCTCATCAGGTAAACCAACTATTTGAAAACTTGAAAGTCCGCTCGATAAACCAATTTCAATATCAATTATTTCAGGAAAAATTCCTGAAAGGGTTGCTCCCTTTATTTTTCCTATCATTTAAGTCTCTTTTACTTTTTCTAAAATTTGTTTAAATATCCTTTGTTTTAATTCTTTATTTTCTTTTAGATTTTCTCTGGCTGCTTGGTAACTTGAACCTAACTTTGTTTCCTCAAAATAAAAAGAATTGCCTTCTTTTTTAATTACACCGTATTTTAAACCTAAATTAAGAAGATCAGCTTCATAAGAAATTCCTTCATTATAGTAAATTTCAATTTCAGCAGTCTTAAAAGGTGGAGCAACCTTATTTTTAACAATTCGAGCTTTAACTTTTACTCCGATTACTTCATCACCTCTTTCAATTTGACCAACTTTTTTAAGCTCAATTCTTACTGAGGCATAAAATTTTAAAGCTTTACCACCAGTTGTTGTTTCTTGACCAGGAACTAAACCGCCTATCATTGCTCTTGTTTGATTAATAAAAATCAAAACTGTTCTCGTTTTCGAAATAAGACCTGTCAGTTTTCTTAAAGCTTGAGACATAAGTCTTGCTTGAAGACCAATATATTGATCACCAATTTCTCCTTCAAGTTCAGCTCGGGGAACTAAAGCAGCAACCGAATCAACGATAATCACATCAAAAATTCCAGCTTTAGTTAATTTTTCAACAATATTTAAAGCATCTTCGCCGCTATCTGGCTGAGATAAAACTAATTTATCGACATTAACTCCCAATCTCTTAGCGTAATCAGGGTCTAAAGCATGTTCAGTATCGATAAAAGCAACATTGCCGCCTTCTTTTTGAGCTTGAGCAGCTACTGAAAGGGCAATAGTTGTTTTACCTGAAGATTCTGGACCATAAATTTCAATTATTCTACCTCTAGGTAATCCGCCTATTCCTAAAGCTAAATCAAGTGAAGGAGAACCAGTAGAAATAACTTCAACATCTACTTTAGGTGCCTCTTCTAAGGTCATAATACTCCCTTCACCAAATTCTTTTTTTATTTCTTCCAATAATTTTTTAATTTCACTTTTTTCTTCTTTTTGTTTTTTCATTTTTCTTTGCTTCTTAACAATATTACTTTAATTTCCTTTTTGTTTTCCTGACCCCAAAATTTTACTCCTCTAATTATAAATCTATTAATTCCTTCTTTCAAATATAATTCTTTTTCAAAATAACCTTTTTCTTTTTGAGGAATTAAAATATCATTAATATAAATATCAGCTCTTTTATCAATTTTTCCTTTGAGTTTAATTACTTCCGAAGAGGTTGCGTAATTCTCTGGCGGAAAAATTATTTCAATTTTAGGTGGTAAAAGAAGGTCTAAATAAAGATAAGCATTATAGATTAAAAGCAAAATAAGAAGCAGATTTTTCATTTATCTAATTTTATTGTAAAATTTTAATAAGTTTAAGGCGGCGGTAGTTCAGCGGCAGAACGCCGGCTTGCCATGCCGGAGGTCGCGGGTTCAAATCCCGTCCGCCGCTCAAACTTTTAAATAAAGGGCGGGTAGCTCAGTGGTAGAGCGTCTCGCTTACAACGAGAAGGTCAGAGGTTCGATTCCTCTCCCGCCCAATTTTCCGGGGTGTGGCGCAATGGCTAGCGCGCTGGCATGGGGTGCCAGAGGTTGCGGGTTCGAGTCCCGCCACCCCGAAAAAAATAATGGAAAAGTTTAAGCTTGAAGGAGAAAGAAGAGAAGGAGGGTGGACTAGAAGAAAATTTTTGGCTGCTATGGGTGCTTTCTTAGCGGCTTGCAGTTTAAAGCTAACCGAGGAATCCCCAATGCCTGAACCGCAATCTGGTATCGAAGAACCAAGGATAAATATGGGTAATCCTGAACTGCCATCTAGCATTGAGAAACCAAGGATAAATATAGATGATTTAATAAATAGTGGACTATTGAGAAGTGAGGAGAAAAGATTTTTTTCTAATCCTTTTGTTATGGAAGAAAAGTCGGGGCGGGTAATATGGACTGGAATGCAGCAAACTTTATTAACTATATACGACATTCAGAGATTGGAAACTGAAATTCAGCAAGGAAATTTAGTTTTAGTAGAATTCACTGAAACAACAGCTGCTCTTTTTAATTTTCCTCCAGCTCAAAGAAGAATTTTAGCTATTAGAACACCATCGGGAAATATTATTCCCGCATACTGGCTTAATCCCCAAAAATTAGCCCCTAAATTTGAAGAATTATCAAACCTCAAAGTTGTCCAGATAGATGAAGAAACAGTTTTAAAAAATGTTGCTCAAATAGTTAAAGAGAAAAAATTAGGAGTTGAAATCAAACCGGGAGATCTTATTAGAATTGGTAAAGAGATTAGGCTTCCTAAAAATTGGGCCAATGGGCGGGTTCTTGGTTTAAGATATGGTGTTGGGGGAAATAATAGAGAATGGATTATTTTTCTATACACGCAAAATGGAGAATATTCGGGCTTTATTACAGTACCACCCAACGTTTTTGTAGAAGAAATCTCTAATAAATTGAAAGATTCTTCGTCTCATTATAATCTTAGACACAGTCTGGATGATGTAATTCTTGGAGAATCTTTCTCTAACAGGCAAATTTCTGGAATAGTTTTTAATAACATACAAAACATATTTAAAAATCTTTCAAACCCAAATCTCCAAGAATTCGAAATAGAAAGATTTCAGTTTAGAGTGTTAAATAGAATAACCTTAGGAAACTCTAGGACAATGTATGTAGTAGAGATAAGCGAAGAAGGAAGGAGCATTATCGCTACTTTTCATCAAGCTGGCAATTTTTATCATTTTTACTTGAATAATGCTATATCAAGTAGATTTAGTGGAACCAGAGCTTTATTGAGTGCTCAAGAATATCTATCACAACCATACTTTGTTCCTTCAATTTTGGGAATAATTAGAAACCTAACGGCTAAATATAGCAAAATATTAACTGGCCTAACTTTAATTCCTTCTATTTTTTTTGAATTTCAACATTATTCTGAAATAATGAAAAAGGAAGTAGATTTTTGGGCAAATTTAGACAAAGAAGAAAGAGAAAAATTGTTAGCCTTAGGTACAAAAATTACTAGCAAAGATGAATCACTTAAGTTTAATTATACTCTTCCAATAACTGGTTTAATACTTATAGATGAAGCAGAATTAGCAAATGCGAAAAATAATACTCGTTTTGAGTTCCCTGTTTATTTGGTTGAAGGTTTTTTTCCCGATAGAAATCAATTAAAAATCTTTGAACCAGAATCTGAAAGTTTTAACAGCTCTTATTACGGTGTTGTTGTTTTAAAAGTAGATGAAAAATATTACCTTATAGTTGAAAACGAGAGAGGTTGTTTTTCAATCGATTTGTCTAAAAAAGAGCAAATTTCTGAAGAGGAATATAAAACTTATCAAAAAGCTGGAATAGAAATCATACATTTAAAAAACGGCAAAATTTTAGTTGTTTTCAACTTAAAACCGGAAGAAAAAAAATAATTTTATTGTTAAAATTTTATAAAATGATTGAATTCGGTTTTTCATTCGAGGGTGGTCATAATGTTGAAAATCTACAAACATTAATACGATTATATCGAAGACATTTAAATATTTTAGATTTGTTAATCAGGCAGAATTCTTTTAAAAATATGATTATTGAATATCTTTCGCAAATTAAATCGGATTTAAACGGGGCAAACTGGGCAATATTTTTCAATTTAGCTAGCTGGGTGATTTTTATTTTAAATAAACTCCCAGAAAATTCAACCGAAGAAAAAATTAATGAAGTAATTAATAGAGCAATTGATCCAGAAAAATATTCAAATGAGGAGTTTGAAAAAGAAATTAATAATAACATTGAAAAAATAGATGATTTTTGTTTATTTCTGTCAAAGATTGTTTCTGCAGAATCGATGGATACTTCTACTGACAATGAATTGAGATCCTTTATAGAAAGAATAAAAAAATTTATAAACGACATACAACAACATCAACAATCTCGATGAAAGTTTTTGCTGATTTACATTTACATTCAAAATACTCTCGGGGTTGTTCGAAAAATTTGGATTTAGAAAATTTAGTAAAATTTGCCAAATTAAAGGGATTAAAACTTTTAATTACTGGGGATTTTACTCATCCTTCTTGGTTTAAAGAAATAAGAGAAAAATTAGAGGAAAGAGATGGGATTTATAAGTTAAAAAACTCAACTGAAGATATTTATTTTTTGATTGGTGGCGAACTTAGTTCAATTTTTTCTAGGAAAAACAAAGTTTATCGGATTCACTATCTTCTTATATTTCCTAATTTTTCAACAGCAGAAAGATTTAATAAAAAATTAGCTCTTTATTCTAATTTAGCTAGTGATGGCAGACCTACTTTAGGCCTTGATGTAATTGAAGTTTTAAAAATAGCTCTTGATATCTATGATAAAACAATTTTTATTCCTGCTCATATCTGGACTCCTTGGTATTCTTTATATGGTTCTAATTCCGGTTTTGATTCAATTTATGAAGCCTTTAATGATTTTGTTAATTATGTTTCAGCTATTGAAACTGGACTTTCAAGTGATCCCAATCTTAACTGGCGATTACCTGAGCTTGATAATATTTCGATTGTTTCTTTTTCTGACGCTCATTCTCCTTATACTTATCGCATTGGCCGAGAGGCAACCTTATTTGAGCTTGAAAAAATTTCTTTTAAAAACATTTATCAAGCTTTAAAAAATCCTGATGAAAAAAATAAAATCTTAATGACTATAGAATTTTTTCCCGAAGAAGGAAAATATCATTATGATGGTCACCGAAATTGTAAAATTAGATTTTCACCTCAGGAAAGCAAAGAACACAATTACATTTGTCCTGTTTGCCAAAAAAAAGTTACTATCGGCGTTCTTTCTCGAATAGAAAAATTAGCCAAAAGACCGCCAGGTTACTTCGATCCTCAAAGACCACCATTTAAAAGAACAGTTCCCTTAGCTGAAATTCTTTCTCAAATCTATTCCCTTGATGTTAATTCAAAAAAAATTGATGAAATTTATTTAAAAATAATTAAAAACTTTGGAGCTGAGCTAGAAATTTTAAGTGGAAATTTTGACAAAGATAAAATGAAAGAAATGTTTCCTGAAGTGCTATTGGCTTTAGAAAAAATAGATAAAGGGGACATCATCTTAGATCCAGGTTATGATGGTGAGTATGGCAAAGTTATTATAAAATTAGATAAAGAATTGCCACAAGAAAAACTAGAAAACAAAAAGAAAAGTTTATTTTAAAAATGTTATTTTCACCAAAAAGACTTTTTTCTTCGTTAATAAATCTTTTTTATCTTCTTATTATTGAAGATTTTTATTATTTTTTAGATTATTGGTTTTATCATCAACCTAAGAATTTTTTTCGTCAAGCTTTAGAAAGAATTTATATTACTCAACATGATCTAGGCTTTAAAAAAAATTTAAGAACTTTGTTTAAACCATTTTATTTTTTCCCTTTAAAATTTATTTATTTATCTTTTTTAAGTTTAATTTACCTTTTTTATCTAACAGTTTCTTTAATTTTTATTTTAGCCTTAACTTTTTTGCCAGTTAGTCTTTTAATTTTAGCTCTTCCTCGAAATGAAATTTTACTGGGAAAATAAATATTTTAGTTTTAGCCCGATTTCGAGATTTATTATTAAAAAACTCAAAGACTGGTTTGATTTTTTCATTTTAATTATTCTTTTTGTTATTTTTTTAATTTCTTTAAAAGCTTTAGTGACTGGCAATTTAAAAAACAAAAACTTTTTTTATCTTATTTCTCTTCTTTTGCTTATCGCTTCAGTAACTCATTTTCGAAAAGCAAAAGCTAAAGAAGATTTAGAATTTTTTTCGGCTGGCGAAATTAATGTTGATGACTACTTAAATAAAGAAACTAAGGATTTTCTTTTAGATTCATTGACCTTAGCTGAAATTTTAAAACCAGAATCATTTCCTCTTTATCTTTTAAAAGAATTTTTTAAAAACAAAAAAATAAAAAGAATTCTTAGAAGAGCCGAAATTAAAGAGGAAATAGCTAAAGAAATTCAACTAACTTTTTTTAAAAAAACAACTGAGGTTATAAACAAAATAACTTATTTTGATATTCTTTTAAAAATTTTAAAAAACGCTTTCGAATTCAGTAAAAAACTAAATTATTCTGAAATTAATCTCTATTCAGTTTTTTTAGGTTTATGTTTTTTGGATGATTTAGAAATCAATTCTTTTTTTGAAAAACAAAATATTCAAAAAGAATTTCTTTTGACTAGCGTCTTAATGGAAAGTTTTTCTCAAAAACGACTACCTAGGTCTTATCTTCAGCCTTTATCTGTTTTTCATAAAGAAATAGAAAAAAGAAAAATAATTCCTTCAAAGCTTTTTTCTCCGCCAACACCTTTCTTAGATAAATATGGTTATGATTTAACCTTAATAGCTTGTAAACAAAATTTAGGTTTTTTAATTGGTCATAAAGAAGAAGTTTCTCTTTTAGAAAAATTATTAGTTGAAGGAAAAAGAGTTATTCTTTTAGGAAAAGAAGGTTCAGGAAAAACAACAATTATCTACAATTTAGCTTGGAGAATTCATAATGAATTGGTTTCAGAAAAGCTTTTAGATTTTCGTTTAATTTCTTTAGATTTAGAAGAAATATTTGAAAAAACTAAAGAGAGTTTTGATTTAATTTTTAAAGAAATTTTTCAAGAACTTGAAAAAACTGAAAAAATTATAGTTTTTCTCAAAAATTTAGATAAAGTTGTTTTGAATTTCTCGCCTTATCTTGAAAAATTGATTTCTCTTAAAAATCTACCTTTAATAGGAACATTGGTTCCAGAGCAAATTTTTCTTTTAGGTTCAAAAAGTAGTTATCTTAATTTTTTTGAAAAGATAGAAATTAAAGAATTAACCGAAGAAGAAGCTTTATATCTTTTAACTCTTAAAAGTCTTCTCTATGAAAAGGAAAATAAAATTTTAATTAGTCCTCAAGCAATTGTTTTAAGTTTAAAGCTAAGCCGATCTTTAGGGAAAAACGGCGATTATTTTCGAAGAGCAGAAAATTTAATTTTAAAGGGAGTTGAATTGGTTAAGCAAAACAAGGGCAATTTTCTTTCTGAAGAATTAATTAGGGAATTAGCTATTAGTTTTTCAAAGGAAAAGTTGCCAGAAGAAACTTTAAGATTTGAAGAAATTTTTAGCCAAAGAATAGTTAACCAAAAAACAGCTATTCAACAAATTAGCGAAGTCTTAAAAAGATACTATACTGGTTTAAAAAATAATAAAATTTTAGCTTCTTTTATATTTATCGGACCAATAGGTGTTGGCAAAAAAGAAACAGCAAAAATGATAGCTAAAATTGTCTATGGAACAGAAGAGGCTTTTTGCTTGATTTCAGGAAACGAGCTTCAAGAAGAAAATGATTTTTTAAAACTAACTAACTTTTTCGAAAAAAATGAATTTGGACTTTTTTTCATTGATGATTTTGATAAAATGAATAAGAACTTTCTTAATTATTTTCAAAAAATTTTAATTGATGGGTTTTTAGAAATTAATTTTAAAAAAATCAATTTTCAAAATTCTATTTTAGTTTTTAGCTCTTCTTATTTTTACGAAGAAGCTAAAAGAGAAGTTTTATCTAATGATTTATTAGAAACCAAAATTAAAGAAAAGCTTCTTGGAGAATTTTCCGAAAAATTTTTAACTACTGTCGATAAATTAATAATTTTTAAAGAATTAAATTTTAATGAGGTTTTTGAAATAGCTAAAATTCTATTTCAAAAAGTTCAAACCGACTTGCTTTTAAAAAATAATTTTTATTTAGAAATAGATGAGGAAGCTTTAAAAGAAATTGTAAAGAGAAGCTCTTTTGAAAAATTCGGAGCTAAATTTATAGAAAAAAACTTAGAGGAGATTATTAAAAATAAATTAGCTGATTCAATTTTAAGAAAAGAACTTGCTCGCGGAGAGAAAATTATTTTAAAATTTAATCAAGACTTTTATTTAGAAAAGATTCTTTAAATGATTGATTTAAGGTTTTATTTTAAATTTTTTTTAGTTTTAACAGGAATTATAATTATCGGCAGTTTAATTTTGCCTGAAAAAATAAGTTTTTTTTCTTTTGTTCCTCAAAAAATTTTAGCTAACAAAGAAAATGAATTTACTTTGCTTTTAATTGGCAAATCAGGAGAAGGTTATATTGGCGGAGAAAATACTGATAGTCTGATTATCGCTCATTTAGTTCTTGATAAACAGTCTAAAATTTATCTTATTCCCATTCCCAGAGACTTAGTTGTTTTTGACAAAAATAACAATTTAACTAAAATTAATCAGCTTTATGCTCTTAAGGAAATAGATACTTTACTTCAAAAAGCTTCAGCTTATTCTGGTTTAGAAATTAAAAATTATTTTGTTTATGACCTTCATTTTATTTTAGGTTTAGCTGAAACTTTAGGTGGAATTGAAGTTAAACTTGATCAGCCAGTAATTGATGCAGCTAGTTTTTATACTATTTATCCAGGAAAAAGAATTTTAAAGGGCGATGATTTAGAACTTGTTTTAAGGTCTAGATATTATCCCGAAGGTGATTTTCAAAGAATTAAAAATCAAATGGCTGTGATCGAAGGTTTTAAGAATAAATTTTTAAATTTAAGTTGGAGTGATAAAATTAAGATTTTAAAATTTGTTTTAGCTAATAGACACCACTGGCAAACTAATTTAAATCAAGAAACAATTTATTTTCTTTTAAATAAAAGCCAAGAAGTTAGAGAAGCAAAAATAAAAGTTATCCTTTTGACAACAAGAGAAAAATTTTTAAAATCTGGTTATTTTACAATTGGAAATACAGAAGGTGTTTATGGAATTTATCCCTCTTTAGGCATTGATGATTATAATAGTATTCAAAATTATATTTTGGCGGAATTAAAAAGTGACTAAAAGATGAAAAAACTAAGAAAATTTCTACCAAAATTTCTTATTAATTTTTATCATTGGTGTTGGTCGCTTATTTTTGCTTTATTTAACAAATTTCCCTCAAAAAAAATAATTGTTGTGGGTATTACTGGCACCAAAGGAAAATCAACTGTTTCTTATTTAACTTATTTTCTTTTGAAAGAAATAGGATTTAAAGTTGCTCTTTCTTCCTCTGATTTTACTTACATTGACTCTCAAGAGATTGAAAAAAAGGAGAGATTAACTATGCCTGGCAGAGGATTTTTACAAACTTTTCTTAAACAAGCAGTCGATAATGGTTGTGAAATTGCAATAATTGAATGTACTTCCGAAGGTTTGTGGCAAAATCGTCACGCTTTTATTGATTTTGATATAGCTGTTTTTTTAAATCTCCATCCAGAACATATTGAACATCATGGCTCTTACGAAGCTTATCGTCAAGCTAAAGGGAAACTCTTTAAAGCTTTGGAAAAATCTAAAACCAAAAAACAATTAAGGGGTTTTCCAATTAAAAAAACAATTATTGCTAATTTAGACGATTTTGAAAGTGATTATTTTTTAAGTTTTAAAGCTGAACAAAAAATTGCTTTTTCTTTAGAAGCTACTAATTTTGATAAAAATTTTCTCTTAAGACCTGAAAAATATAAATTGAAAAAGAGAGGAATCGAGTTTGAATTAAACGAGAGAATTTTTAAGAGTGAACTTTTGGGAATTACTAATCTTTATAACATTTTAGCTTCTTTAAGTATTTTAAAAGCTTTAGGTATCTCGCTTAATTTAGCTATTGAACCATTAAAAAAATTTAAAGGCCTGCCGGGAAGAATGGAGATAATTGAAGCTAATGGTTTTAAAGTTATTATTGATTATGCTCATACTCCTGAATCAATTGAACAGCTTTACAAAACAATTCATGAATTTTTTAAACCTAAAAATTTACTTTGTTTAATTAGTTCAGCTGGTGGAATTAGAGATAAATGGAAGAGGCCAAAAATTGGAGAATTGGGAGCAAAATATTGTTCTTATGTAGTTATTAGCGATGAAGATCCTTTTGATGAAGAGCCAGAAAACATTTTGAAAGCTATTGAAATGGGAGCTAAAAATTATTTAAAAGAATATGGAATTGAAAAACCGGTTGAAATTATTCCTGACAGAAAAGAAGCTATTTTTAAGTTAATTGAATTGGCTCAAAAAGGCGATATAGTGGTTACTATTGGTAAAGGAAATGAAAAAAGTATTGTTTATAAAGATAAAATAGTCCCCTGGAATGAAAAAGAAGTTATTTTAGAGGCTTTAAGTTATCATCAAAAAACAAAAAAACGTTATTCTAAAATTTCAACCAAGACATCTTCATGAACTCCAAAATTTAAAGCTTCTTCTTTAGAAGGAAACCAAACGTCAATAACCCCTTTAAATCTTGAATTAAGTCTATCTTCAACTACAAAAACCTTATCTCCAAAAATTGAGGGGATTTTTATTTTAGTTCCAAAAGGTAAATCATTAGAAGCAACAATACCTTCTCTCGCTAGGGTATTAATAGCTGTTAACCAAGGAGTATCATCTGTTTCATCTGGACTTGAGGAGTAACCAGTAATTTTAAAATAGCCAATCTTTTTAATTACTGGTTCTTCTTTTAAAAAACTATCTTTCTCTATAACTATTTCTCTTTCTGCCTCTGAGGGTGAAAAAACAAAATTTAAAGCTAAGCCGCAAAAAAGAATCAAGAAAAACAGCTTGCCTATCGAGGAAGTACTCATTTTTTTCCATTTAAAAAAGCCCCAATTGGGGCTTAATAATTTTATTATAACATAAATTAAGAAAAGGTTCAAGGATGAATGTGGAAAAATATCACTTGACTTAAATTTAATTTAGTTTAAAATTGTTATTAAAATGCCTATTAAATCATATTTTTCATTTTATTTTTTCGCTAGCCTCCGGCAGGGAGGTTAAATTAAATATTTAGCTAAAAATAAAAAAAGCCTCCCTGCCAAGGGAGGCTTTTTTTATTTCTTAACCAAAAATGAAAACAATAGTTTCTTTAGGAGAATCAGTAATTGATAAAATCTATGTAATTTCTGAATTAAAACCTGGTTTAAAGTTTGAAGTTTTAACTCAAAAAATTTCCTATGGTGGTCCTTCTCTTGTTTCTGCTCTTTTCTTTTCCAAACTTAGTTTTAACGTTTATTTTTTTACAACTCTCAGCAAAGATGCCGATGGTTTAGCTTTAAGAAGATTATTAACAAAAAACAAAATTAAAATTATCAATGTTTCTTCTTCGCTTAAAAAAAATTTAGTAATTATTGATTCCAAGAACAGAACAAGAACAATTTTAAGAGAATCGGAAAATAAATTGAAAACAAATAAACTTGATAAGAAAATAATAAAATCTGCTGATTTAATTTTTCTCGATAGACATTTTGCTAAATTTTTTGAAATTATAAGGAAAAATAAAAAAATAAATACTGAAATTATTTTTGATCCTTCCACCGAAATTTCTGAAAGAACTTTAAAAGTCTTAAGAAACATTAACTATCCAATAATTCCTTGGGAGAGTCTTAAATATTTTTCTTCTTCAAATCTAAAAAAAGCTATTGGTTTAGCTCAGAAGTATATTGGGAAACTAATCATTATTACCTGTGGTCCTTTTGGTTCAATTTTAGGAATTAATGGCAAAATAAAAATTTTTCCACCATATAAAACTAAAGAAATTGATCCAACCGGAGCTGGTGATATTTTTAGAGCAGCTTTTGGTTTTGGTCTTTTAAAAGGCTGGCAATTAGAAAAATCAATTGATTTTGCTAATTTTGTAGCTTCTCTTCATCTTCAAAAATTAGGCAATGGAGATGTTTTGCCTTCTTTTAAAAAGATTCTTTTATCTCCTAAAAGAAAGAAAAAAATAAACTTTGAAATCTTAGTCGAAAATTATAAAAAAATTTAAAAATGAATTCAGTAAAAATAATCGCTGGTCCTTGTTCAATTGATAATGAAAATCTAAGAGAAATTTATGAATTAGCTGAGATTAAAATTAACGGTAAATATGCTCTTTGGGGAACAAGAGTTGTTGGTCTAAAATCAAGAACAAATTTCAATTATAAAGGTGAAGGTATGGGGATTGATTTTGAAGTTTTTCTTAAAAATTTAAATTCTTATCAAAAACAAAATTTAAAAATTCCACCAAGTGTAAAAATAGCTGAAAAAATAGTCAAAGAAACAAATCTTCTAGTAGCTACTGAAATTATGGATCCTTTACTTCAAATTCCTTTTTATGAAAAACGGATTCCGGAAAATAAATTGCTTTTTTGGAATCCAGCTGTTAATCAATTAGGTTGGCCAATTTTAATTATGAGCTTTTTTGTTAAAAAAAATAATTGGTTTTTAGGAATTAAAAACCCAAAATGGTTAGGTGACTATAAAAAGAAAGCTGATAGTTTGACTTATAAAGGAAGAACTTCAATGGAAAAAACTTGGGAAGGTTTAGTAACTTATGCTAATCTACCTAAAGAAAGAATAATTTTAATTCATCGAGGAGTTGATATTCCAGAAAAAGGGAAATACCGCAACGCTCCTCTTCATAACTTAGCTTTAAGAGTTAAAAAACATACTGGTTGTCTTCTCTTTTTTGATCCCTCTCATTCTTATGGTCCTAAAATGAGAGAAAAAATAGTACCAGCAACAATTCAAGCAATGAAAAGAAAAATAGATAAAAATGAGTATCTCTATGATGGAATTTTAATTGAGGTTGGAACATCAAAAACAGATTCCGAGCAACATATTTCAATTAGGGAATTAAAAATTTTAATTAAAGAAATAAGCAAATTTAGAGACATTGAAGGAAGATGATTAAATAAACCAAAATTCTATTTAGGTTGACTTAAACTTTTATAATATGCTTCAAAAGAGAAGAGGGTTATTTCAGGTTTTATCCACTCTCCAATTTGATCACGGTTTCTATTTACAAAATCTAGAACAAAATTATAAAGAAGATTTAAGAAGTTTGTATTAACTGATGATCCTTTGATTGTTCTTACTAAATTCTGTGCTATTTGATTTAAAGTATCTTCGCTAAAATAAACATTTTTTATTTCAACAACATCATTATATTCTTTAAATTCAAACATATTTCCTCTTGTTATAGAAGGGTGTCTTTTAAAACTAACTTGTTGGGACGGTGTTGTGATACCATAATGAAGTTCTATGCCTGTTGATGAAGCTACCTTATCACTCAAATAAGCAACCACTTCTCGTTTTTTAATATTAATAATAAACTCATCTACTTTTGTCTCCCTATCATCTTCCTTTGAAGTTCTAATAATAAGATAACCCTCATTTAGAAAAAATGGAGAAAGAATTGTTTTTAAAAATTCACCTAAAAACCCTAATCTTAATCCTTCCTGTCTTTTTTTCTTAGGATTTTGTGAAGATGTTTTTTCTTGAAAAGGAGAGCTTGAATGCTGACGAGGTGGCCCAGAAATTCTTAATTCTGTTCTTAAAAATTCATCTAATTCAACAAGGTTTTCAAGATTTTTAACATTTCTAAGGAATTCTAACCCTCTAATTAAAAAATTTCCTTTAGCAAAAGGAGGGTTAGAAATTCTTCTTATATAATCTTGATAAAATTTTTCGAGAACTTCTAAAATTGGCGATGGTCCTTGTTCAATTCTCCTTCCTGGAAAAAATTGAGTTCCTTTAACCATTATTTGCGGTGGGGGAGGGATTCGAACCCTCACGGCCTTAACGGCCACCGGTTTTCGAGACCGGCGCAATCCCAATTCTGCCACCCCACCATTTAAAGATTATTTTATCAAATAATTAAGTTATTGTTTTAAAATTAAATAAATGTCTTTAGTTTTTTCTTTCTCATTTTTTCTTCCTCTTCTTTGGGCAGTTTATTTTATAAAAAAAGATTGCCATCCTGAACCTAAAAAATATCTTATTTTTGCTTTTTTTCTTGGAATTTTATCTGCTCTTTTAAGTTTTTTCTTCGAAGGAATAATAAAAAATTTGTATCTCATTGATTCTTTAGCTATTCAATTTTTAATTTTTGCTTTTATAGAAGAATTTTTTAAATTTTTAGTTATTGCTCTTTTAATCTTTCCTTTAAAAGTTTTTGATGAACCAATTGATGCAGTTATTTATATGACAATGTCAGCTTTTGGTTTCGCTTTTGTCGAAAACTTAGCTTATGCTCTTTCAGTTTCAGAAAATTTTGGAGTTTTAGAATTAAATCCCTTAACTGTTTTATTTCTAAGATTTCTAAGCGCTAATTTTCTTCATATTTTAGCTTCTATTTTAATCGGCTTTGGTTATGCTTATTTTATGAAAACCAGAATTTTTTTTAGCTATTTGATTGGCCTTTTTGCTGCCAGTTTTTTGCATTTTCTTCATAACTATCTTATAATTAAATTACAAGTTGGTTTTTTCTTGGTTATTCCTCTTTTATGGGGTGTTTTTAGTTTTATCATCTCAGAATTTTATTTAATTAAAGACCAAAATGAATTATCAATCTCAAGGCTTAAACCCTACGAAGAAATCTGATGAAATCCATTTAGAAGAAGGACTTTTAAGTGTAGATATTTATGTTAAGGATAATGAAATTATTATTGTTTCTCCAATAGCTGGAGCTTCTAAAGAAAATATCGAGATTTTGCTTCAAGATGATATTTTAGTAATCAAAGGAGAAAGATTACCACCTGAGGAAATTAAAGAAGCGCAGTCTCAAAAAAAAGAATGTTATTGGGGACCATTTTCGCGATCAATTGTTCTTCCACGAGATGCTGATAAAGCCAATATTAGAGCTTTTTACGAAAACGGTGTTTTAATGATTAGAATTCCCAAAACTTCTAGTTCTGAAGGAGCAAAGAAAATTATTATTGAATAGTTATGCGTCCGTAGCTCAGCGGTTAGAGCACCGTCCTTATAAGACGGGGGTCGCTGGTTCGAATCCAGCCGGACGCATAAAAAATTATGAGGAAAACTCTTTTTTTATTTCTAGTTTTAGCTTTTTTACCTTTATTTTTTGTTTTTACTTTTCACCTAAGATTAGAAAGGCAACCATTTGGAGGAAAGCTGCTTAAAATTGAGGATTGTGCTAATGGAAAATATTTAGAAATTGAAAGCTATCATCAAAGAAGTTATTTTCAGCCAATAGAAAAAGTGGTTAAAAGTTTTATGTTTAGCGAAGACCCTAATATGAAACCAGAAACTGGCGAAAACAAGAGCGCTGGCATTAAATCTTTATATCTAACTCCCAGTAAACCAATCGAAACTAATGTTATTTTTATCGGAACAGCTAAACCCGAGGGAGGTTGTTTAGAAAAAAAGACAAGAATTGTTGCTTCAATTTTACCTGGAAGCACTACCACTGTTACCAGCACCGAAGAATATATCGCTGTCAGAAAAGACTCTGATTATACAGTTATTATTATGGGAAGAGTTCTGCCTTGCAGTTTAACTCATCTCAAAAATATTTTAAGTTTTTGTCCCTAATTAAGGAAAGAAAAAACGAAAAAGTATATGAGTTAAAGGAACAACATTAACATATTCATCTAAATAAAAATTAAGCTTTTTTCTTACTTCTTCAGTGGTCACAAAAAAGGTTTCTATTGGCAAATCAAAGCCAATTCGGTAACCTGAATGGGGAACTAAATAAACATAATCTCTTACACCATTACTAAAAATTTCAAAACCATCAAAATACCCCCAATCATACTTTCTGCCATCAACTATAATTCCTTCTTCATTAATTTCTATTTCTGTAAGTTTTGGTTCATAAAAGCGAGGATGAAAGAAAAAAATTAAACTTAAGAGAGAAATTATTAATGACCAATAATCTGAATAAATAATTGAATAAACTAAAAAACCACCAGCAATTAAACCAGTAATTAAATGCCACAAAATATCGCCGTAAGGATGAGAAATAAAATTATAAGTAGCCCATCTAATTCTAAATTTTTCTTGCCCTTGAACCATTGATTGAAATTTTACCTTATTTTAAGTATAATTTTAAGAAAAATAAAAATGAAATTTAAAAGATACAATTTCAAAAAAATTGAAAAAAAGTGGCAAATAAGGTGGTTAAAAAATTTTAGAAAGATTTGGAAGGCGGTTGATTTTTCTAAAAAACCAAAGCTTTATATTTTAGATATGTTTCCTTATCCTTCAGGCGAAGGTCTTCATGTTGGCCATGTTGAAGGTTATACAGCTACTGACATTTTATCCCGTTACTGGCGAATGAAAGGCTATAATGTTCTTCATCCAATGGGTTGGGATGCTTTTGGTTTACCTGCTGAAAATTATGCTCTTAAAGTAAAAAAGAATCCAATGACTTTTGTTCCTAAAAATATTCAAACTTTTAAAAGGCAAACAATTAGAATGGGTTTTAGTTATGATTGGGATAGAGAAATTTCTACTATTGATCCTAATTATTACAAATGGACTCAATGGATTTTTCTTCAATTTTTTAAACATGGTTTAGCTTATGAAGCTGAAGCACCAGTTAATTTTTGCCCTTCTTGTAAAACCGGTTTAGCTAATGAAGAGGTTGTTCAAGGAAAATGCGAAAGATGCGGAAGCGAAGTTGAAACTAGGATGTTGAGACAATGGCATTTAAAAATAACTGCCTATGCTGACCGACTTTTAGAAGACCTTAAAGAACTTGACTGGCCTGAAAAGATAATTGAAATGCAAAAAAATTGGATTGGGAAAAGTGAAGGCTGGGAAGTTGATTTTCCTTTAGAGGATTCTGATTTAAAAATTAGAATTTTTACAACTAGACTCGATACTATTTATGGTGCTACCTTTTTAGCTCTTTCTTATAATCACCCTTTAGCTCTTAAGGTAGCTAAGCCAGACTATTTTAATTTAGTTGAAAATTATATAAATAATGAAAAAAGAAAGCCGGTTTCAATTAAAGCCTTAGAAAAAGAAATAACCGGCGTTTTTACTGGTTCTTATGCTATTCATCCCTTAAATGGCTTTAAAATTCCTATTTGGATTACTAATTATGTTTTAGAACATTATGGTACTGGAGCTATTATGGGTGTTCCTGCTCATGACAGTAGAGATTATGAATTTGCACTTAAATTTAATATTCCTATTGTCAAAGTTATTAAAAATCCCGAAGGAGAAACACCATTACCTTATGAGGATTATGGTATTTTATTTGATTCAGATAAATTTAATGGCTTAAAAAGCGAAGAAGCAATCGAAAAAATTGGCAAAGAGTTAGAATCTAAAGGTTTAGCTCAAAGAGCTATTTACTATAAATTAAGAGATTGGATTTTTTCTAGACAAAGATATTGGGGAGAACCTATTCCAATTATTAAATGCCCCAAATGTGGCAATGTGCCGGTACCTGAAAAAGACTTGCCAGTAACATTGCCAAAAACAAATAAATTTGAACCAACGGGAACCGGTGAGTCTCCTTTAAAAAACATCAAATCTTGGGTAAAAACAAAATGTCCTAAATGTAAAGGACCAGCAGAAAGAGAAACTAATACGATGCCTCAATGGGCTGGTTCTTGTTGGTATTATTTAAGATACATCGATCCTAAAAATAAAAAGGAATTTGCTAATAAAAAGAAATTAAAATATTGGCTGCCAGTTGATCTTTATGTTGGTGGAGCTGAACATGCTGTTTTACATCTTCTTTATGCTCGCTTTTGGCATAAATTTCTTTATGATTTAGGTTTAGTTCCAACTAAAGAACCATTTAAAAAACTCTTTAATCAAGGTTTAATCTTAGGTCCTGATGGTCAAAAAATGTCCAAATCAAGAGGAAATGTTATTAGTCCAGATAGGGTGGCTGGTGAATATGGAGCTGATGCTTTAAGAATGTATGAAATGTTTATGGGACCATTAGAAGATGAAAAACCCTGGGCAACTGAAGGCATTAAAGGAATTTATAGATTTCTTAATAGGATCTGGTTTTTAGCCCAACGGATTAAATCTCAAAGAAAAATTAATAAAATTCCTTTTGATTTCGAAAAGAAACTTAATGAATTAATTTACGAAACAACCGAAGGAATAGAAAAAATGAGATTTAATGTTGTTATTTCTAAGATGATGGTTTTTGAAGATTATTTAAGAGAAAGTTTAGATAAAGGTTATTCTATTCCCAAAGATAAATTTTTAGAATTCATTAAGCTTCTTTTTCCTTTTGCTCCTTATATTTCTCAAGAGATTTGGGTAATGTTTGGTAAAAAAACTTTTCTCGATTTAGAGCCTTGGCCTAAATTTAAAGAATCTTTACTTAAAAAAGAAGAATTTAATTTTGTAGTCCAAATTAATGGAAAAAAGAGGGGTGAATTTAAATCAAAAAAAGATGATTTAGATGAAAAAGAGGTTTTAGAAATTGTAAAAACTTTACCTCTTTATGAAAAATATCTTCAAGGAAAAAAAATTAAAAAAATAATTATTGTTAAAGGCAGATTGGTTAATTTTGTTATATGAAAACTATTTTAAAAGGGAGATTAGGAGAAAAGATTGCTCAAAAATTTTTAGAAAAAAGGGGTTATAAAGTTTTAGGAAGAAATTTAAAATTGAAAAATTTAGGAGAAGTAGATATTTTAGCTGAAAAAAATGGAGTTTTAAATTTTGTTGAAGTTAAATCTCTTTTTAATCAAAATTACTTTTTACCAGAATTTAAGTTTAACAAGCAAAAAAGACAAAAAATTGAAAGATTAGCTAGGTTTTTTTGTTTAAAATTAAATAAAGAAAATTACATAATTTCCTTAGTAGCCGTCTCTTTTAATAGGAATAAAATTAAAATTCGTTATTATGAAAATATTTAAATGAAAAAACAGCTAATCTTAACAATTTTTTTAAGTTTTGTTTTTTTTGTTTTTTTAATCACTTATTTAAATGAAAGGAAAAAAAATGAACCTTATAAAAAAAACATTGAAATTCTTAAAAACCAAATTATAAAATCTAAAGAAGAAAGTTGGAAATTATCTTTAAAAAGTGAAGCCTTTAAACATCCATTGGAAATTGAAAAGGAAAGAAAGGAAAATTTCGGCGAATCGTTAAAAAATGAAAAAGTTCTTTTTATTTCAGAGGAAATTTTGAAAAATATAGAATTTAAAAAATAAAAATGCCGGTGTAGCTCAGTGGTAGAGCATCCCGCTCGTAACGGGAGGGTCGTGGGTTCAATTCCCACCACCGGCTCAAAAATTTAAAAAAATGAAATAAAATTAAAAGAAATGAGAAAAATCATTTTGGGTTTAATTTTATTTCTTTTAATCCTCAACCAGCAAGCTTTAGCTGCTCTAATTCCCGATGGTTCTGGTGGATTTTTTGGTGATGTTTATAATAACTACTATTATTTAGATCCAAACCTTAATGCTCTCATTCAAGAAGTTTTAGAAGGCGTAGCTACTGTTACTCCACCAATAGAAGGAGTTCCTGTTTTCCCTTATGACCCAATTTTATATTATCTTTTAATTAGGGGTTTTGGCTTAGATACAGCTGTTCAACAAAAATTGAATCAGAATCTTCTTAAATCTCAATTTCAAGATATTTATAAAACTTTTACTTCAGACTTAAAAAACGCTTGGACACTTTATGAAGAAATGTCATACAGAAAAGCTATCACCGAAGTAGTTGATACTAAAGATGACCAGAATAAAGAAATTGCTAAGTGGCTTAATGATGCAGCTATTAAAACAAGAATCGTTTCAATTGCCGACAATCTTCAAAATTATTTTTCTTGTCATGACCCTGATTTTGCCTCAATTAACAGAAATTTTATTACTAGCTTAGCTGGAGGAAAACAATTAGGAACTTATGCCGGTATAAAGTTTGATGAAATTAATTTTTGCGAAACAGGTTCTAGTTTAGCTCAAGCTAAACAAACTTACTTAGTTCAAAAGAAAAAAGGTCTTTTAGCTAATATTATTTCTGGTTTTGTAGGTAGATTAATAGTAGCTCAAGTTAATGAAAATATCTCTGAAACAACCACTGCGCCAACTATTATTATTAGAGATGCTAGCGATTATTCTTATAGAGACCTTTTAAATTATCAGAAACTCAATAATCTTAAAACAGAATTTCAAAATTCTTATGGAACACCTGGCTCAAGTATTTTAAATCAATATGTTAGGATTGAAAAATGTATTCGAGATGATGATGGTCGTCTTTATCCTGATTTTTCAAGCATAGAAGCCGTAGCTGCAAATGAAAAAGAAAATCCTGTTTTAACTTCTGATTCGGTTCTAAATGTTTTTAAAACAAGGATTCCTAATATAGATGAAAAAATGGGGTTTTTAAATTTTGTCGCTCGAAATTTTATTAAAAATCAAGATTTTAATATTTATAGTTTTAATAATGGAACAGATTTTCTTACTTATATTTACAATCAATGTAAAGGACAAGTAACTTCAGTTTCTCAGTTTAATAGTTTAGATAAAGCCAATCCTTATTCTGATTGTGTTAAAGGTTATATTCGAACTTTTGTTTTAATGTATAATCATCTTGTTAATGTTTTGAAAGCTAAAAGAGAAACAATCGAAAATTTAAGAACAAGCATTCTTGAACCAATAATAAACAAATTTTCTTCTGATAGAGGTATTTCTGGCTCCTTGGAAGATAAAGTTAGATATATAAATACAATTTACTTAGAAAAATCTAATCAAGTTAATACTCTTCAGACAATTTCTGTTCCTAGTAATAGTTGCGGCAATCGTAATATCTATTCTTGTTATGGTGATTTTTTTGACAATTATTATCTTAATCTAACAAAGGTAAGAAATATTTTAGAAGGCGGGGTTTCTGGTGGTGATTATCCTTATTCAGTTTCAGCTTTTATTCATTATCTTCTTGCTTATGCTCTTAAAGCTAAAGATATGTATGACTGTAAAGTTTCTAATGAAGAAACTTATTTTGCTAAAAAGCAACCAATTTACAAAATAGTAAAAGTCAAAAAACAAATAACTTATCCTCAAATTACATTTAATCCGTTTAATTTTCTTTCTAATATTTTTAAACCAAAAGAAGTTAACTTAATTTTTAAAAAATGAAAAAAACATTTGTACTTATATTTTTAATTTTTCTATTCTTTCTATTCGGAAGGGGTAATTTTGCTTGGGGACAAAGTTATACTGTAAATCAATTAATAGTTATCTGTAATAGAAGCGCAGGTTTAGGTAAGCCTGATGGAAAAAGTATTTGGAATCAAATAGGGAGTAATATTACAAGTCCGGCAGCTGTAATAGTTTTAACAGCTAAAGATATAGAATCTACAGACGGCGGTTGTATGCCAAAAGAAGGAATAGATGGAAAAATTTTCGCTGATTTTTTTTTAAAAATAAAAAACGATGAGGTTATATGGGTTAATCTAAGCGATATTGATTTTAAATCAGAAAAAATCCGTATAAATTACTGCAACGTTAGCATTGGTAGTATTGGTTATGTTTCTCTTGTTACTACGTGTTATGGCTATATCGGGTCTAGTTCTCTCACTTTGACTACTGTACGTTCCTCCTCTTTTATTGGTAAAGTTCTCGGACCGGAAAATTTGAATGAGATTCGAAATGCCTTGAGCAGTCTGTATTCGCTAAATCTAAGAAGTTCTTCTCCTTTAAGCGAGCAAACCGGTTCCCCTCCTACCGTTCAATATCAGCAAACAACTACTTATACTGATCCTTGTCAAGGAACTAATATTTTTTCGGCAATTGCTGGAATGTTTACAGGACAAGATGGAAATAAATTTTTGGCTTGTATTATAGTTAAAACTGGAATAGCGGTTGCTTCTTTTATCATTGATTTTGTAAGTTTAATAGTTAAGATGGTTATTAAAGGGTTTATTTATTTGCTTGTTAATTTTCAAAGAGCATTTAATGAAGTTTTAAAAAGCGTTTTACAATTAGTTGTTGACCTTAATCCATTTCAACCAATGAGTCCAGGTGGAGAAAGTATAGGGGTTTTAGTTTGGCGAACTTTAAGAGATATTGCTTATATAATTTTAGTTTTTTCAGCTTTATATGTTGGTTTTATTTGGCTTTTTGAAGGTCAAAGTTCTGCTTTTTCTTTAATTATCAATATTATCATTGTTGCTTATTTAATAAATTTTTCTTATGCAATTACTCAATTAATTTTTGATATTGGTTGGCAAATTGAAGATGGTTTGTCTGGAGGAACTAAATCAAGATTAGGCGATGTTATTCATGGTTCTTTGTGGCAAGCAAATTTTTTAGGTAACTGGCAAGCTGTTTTAGATAAAAATCAAACTTACAACGTCCAAAACGAACAACCAGAGACTACCTATCTTGGTATTTTGGCTCCGTCAGATCAACAACAAATATTAAATAGTTATCTTCAATTGTTAGGACAATCCATTAAAAATAAAATAATCAATCTTTTAGGAGAGATTAGCGTAGTTTTAATGCCTTTGATGATAGAAATGGTTATTTCTGGAGTTTTATTTGCTTTAATTATCCTTTTTGTAAGAAGATTTATCAAAATTTTAGAACTTCTAATCACTTCTCCTTTGGCTTTTGCTTCTTTAGCCTTTCCTAATAAAGGTCCTTTAGGAGCTGTTCTTCCAAGTTTTCCTTTTAATTTAAATAATTGGTTTGCTGATTTAGTTAGATGGACTACTATAATTCCTATTTTTCTTTTCTTTGTTATTTTAGGTATTTCTTTTCAGCAAACATTTTTAAATATAGCCTTAAACCAAAATGTTCCTATGGGTGAATATCTTTTTGTTTTTATTTTCTTACTTAGTTGGTTTATTCTTTCTTTTAAAATAGCCGATAGCGTTGCTGGTGGTGTTATGGATTTAGCTAAAAAAGCAGCTTTTTTACCTGGTTGGCTTGCTAAAAAAGGTATGGGTTGGGTTTGGTCAAGAACCCCTGCTGGAATTTGGACAGGAGGACTTCTTAGAAGAGTCGGCGGTTGGACAGAAAGAAATCTCGGTAATCTTCCGATTATTGGTTGGCAATTAAGAAGTTTAGGAAGAGGGGCCGTTGAAGCAGGAAAAAAAGTTGAACAAACAAGCTACTATGTTCAAAGAAAAGATGAGGTTATTAATGATATTAAAAGAACTTGGAGAGATTTTAGGGATAATCCAAATATAGATACAGCTCGTGGATTTATAAGAACTTTTCAAGGACCAGCGGGTATTCCTGCTTTTAAAGAAGACATAAAAAATTTCTTAAACTCACAAAACACAGAAGGATTGGTTAATTTTATCTTAGGAACTTACGCTACAGAAAATCAAAGAATTTTTGATGACGATGATATAAGAAAAATAATCGATGAAAAAACTTTCGGACTTTTAGATTTCTTTAGGAATCCTAATCTTGATAATTTTACTAGGTTTATAGATAAAGTCGATCGGGGTAGTTTATCAAGAGTAATAAGAGAATTAGCTTTAGGTCAGAATAGGTATGGAGATGTAAGGGGGATAAATGAGTTTTTTACAAATTTAGGAAATCATGATATTCTAATGGCAAATGCTCCTAAAATGCTATTAGCATTTAACGAAGCAATTATGGCAACTCAGCCGCCCGACCAACAAGAAATAGTAATAGGAAGATTAAGAGATCCCCGATATCCCATAAGAGAAAATCTCGCTTTGGACGACATTAGAGAAGCTGTTGGTACTGATAAGGTGCCATTACTAAGAAGATTATTAAATTTATTAGGTAGAGGAGCTGGGGGAGGTCAACAACCACAACAACCACAACAACCACAACAACCACAACAACCACAACAACCACAACAACCACAACAACCACAACAA
>BEIL01000004.1 GCA_002898235.1 bacterium HR35
GTTTCTATTTTTTGTGGAGTTTGATAACTTTCTGGAACTTGATAATTAGTTTTTTCTTGCTGCTTTTTAAAGAAAACAAAATACGACCCAATAACTAAACCCAAAACTATTGCCAGAGCTAAAACAATAGAATTTTTATTCATTTTTAAAAGTTAAATAATTTTAACTTCTCGACCTTTTATTTAAATTATAAATTATTGCGTTTTAGTGAGCATAGGTTGTAAAAGGAAGGTTGGACTCTGAATGGTTTAGCTGGTTATAATCAACTTTAGTTTTAGTGAGCATAGGTTGTAAAAGGAAGGTTGGACAGCGAATTGACAATTAAAATCTACATTTTTTGAATATACTAAACTTTTCTTTGTTTCTTCTCATATTTATAATTATACCATAAGTATTAAAAAACAAACGGAAAACCTCAAACGATTTTAACCCAGTTAAAGGTTTTACACTACTAGAAATTTTGAATCTAAAAATGGCTTATTCCCTACTCTTTTTATTTTTTTAACAAGATGTGGTTTTAAGCAATAAATATAAAGTTTATAATTTTTACTTCTTCTTAGAAATCCATTAACTTTAAGTTCAGATAACAAATTTCTAAAAGCATCATTGTCTAATTCAAATTCAAATACAGAATATTGTACTCTCTCGCCATATTTTTCTAAAATTCTTACTAATCTATTTCTAATTTTATTTTCGGATATATCATAAGATATTATATATCTCATATTGAACCTCTCATGTTTAATGGGACATAATTTTCTAATTCTCCAATAAGAGTTTTTGCAAGTATTCTTATTTGATATAAAGATAATTCGTTTAATGTTAGTTTCTCTTTAAATTGTTTTATATAGAATTGTTTTTTATACCACCAGTCTAACCATTCCTTAATAAAAAATGCTCTCGGCTTTTTCTTTAAAAAATAAACACCGTAATAATTTTCAAAATCTTCTTTTTTTATCCTTCTATTATTAATAAGATTAAGTACTAATTTATCCACTGCAATTGGTCTGAATTCTTCCATCATATCAAGAGCTAATGACGGTCTTCTGTAGTTTATTTCATGATAAAAACCCATAAAGGGATCTAGGCCAACTAATAAAATATTAGTTATTATTTTTGATACTAATAAAACATAGCCATAACTTAATAAAGAATTTATTTCATCTCTAGGAGGATTTTTCGTTCTATGAATAAAATTAAAATCTTTGTTTTTTATTATTGAAGCAAACTTTAACCAATAAGATTGGGCAATTGTTCCCTCAATGCCTAAAATACTATTTTTTGAATATAACCCATTTAATTCAACTTCTGGTAAATTTGCTTTTTTATCAATAGATTTCAAAACCCAAAGTTGGCTATTTCTTTTACCCATAACTATAGCCTTGGAGAAATTTAAAACAAAATTTAAATCTAATCTTTTTTTATATTGTGATTCTCTTAAAAAAATATTTTTACTGTTACCACTAAAATATGATCCATAATATTTGCCGTTTTTATTTATAAAGTAAATAGGTATTTTTAATTTAGAACACAGCTTCAAAAAACTAGGCTTTATATTATTATCTATATGCAAAATAATATCCTGAATTAAATTTGATGGTAAAGTTTTTATTAAATCTTTTTTATTATAAATTCTAAATTGAAAATTATTTGCCGCAACTGTTTTATCTTTTTCCAAAATAACTAAAGTTTTTTTATCCATTTTTAATATTATCTTTAAGTTAATGATAAATCATCGAAGGTATACTGTCTACATAAAAGTAAGAACATCCCTTTTTCTTACATCCGTTTATTTTATTATTAAAATCAATATTTTTTATTAATTCTCTAAATTCATTAATTTTTTTAACGGCATAATCTTTCAGAAATTTATTGATTATTACTTTTTTTCTTTTGTTAATTTTGTAAAAATATATATAACCAAAATCAATTTCTTTTTTTAGCATCTCTTCTAGACATAGAGACTGTAAGGTTAATTGTATTTTATGGAAAAAGTTTATTCGTGGGTAACCAGCTTTATATTCAATAGGGATTGTTAAGTTTTTATTGACTTCAACTAAATCACAAAAACCAAAAATTTTATATTTGTGATTAAAAACTAACATATTCTTCAATTGTTTCTTATTTTCTCTATATTTGATGTTAATCTTATTTAAATTCTTATGATACAATGAACCTTCATATAAAAAAATATTATTATCATCATTTTCCCAACCTAAAAGCATATATAATCCTGCTTTAGGACAATAACAGTATTCTGCTATTGTTTTTATTGGCAAATAATTATCTACAAAAAATTTAATTTCTAACATTTTAATCCGAAATGAAAACCCCGCCTTACGTGGCGAGGTTTTCAACCTTCCTTTTACAATCTATACTCTTTTTGCAACCGGTTTTTGCCGGTGACCGGTTTTTTGCCGGTGACTGACTGAGGTTGCTAAAACCAAACTAACCCAACCTCAGTCAATCATATTAATTATAGCACAAAAAATATAAAAAATCAATGCTTGCCTTTTTAATAAAAATTATCTAAAAATCGTACTTTCTTGCTATATTTATTGCTCCAACTACATCCGCCTCTTCTTCATATCCACATTTTAAACATTTAAATTTATCTCTACTAATTCTGGGAGTAACTGTCTTAAAATATTCTAAGGCTTCTTTTAAATTATTTTGCTCAATTAGTTCTTTAATTTCGTCTAATTTAATATTTTTAGGATATTTGTTTAAATAACAAACCCAATGTTCTGGTAAATTTATTTGTAAACTACCAATTAAAAATTTTTTATTATCCAAATCTATAGATTTTTCTTTTATCAAATTTTCAAATTGTTTTAAAGTTAAACCATCTAATATCTTCCTTTTAATATCTGCATTGAAGTTAAACTCACAATTTGGACAAATAATTGATGTATCTTTTGGATCTACAAATTTTAATAAATATTTTTTAGGTAAATTAGCATATTGTAAGGCTAACTCAAGAAACTTTTCAATTTTTCTATAAACCCGCTTAGCAATAATTTTTTCTTCTTTGCCAAATCCTTTTCTTAAATTTTCCATAACAATTATTGCTGGATAATTACTTAAAATTTTTAAAATTTTAGAAATGGATTGATGAAGAATAGTTTCTTGCGTTCTTAAAATCCTATTGCCTATTTTTTTCTTCTTTCTTTTTTTATGTAATTCTTCAAGTTTTTCAGCAAATTCTTTACCTAAAATGCCTTTTTCATTTCCAACCACCTTTTTGTCTTTATCTAAAACCGCATAAGCAATTGGATATTTCTCTCCCCTATCAATCCCTAAAACATAACTAATTTTATTTTTTATACTATCTTCAATAATATTGGTTATATCTCCGTTGTATTCAAAGGTAATATCAACATAATATTCAAATTTATCACCGGGTTTGTTTTTAACTCTTTTCACTCTGGCGTTAGCAGGAAAAAATTTATTTTTAGATTCGCTTAAAAATCCCCATTCTTTATGAAACAATATTCTTCTTAAATAAGATTTACCGTGATACAACCAAAAATAACAAGAATAAGGATCTTTATCTTTCTCTAAATGACCTGAGATTAATTTGTATTCTTTGGGTTTTCTTTGTGATTTTTTTCTAGAACCGCCGGTTAATACAATGAAGTAAAAATCTTTATTATGGTCATTTTTTAAACAAAATGCTTTGGTTGAAATACCTAAAGTTATTCCTAATTGATGTTTTTCTTTTTGATTATCTTTATCGATTTTTAAAATTAAAGCCCCAGCTTTTAAAGGTTTATTATCTTTCCAACCGAAACCAGAGATTATAAAAGAGTCTTTAACTGGTTTTCCTTTCAAAAATTCTGCTTTAATTTTGGTTATTTCATTATTTATCTCATTTAAAGTTTCTCCTCTTTTTTCTTCCGGTAGACTAGAAACATATAAAATCTCGGTTAAGAAAAATAGGGTATTAAAGAATTTATTTCTACCCTGCCAATCAAATGGTTTTTTAAATAAATGCTTTTTTTGTTTTTCTAATTTATTAAATAAAGCTTTAATTATATTTTCTATGGATTCACTGCTTCTTTTTGTAATATACCAATATAAAAATCTATCTTTCAACGCACTTGACTTCTTTTTTCTATATTTTAATTTTTTCAAAAGCTGTTCTCCTTTTTCTTGTAAATATTTAGATATTACGTCCTCCTGCTGTTTAATATCAATTCTTTCTTTTTTGAGATTATATCTATCCTCAAAGCTATTAAGTAAGTATTTAAGTCTGTCTTTAAATTCTTCTTTAACTTTTTTAATATTAAATTCTAAATTATTTCTATTTTTAAAATCATCAAGATTTTGGTATTTTTCTATCAAAGGAAACGAGGGTAGTCTTTTTAAATTAGAGATAGGCCTTTTCTTTTTCAGATTTCTTTCTTTATTAATTTCAGCGATAAGAGTATTAAATTCTTCAGTTAAATTTTTTGCTGTTTGCCAGGTCTCATAATTTTGAATACTTAATTTTTTATATTCTTCTATTAAACCTTGAATTAAAGTTTTTTCTGAATCGTCTAAATCTTTTCTTTCTAAAATTTTTCCAACTAATCTTTTATTATCATAGAAAGCTTTTTGCGTATTAGTTACAAAACTATTAAGTACAGATGATATTTCTGTTCTAATTCCTTCTTCAACTTTTGAAGTTAAAATCTTATAGGTATTTTTAAATTTTTCAAATCTTTTTTTATTTTTATAAATCCAATCATAACCTAATTTTTTGTTAATAAATAAATTTAATTCGCCTGCCTTAAATTCCTCGTATAAATCTTTTAAATGTAAATATTTTATTTCAGAAATTTCTTCAAACCACTTATCTAAAATTTCTCTATCTTCTCCTTTGGGAAATATTCTAAAAGAAACGGTTCTAGATAAATTTTTAGGCAACAAGATGGTTTCATAAGCACTTCTTAAATCTTTTATTACTTGAAGAAATTTTATTTTATCTTTATTCTGGGTCATATATCTTTATTTTACCAAAAATTTGCTTATTTTATCATAAGATCCTTTATTTAAAATAAAAAAAATTTTAAGATTTTATTTATCGAAACTAAATTTTAATTTAAAATTTACCTTTTTTAAACTTTACCTAAAACAACTGCGTTGTTTATTTTACTGTTTTTGATAGATTATGAATTATAATAAACTTATGGAGCTTGAAAAGATACATTGTGTACCGTGTGAGGGAGGGGTGCTGGCGTTGAGTGATGAAAAAGATAGATAAAATTTTAGAGTAAAAACTTTTTTATTTCTCAATTACTTCTTTTAAAACAATAGCATTATTGTGGTCAGTATCTTTGGCTGAAAAAAGGAGGGTAAGTGTTTTGTGTTTCTTTTCTAATTTTTTGATTTGATTAATTAAATTTTTCTTCTCTTTTAGTTCTTGTTTGTATTTCTTTTTGAATTCTTGTATCAATTATTTCTATCAATTTTTAATCCCAGCTATTTTAATTATAAAATTTAATCTCTAAAAGCTAAATTAAGAAATATTAATGATATCAGAATTAAAAAACCTCCGTAAAGAAAAGCATAAGTAAAATTTAATTTTGTCCAAATTAAACCGCCAATTAAACCACCAAAAAGTTGGCCAAAACCATATAAAGAATTTAAAGTACCCTGAGCTGTGGCTAAATATTCTTGAGAAATATTTTTGCCTAAATACACCATTTTTATTCCATCAATTAAAGCTAAACTTAAAGAAAGCAAAATAATTGCTGGTATGATTAAAAAATTATTAGTAATAGAAAAAATTAAAAAAGATAAAAGAGCAAAAATAAATCCAAGTTTTAGCATTAATTTTTCTCCATATTTATCAGCTAATCTGCCAATTGGAAAAGCAAAAATAACAAAGAATAAATTAAAGATAAAATAAAAAAGAGGCAGTGTTTTTAAACTTGAATCAATTGTTTGAATTCTTAAAAGAATAAGTGAAAGAGGAAAATAGCCTAAAGAAAATAAAAAGAATGAAAATAGATAAAGTTTTAAATTTGATGGGAAAATTTTTAAATCGAAGATAAATTTTTTGTTTTTTGAATAATTGTCTTTTTTATCTTCAACAAAAACAAAAGTTAAAATTGCTAAAAAACCCAAAACTGAGGCAATTAAAAATAATAATTTGTAATTTAAACCTAAGAAATAATTCAGAAGAATAAAACCAACAAGAGGTCCTAAAATTGCTCCAATTGTATCAAAAGCCCTGTGGAAATTGTATGATTTATTTAATTCCTCTTTTTCTGAAGATAAATAAATTAAAGCATCTCGAGGTGCATCACGCAGACCTTTCCCTACTCTATCTAAAATTCTCAAACCCAAAACTTGCCAAAAACTATTAACTAAATAAAGAAAAAATCTTGTTGAAGCTGAAATTGAATAACCAAGAACTGCTAAAATTTTTCTTCGATTAAGATAATCTGCTAATCTGCCTGAAAAAATTTTTAAAATATTATTTAGAGCTTCTGCAAAACCTTCTAAAAAACCAACAAACCAAATGGGCGCACCTAAAACTCTGGTTAAAAAAGCAGGCATAACTGAATAAACCATCTCACTTGAAAAATCATTAAACAAACTCACTAAACTTAAATAAAAAACATTTTTATCCACTCCTAAAATTTTCTTTTTATTCATTTTTTCTAAACTTTTTCAAGCTATCTAAAAATATTCCAAGAGCTAAAATTAAAAGGACAAGATCGCGAATAGCTATATCATTATAAAGGCCAAGAGTAAAAATAACTCCTAAAAGATGAAAAATTGCTAAAGCTGAGAAAATTAGAGGATAAATATTAAAAATTAAACCTAAGCCAACAATTAAATTAAAAGTGCCATTGATTCTGAAAAAATTTTCTGAAGCAATAAAAGTTAAAAATTTAGGTAAATAAGCAGTCCAATAACCTGGATTTAAAATTTGCCACACCCCAAAAACAAAAAACACAAAACCTAAAGCAAAAGAATAAAGATTAAATTTCATTATTTTAAATTTTACCAATTTTTGCAGCATTCGAAAAGTTTTTGAAGTATTGATTGGAGATTTTGTTTTTTAGAAAAGATATAAATTAAACCGAAAATTATCCACAAAAATAAAAGAAAATATAAAACATAAAAATTAATATTTTTGACTAAAAGAAAATAAGCAAAAGCAAATAAAGTTAAAATAAATGGCAGTTTAAAAATTCTAAGTTTTTCTTTTAAAAGATTAAAAATTCCTGAAACTGTTCCGCCAATTAAAAGAGATAGAATGATTTGATTCTTAAAATAACCAAAATAATATAAAATCAAAAATAGAAGCCAAGCTAAAGAAATTGCTCCACAAACAGCACAAATATTTTTCTTAAAGATTGAATTAAAAAACAAAACCAAAATAAAAAATATTGGAATTGAAAGAAAAATTATAAAAACTTCATCGATAAACATCTTTTCTGTGTATTCACGGACTTTTTCGGACTTAACACGGACTTTACGGACAACACTGACTCAATCGGACTGAACACAGACTTATCGGACATGTTCATTTTGTCAGTTCTGTCCGTGTATGGTCCGTGTTCAGTCTGTGTATTCACGGACTTTTTCGGACTTAACACGAACTTTACGGACAACACTGACTTAATCGGGCTAGACACAGACTTATCGAATATGTTTATCTTGTCCGTTCTGTCCGTGTATGGTCCGTGTTCAGTCTGTGTATTCACGGACTTTTTCGGACTTAACACGGACTTTACGGACAACACTGACTTAATCGGACTGGACACTAGCTGTTCGGACTGATTAACCGACCAAATCAGACTTAATACAGACTAATCGGACTTATCGTTATCTTGTCAGTTCTGTCCGTGTATAGTCCATACCTGTCCGTGTATAGTCCGTGTTATTATAACAATAATTGAAAAATTATTGAAATCAAAATCATTAAAAGAAAATTAATTATCAATCCTTGATAAGGAAAAATTTTGCCTTGCCGAAGCTGAATAATTTTTTTACTAATTGAAGGTGAAATTAAAATTATAATTCCGCCAATAATTGAACCAAGTAAAAATTTATCATAAACATAAGTTCGATTAAATAAACTTCCATAATCACCAAACAAATAAAGATAAAAAGAACCAGTTTCATAGAAATAAAGTTTTAAAGGAAGAACAATTGAAAAAAAAGAAATAAGAATTGAAGCACAATCTATAATAAAGCGGTTTCGCCTGAGACTCATTCCGGCGGAGGTGTGTGCGTCAGCACTCCGAGGGCTGTGGGCTTCGGGGGATGAGTCGAGGGCAAACCGCTTTTGAATCAACTTCGCTAACTACCACCCTAACGCTACACTAAATCCTCCAATCCAAATTCCAATTACTGACGACTTCATTCCCAATTCTTTAACAATCAAAGCGCCGATCCCTGCTCCAGCAGTACACAACGGACAATGAGCAAAAACAAATAATGGAATTAAAAATAAAATTAATAAAATCAAAACTAACGAGCTTTTCATTTTTTATAAACATCTTTCCTATGACCAATTTTTAAAATAATTATTTTATCTCCATCAACATCAAAAAGTACTCTATAATCACCGATCCTAAGACGATATTCGCCTAATCTTGAATCAACTAATTTTTCTGCATAAAGTAAAAAATTTTGTTGTGAGCTATAATATTTTAATTTCTTTAAAATCCTTTTTCTAATGTTAACATCTAATTTTTTAAGATCTCGATAGGCTCCTTCTTTAAAATAAATTTTCATAAATTATGCTCTTTCAGGACTTTTTCTAATGGAATTAATTTTTTAGATTTTCTTCTCTGATTAATTATTCTTCTTAAGTTTTTCGAACTTAACATTTCTAAATCTTCAATAAATTTTACCCAATCTTTTAAAGACAAAATTACTTTCCGCTCGCTAATCTTATATTTAGGAATTTTAATCAAATCTTTTGTGGCCATTTCAATTATAATTATAACATAAATCCTTGTAATAACTTTTAAGTTTCTTGATTAATAATATAATTGATGCTATTATCCGCGTAAATCAGCGTTATAATAATCAGCGTATCTCAGCATATAAGGAAAATATCCGTATAAATCCGTTTAATAATCCGTGTAAATCAGTGTTCATATCTCCATAAATATTCCTTTATCTTCTCCATTTTTGACTGAATGAATTTTGAAAGGATAGATTTTAAAACCTGGCATTCCGGGTGAACCTGAGGGCATTCCTGGTAAAGCAATACCATCAATATCTGGCTTTTCAGTTAAAAGTTTTTGAATTGCTTCAATTGGAACATGACCTTCGATAAAATAATTTCCTAATAAAACAGTATGACATGACCAAAGACCTTGAGGAATTCCAAACTGATTTTTTATTTTTATTAATTCTTCATCTGAAACTTCATTGACTTTAACATTAGCACCATTCATTTTTAAATAGCCAATATATTCTTTGCAACAACCACAAGTTGGTGTTTTATAAACAACAAATTCTAAACCAGATAATTTTGATTCTTTAAATGGAGTTTTCACTAAACTATAAATCGCTCCAACCAAAATTATGCCAATTATTATTCCAAAAATTAAATTTTTATTCATTTTTTATAAGCCACATCCTCCGCCTGTTGAAGGAATATTTGGCACATTAGCTAATTTTTTCTCGACGTTTTGAATATAACCTGAAATTGATGAAAACTTTGCTGACATAATCTCTTTGACCTCGGATATGGACGGATCATTAAACGGATTTTCACGGATATTTTTATCGATTTGTGTTAAAGGCCAATCTTTACCTTCAACTAATTTTTTATATAAAGCAATTTTTATATAATTTTGAGGAAACCAAAACGAATTAAGCTGTAAAGCTAATTTATAAAGTTCATCTTCAGAATAACCTTGAGAGGCAGCAAGTTCTAAAGCACCAAGTAAAGCTGAGCCATGATTACAATCTTGAGCAAAAGTTGAATTATTACAACAGGGACGGAAAGTATTTTGAGCAACTCGATAAACAATTTCTTCTTGTTCAGGAGTTAATTTTATAATTTCACATTTATTAAAATATTCAGCACCATTATCTTTTTTACCTAACCACCAACCACCAGTTGAAGCTAAATAAGGAAGTTCTTTCTCAGAAAAAGGAATATTTTTATTAAATTCAGTTTTGTTTGAAAGTCCTAAAGGCCAAAAAAGAGTTAAAAGATGATTAGCGGTTTCTTGATTGATAACAATCGGCTCGTTTGACCCATCAATTGTCTTTTGAATATATTCAGGAATCTTGCCATTATATAATTTTTTCATTTTTTCTAAATCGATCACCCCACAATCAATCATTTTTTTAACTGCATCACCAAAAACTATTCTTGTTTTAAATCCTTCTTGTGGTAAAACTTGGGAAATAATTTGTTGAATTAATTCATTATTAACTGAATTATTAGAGTTAGACAATTTAAGAAACTTGAAATTAGCCAAAACGAAAATAGCCAATCCCCCAATTAAAATACCAATTAAAAGTTGTTTTAAATTAAGTTTTTTTGAATTATTCTCATCTAAATTATTTCGTTTTTCTTCATTGATTTGTAATTTAATAGCCTGTTTTACTATCTCTAAATTGCAATTTTTATATTTTTTACACCAATCTTCACATTCCTTTGCTAATACTTCATTTTCATAAACATGTTGACATTCTTCACATTGATAATAATTTTTATTTTCTCTTTGAATTATTTTAACCATCTTATTCTTTTTTAATTTCGTTTCTTAATTTTTTAATTAAATAAGCTATACCTAAAACAAACAAAATTAAAACTAAAATTGGAAAAGTTAAAATTATCAAAAGCCATAAAAGACCTAAAATAGCAAAAATCGGTGCTAAAACATTCCAACCCCTCCAATTACTAAAATTCCACCACCAATAACCCATTCCTGGTTGTCCCCAATTCATCATCATTGGTCCCATCATCGGCATCATAAACCCTTGAGAATTTACATTTGGATCACAACCCAAAAATCTTTTTCCCATATTAATATGCATTAACTCTTCTCCTTCCTTACCATGCATCTCTTCTATCATTTTATTCATTGTTAAATGATCACTACCACCAACCATTTGCTCCATTACATATTCGCCAACTGAATGAAAGTCTTCATTAGTTAAATCTTGACATTTAATTTCACCTCGAGAAAATTTTTCCACTAATTCCCTACCCTTTTGAATTTCAGCATTAAGTTCAGCATCCTCAGTATGAGCAAAAACAAAACTTAAAGAAAAAAGAATTAAAAACGCAAAAAATAATACTTTACTAATTTGTTGTCTTTTATAATGTATTCGTTGTAATTTTTGATTAATCATTTTCTTTTTGCTAATTTATAAATTTTTAAGATTTCTTTAACTGCGACCTCTTCTTTTTTATTTTTAAATTGTTCTTTAACATGTGTTTTTAAGTGATTTTCTAAAATTAAATCTTCAATTCCTGATAAAGCATTTTTAACTGCCATTGATTGAATTAAAATATCAACACAATATTTATCATTTTCAATCATATTCCTCAATCCTTCAATTTGCCCCTTAATTATATTCAATCTTCTTAAAATTTTTATTTTTAATTCTTTATTCATATCTTAATTATACCCCATCCTGGTATTTTTGTCAAATATTTAATTCATCAAAAATCTTTTTAGCATCAAGGCGATAAATTTCAGAAACTTTTTTATTTGTCTTTTCTAAATATTTTTTAATTAAATGAAAACCCAAAGAATAGCCTGCCCAACGAGGTATTTTTAATTTTTTGTTTCCAAACTTCCAAGAATAAATAAGAGAGATATCTCTTGAATCAAAATATTTTTTAGCTCTTTTTAGATATTTTTTAATTTCATTTTCTTTTAAAGCCATTGACCAAGGATAAAGCTTTGAGTTTTCTCCAAAAACTTCTAATTCAAAATGTTGGCACAATCCCTCTTCAATAATGGTATGTAAAAGATTTTTTTGCATTGGTTTAAACAAATTCCATCTTACAAGATGAATAATTTCATGAGCAATAGCTCTTGGAATTTCTTCTTTAATTACTTTATTCTTAAAATTTTTAAATTTAGGGTTAAGATAAATATAAATTAAATAAGCACTCAAAGTTTTGCCTCCATGTCCGAATCCTGGTATACACATTTGCGGATTTTCTTCATAAACAATAGCAAAATCTTCAAGTTTTATTTTTTTATTAATCTTCTTACAAGTTTCTAAAGTAGCCTTATTAATTTCCTTCTTAAATCCTTTTAATTCCTTTCCATAAATTGAAACTGTAACCTCCATTTTAAAAATTTTAATCAAAATTATAATAAATTCAAGTTAAAATGAAAAAATTTGTGAAAAAGTTGTAAATTTGCAATAAAAAATATAGAAAATGATCGATATTTTTAGTTTAGTTTAAAACTTTTGACTTAAAATAATCATTAAGATGAAAAAAATTCTTTTAGATGTAGGTTCATCAACAATAAAAGTTTATAAATATGGCGAAAATAAATTAGAACAACTTTTTCAAAGAACTATATTTTTTAAAGATAGATTTGACCCTGAAGGAGGCATTTCTGAAAACAATAAAAAGGAACTTTTAGAGCTTCTATATTCAATTAAAGAAAATAATTCCGATTCCCAAATAAAAATTTACGCTACTGGTATATTTAGAAATTTAGCTCCAAAGACTAAAAGAAATTTTATTGATGAAATATTTTTAAAAACAGGACTTTATTTTAATATTATCTCTTACGAATTAGAAAATTTTTATTTAGAGAGAGCATTAGTGGGTAAATGTAGTTTAAATGAACCCTTGCTTTTAATAAATATTGGAGGAGGCACAACTGAGCTTATAATTATGTACGGCGAAGAGGCTATAGAAAGAAAAAATATAGAAATAGGAGTTGGAAAAATTTTAAATGACTTTCCTGGAATTAATAAAAGCATATCGGAGATTAAAATAGAAGAATTAATAGAAAGATTTAAAGAAATTTTGCCATCTTTAGAAAACAAAATAAGAATTGCTTTTTTAAGCGGAGGAGAATTAACTTATATGAAAGTGGCTAATTATCCACTTAAGAAAAATAATTTGTTCGAAGATGAAGATCATCCTTATTTAATATACTTTGAAGATTATAAATTAAAAAATAAAGAGATTTTTGAAAAAATAACATTGGAAGAATTAGAAAAAATGATGCCAGATAATCCCAAATGGATGCATGGAGCAAGGCCTTTTTCTGCTTTAGCTCAGGCAATTTGTGAAAAATATAATGTTGAGATTATTATTCCTTCTGATTCAAATCTAATAAATGGAGTAATTAGACAAGAATTTAGATATGTAACGATAAGTGGGAGCTTTAGAAAACATTTGGAGTATATTTTAAAAATAAAAAAAGAATTAGAAAATAAGGGGGTTCATATTTTAAGTCCAAGATTTGAAGAACCAAAAAATCCAGGAGAAGAATTTGTTATTTTCGCCGGCGAAGAGAATTTAAGCCCATTAGAACTTGAAAGGTATCACTTAGAATCAATCGAAAATTCAGATGCTCTGATAGTTTGTGATCCAAATGGTTATGTTGGAGCTTCTGCTCTTTTAGAAATTGGTTATGCTCATTCTTTAGGAAAAAGAATTATTTTTACTGAAAAACCAGAAGAATTTATTTTAAACCAATTACCTCACGAAGTTGGCTTGTAAAAATTATATTTCCTCTTTATTTTCATTTAATTTTTCCAATAAATTTAGATTTGAAAATTTTAAAGCAATTTGAGACTTTTTCTAAATTCTTGCGAGTTTTCAAATGGTCCTAAATCAACTGGAGCTTGCCACCACCACGGTTTTTCTTTCTGCACTAAATTAGCTATTTCTTCTAGAATAGTTAAAAATTCACTTTCCGAAAGCTTTACTCCTTTTTTGAATTCTTGAAAAACTTCTAAAGCAAAATCAATTTCATTTTCCTTAGTAAAACCAATTAAAACTACATCCACTGGTTGGTTAAAAACAAAAAGTAGAGATTTTCTTACTAATTTCTTATCTGTTATCAATCCAGCACCTAAAATTAAAATTCCAATTACTTTCTTTTTCTGATTTTGAATAATTTTAGCTAACTGTCGAAAAGATATTTTACCCTTAGATTCCAACTCTTGATCTCGAAAAAAATTTAAAGGACCTAAGGGTAACATAAAAGTGTCGAATTCAAATTTTTCTAAAGCTATTTTTAAAACTTCGGGATCGTAATGATTAGTTATTCCAATTTTAGAAATGATCCCTTGATCTTTTAATCTCCGTAAAATACTAAAAGCACCATCGTCTGAAGTAATTAAATTCAAACAATTCAAAGTATCTACTGAGTGAAGTTGAAGAATATCTATTTTAGGGAGTCTATTTTTTATTCCCTCTAACTCCCAAAGAACATCTTGCTTTCTTCTAGCCAAAATTTTAGTAGCAATTATAATATGTTCTAAATCTTTGCCGATATTACTCAAAACCGAACTTAGATATTTCTCATTTTCTCCATAAAATCTTCCATATGTTGGCGCAACATCGAAGTATCTTATCCCTTTGTTTAACGCATATTCAATTAATCTTTCAGGTTTTTCACTTTTATGCAGAAAAGCACAACCAAAGCCAATTTCCATTTTTGAATTTAATTATAATTATCGATTATCTAGAAAATTTTTCTTATTTTTTATTTCTATTATGCCGTAAATTTTTCTTTCCTCATTCTCAAAACATTTAAACTAACAATTATTGTAGATAAACTCATTGAAATTGCCAGTTCAGGCAATAGAATAAATTTAACTACTTTTTGGAAGAACATTCTTCAGAAAACAAAATTTACCTAAAAATAATTCTTCCTTTTTTATTCCAGAAAAAATTAACCCATCGACCAGAAGATAATTCTACTACACCTGCTAAAGCGCTATCAGATTGAGAATGAATATAAAATATAATAATTTTTTCCTAGTTCTCCTTTCTAATTCTAATATTTTATCAATAACTACTCCTGGTTCTAATGGTGTTTGGGTTTCTAACATATATCTGGGATCACATCGTCTATAAAGTGGAAAAGGTTCTCTAAATAATTTTCTTTCTAATTCTTCTTTTTTCTTTATTAATTCCTTTATTTTTTGTAAGATTAAATTTAAATCAATACCTTCTTGATTAATTATTTTTTTAATTCTTCAGCTAAACCTAAAACTTCTTGATATTCTTGCTTGATTGTTTGACAAGGAGATTCTAGAGACATAGAGAATTTTATGCTAATTGTTATGTTAATTTTATTTTATAATAATCTTTCCAATCATATTCTTCAGATCATCAATCTATCCCTTGTTTAAAATTCTTTTTTTTATTGTTTTATCTATATTTTAACTAGACTTAATCCTAGTATTTTTGTCAAATATTTCTCATCCTCAAAGCATTTAAACTAACAATTATTGTGGATAAGCTCATTAAAATTGCTCCAATTGCTGGAGAAAGAAAAATTCCTTTAAAAGCTAAAATTCCTGCTGCTAAGGGAATGGCTACAATATTATAACCAGTTGCCCAAAATAGGTTTTCAATCATTTTTTGATAAGTTAGTTTTGAAAGTTTAATTAATTTAACAATATCTCGAGGATCATTTCTAACTAAAATTATTCCTGCTGATTCAATAGCAACATTTGTTCCAGCACCAATAGAAACTCCAACATTTGCTTGCATCAAAGCTGGAGCATCATTAATTCCATCGCCAATCATCATAACCTTTAATCCCCTTTGTTGAAGTTCTTTTACTTTGTCAACTTTTTCTTGGGGTAAAACTTCAGCAAAATATTCATCAATTTTCAATTCTTTAGCAACTTTTTCAGCAACTTCTTTTTTATCTCCAGTCATCATCATAACTTTAATTCCTAGTTTATGTAATTCTTCAATTGCTTCTTTAGATTCTTCTCTAATTTCATCTTCTAAAATGATAGCTCCCAAAATATTTTTCTCCTGATCAATTAAATAACTAATTGTGCCAATTGTTTCTATTTGAGTAGGTTTAATATCTAATTCTTTTAATAAATTATCTCCTCCTAAATAATAAACTTTGCCATTAATTTTTCCTTTTATTCCTTTACCTGGCAAGTTTTCAAAATCTTCAACTTTTAAAATTTCAATACTTTCTTCTTTTGCTTTTTCTAAAATTCCTTGAGAAATAAAATGAGAAGAATATTGTGAAAGAGAAGCTGAAATTTGTAAAATAAAATTTTTATCTTCACCAAGTATTTTTTTAACTTTGAATTTTCCCGTTGTAAGAGTGCCTGTTTTATCAAATAAAACAATATTAACTTTTCTTGCCAGCTCAAGCTGGGGTCTATTTCTAATTAAAAACCCATTATGAACTGCTAAAGATGTTGAAATAGCAACTACTAAAGGAACAGCAAGCCCCAAAGCATGAGGACAAGCAATTACTAAAACTGTAACTAACCTTTCTAAAGCAAAAGCAAAATCTTTTTGTAAAATTAGCCAAATAATAAAACTTAAAGAACCAACACCAAGAGCAATAAAAGTCAAATATTTAGCAAAAACATCTGCTAAAACTTGAAGTTTTGATTTTGATTTTTGTGCTTCTTGGATTAATCTTTTTATTCCTGCTAAAAATGTTTCTTCGCCAATTTTTGTTACTTTAATTTTTAAAATTCCGTCGCCATTAATTGTTCCAGCAATAACCTCAGAGCCGACTTCTTTTAAAACAGGTTTACTTTCACCAGTAATCATACTTTCATTAACTTCTGATCTTCCTTCAATCACTATTCCATCAACTGGAATTTTTCCTCCTGGACGGACTAAAACAATATCTCCAACTTTTAATTCATTTAAAGAAACTAATCTACCATTTTCTAATTCAGCTACATCAGGTAATAATTTTTCTATTTCTTGTAAAGCTCTTTGAGCCGAAGAGATTGACTTCATTTCAAAATAATGACCTAAAAGCATAATAGTGATTAAAGAAGCGAGTTCCCCAAAAAAATTAGATCCACGCAGATCAACGCAGAACGAACGCAGAACTACGCAGAAAATATTATTTAAAGTTATGTAAAGACTATAAATGTAAGCTGAAGTGATAGCTAAAGAAATTAAAGTCATCATTCCAGGATTTTTTGCTTTTATTTCTCTATAAGCACCAACAAGAAAAACCCAACCACCATAAAAGAAAACAATCGAAGAAAAAATTAAAACTAGCGCAGACTTAAGCAGACTGAACGCAGACCATTGCAGACCAAAAATATTTAAGTTAAAAAAATCAAAAGAAAGAAAAATAACAAAGATTGTCAGGATTAAACAGAGCCAAAATTTTTTAAGAAAATCCTCTGCGCGATGCCCATGATGTTTATCTAAATACTCTTTATGTTCTGTATGTTTTGCGTCAGTTCTGTGAGTTCTGCGTTCTTCTTCTATCTTAACAAGTTTCATCCCACAAACAGGACAATTTCCAGGTTCATCTTGCGGATCGATACAACCCATTGGGCAAATATACTTTTTCACCATATCTTAATTATACCCCCTATAGGTATCTTTGTCAATTCAAATCTCGGTGTTTAAATTAATTCACATAACTTAACCACTTGGAGTATTTTCTTATTTCTCCTCTTACTATCTTTTTATATGTTTCTCTTAAAAGTTTTGTTATTTCTCCTTCTTTGCCTTTATTAATCAATTTATTATTAATTTTTCCTATAGCAACAACTTCAGCAGCTGTTCCAGTAAAAAATACTTCGTCAGCATTAAAAACTTCTTTTAAGTTTAAATCTTTTTCAATAACTTTAATTCCGTAATCTTTGGCAATTTTTATAATAGTATCTCTCGTAATTCCAGGCAAAATATTTCCTAATTTGGGAGTAAGTAATTTTTTATCTTTTACTATAAAAATATTTTCTCCTGCTCCCTCGGCTATCATTCCTCTGTAATCTAAAAGAAGAGCTTCGTCATAACCTTTTTGATGAGCTTCAATTGTTGCTAAAATAGAGTTAATATAATAACCACAAACTTTAGCCGAAGAAACAACCGATTGAGGATGAAGTCTAATATATTTTGAAACTAAAACTTTTACTGGTTTTTCTCCCAAATATGCACCAAAAGGAAAAGCGATTATTGCTAAATTTACTGGATTATTTCTAGGATCAAGATTTATTTTCCCCTCTCCCCAAAAAGCTATTGGTCTAATATAAGCATCTTTTAGATTATTTACTTTCAAAAGGTTCAAAACTCCTTTTTTTATTTCATCTAAAGAATAAGGAATTTTTAAATAAATTGAGTTGGCAGATTTAAAAAGACGTTTAAGATGATCATCTAATCTAAAAACAGCAGTTCGATTATCTATTGTTTCATAGCTTCTTATTCCTTCAAAGACACCTCCACCATAATGAAGAGTATGAGTTAAAACATGTACTTTCGCTTGATCCCAATTTACTATTTTGCCGTTAAACCAAATTTTAAGTTTCATTTATTTATTATTATAAAATTTTTTTTTAAATATTTAATCTTTTCAGTTTTAACTCATAAGCAACAATCCCAAAAGCGACAGCAACATTTAATGATTCCTTTTTGCCAAACATCGGAATTTCTAAGATAGCATCAACTTTAGCTAATATTCTTTTATTTAAACCTCTTACTTCGTTGCCAACAATTAAAACTAAAGGAAATTTAGGTTTGAATTTATAATAAGGAATACTTCGCGGCGATTGTTCTAAGGCAACAATTCTAAATCTTTCTTTTTTCAGTTTTTTCAAAAGATAACTAATATTTTTGTAAGCTTCCCAAGCAACATATTTTTCAGCACCCAAAGCGGTTTTTTCAATTTTTTTATCTTTAGCTGGATTAGGAGTATAACCAGTTAAATAGAGTTTATCAATTTGAACGGCATCAGCGGTTCTAAAAATAGCTCCAACATTATAAGCACTTCGAATATTATGTAAAATAGCACAAAACTTCACTTCCATAATTTTTTGATAATAAAGACTAATCTTTCTTTAATATTTTTATTATAAAGCTGATAAGTGATACCAAAAGATAAAAAATTAATATCTCAACAAGAACTCCTGCAATGAAAGCTAAGATAAAAGACCAGGTGTTTTCTGGCGCACCGGGCGGATTAAGCATACTATCGACTATTGAGAAAACATAAATAAAAGGAATAAGAAGTATAAATGGAATCATGACATATAAAGGGTAGATCTCAGGAAGTTTGTTGAATACTAATAATAACAGGAAAAGTAGGAGATATAGTAATGCCGCTGCGACAATAATCAAAGCAGGAAATTTTAAGGCTTTAAATTCATATATTCCAAGAAAGGTTTTTATTTCTTCTTTATATCCTTTAAATTCTCCATACTTTTTTAGTTGTTTATTTACAAAAATAAGTCCAGCTATAAGTGAAGTTAAAATAAAGATACCTTTAAAGGGAGTGTAATCGTAATCCGCTTTTCCTATAATCACAAATTTTTTCTCGCCGGTTGGATTATTACAATTAGGCAAAAGTCCCAAATTTTTTACTTCTTGTCTATAAACAAACCACGGGTTTATAACGAAAAAATCACTACTTTTGAGACTTTGTCCTTTTGTTAAAATTTTGTTATTAACTTTTACATCTTCTATACCTTCACCAAATGTTTCAATTCTTAAGACTCTACCTTCTAAAGAAACATCCAAAAAATTTAATTTTGATTCTTTATAAACACAAGGAGAAAAAAAGGTTACTATTTTAGCATCGGTTTTATTTGCAGCTTCTCGTAATTTTTCATATTCTTCATAACGACTATGGTAATATCCTGCTCTATATAAGAACAATGGGTTAGGTCTAATTAAAAAGCAATTATTTGCTTCATCATAGTAAATATCTTTTTCTTTACAAATAATTGGTTCAGTCATCAAAAATCTCCAATGTAACCAAACAAGAACCGTGGCTACAATAGAAAGTATTATAAAAACTTTTAAAAATTTATAAATTCTCAAAATCATTAAAGATATTGCAATTTAAAATTAGAGGTTATTCTTCTTCCTTACAAGTACAATCATCATAGGGTTCATTACAACCGCTGCAAACTCCATTTACTATTTCTTTTCCACACTTACAAGGTTGACAACCGCAAGTTTTACACATATTTTGTAAAAAAAATTAATTCGACTAGTTATCTAATTTATTTTTACTCTAAAATTTTGTATTTTTGAACTAATTTTGTTTTTTTCCACCAGTTGCCTAAACCTAAATAATCTCCTGAATTACTTAAACAAAGAACCGCCATTACAATAATATAGACAATATGCTCATCAATTAATGGATTATGTGCTGGAGGTAAAAAACCAGCTAGATACATTAAAGCAAGCATTAAACTACCAAAAAATGTTGAAAGTTTCATAAAAATTCCAAGCATTAATCCTAAACCAACACCCAAAAGTCCTAACATAAAAAGCCAATCAACAATTGGATTTCCTGCCATTGATCTAAAAATTTCAGCCAATGGTCCTTTAACAGCAAACTTCAAAAAACCAAATGTTGGTGAGCCACCATAAAGCCAAGCATCTTTACAAAAATAATTTACAACTTGGGTTTGAACATCACGACAAGTAGAAAATCCTAAACCAAAAAGTTTATCCAAAAAAGCCCAAAGAAATATCCAACCTAATGAAAGACGCAAAAGCCCTAAAGTGATTTGTAAATCTTTATTCATTGGATTTTGATTTTTAATTTACGACCTTTTTAATTATTGGTCCTTGTTTAGTATCTTCAACTTTATAACCAGCTTTCAATACTTCTTCTCTAATTTTATCAGCTTCTTGCCACTTACCTTCTCTTCTTAATTTTTCTCTTAATAAAATTTTCTTTTTAATTTCAGCTGGTAATTTTTGTTTTTGAAGAAATTCTTTTAACTTTAAACCTAAAACTTTATCAGCTTCCAAAACGAAAATTTTTTTATACCCCAAATCTTCATCTGACCTTAAAACTTCCCATAGCTTGGCAATTAACCGAGGCGTATCAAGATCATCGTTAATAATCTTTAAAATTTCTTTAGATACAGAACTGCGTTGAACTGATGCAGATTTATGTAGATTTACAGAAAGTTTAAAACTGGAGATTGTTTCTAAAAGTAAGTTGTATGCATTTTGAGCTGATTCCATTGCTTGCCAAGTAAAGTTCATTTCTGAGCGGTAATGAGCTGTTAAAACTAAATATCTATAAGCTAAGGAATGAAATCCTCTTTTTTCAATATCTTCTAAAGTAATAATATTTCCTAAACTTTTTGACATTTTTTCTCCTTCAACTCTTAAAAAATTTACATGCAACCAATAATTAACAAATTTTTTACCAGTTGCTGCTTCTGATTGAGCAATTTCATTAGTATGATGAACATCGATATGATCAATGCCACCAGTATGAATATCAATTGTTTTACCTAAATATTTCATTGACATTGCTGAACATTCAATATGCCAACCAGGAAAACCAATTCCCCAAGGGCTTGGCCATTCCATTTGTCTTTTAACATCCTTAGGTGAAAATTTCCATAAAGCAAAATCAGTTGGATTTCTTTTTTCAGGATTAAATTCAACCCGAGCACCAGCTAATAATTGCTTCTTCTTTAAACCAGACAACTCGCCATAATTTTTAAATTTAGAAGTATCAAAATAAATACCATCAGAAATTTTATAAGTATAGCCTTTTTTCTCTAAAATCTTTATAAGCTCAATCATTTCTTTTATATGCTCAGTTGCTCGAGGAAACTTAAAAGGAGTTTTGATATTTAATTTCTTAATATCTTCTTTAAAAAGCTTCTCAAAATAGCGGGCAATTTCCCAAGCAGTTTTTCTTTTTTCCCGAGCACTTTTTTCAATTTTATCTTCGCCAGTATCAGCATCAGAAGTTAAATGTCCAACATCAGTAATATTTATAATCTGTTTAACTTTATAACCATTATATTCAAGCGTCCTTCTCAAAGTATCAGCAAAAATATAAGCTCTTAAATTACCAATATGAGGTCGTTCATAAACAGTTGGCCCGCAATTATACATCGTCACAATCTTATCTTTCAAAGGTCTAAATTTCTCTTTTTTTCGAGTAAGAGTGTTAAATAAATAAAGATCCATTTTATATTCTATTTTTATTTTCTTAAATTAAAAATTAAAAAATTCTCCGAGGCTAAAAGGCCAAGGTTGAGGGATAAAAAGTAAAGCTAAAACTCCTGCCCAAATAGCCATATTTTTCATAAAATTAATTGTCTCCATCATTTTCATTTGTGGATCTTGAACACTCCAAAAATTATGCATCATAAAACTAACAGGTAAAAAGAATAAAGTTAAAGCCAAAACGCCGATCTGGATATAGGTACCAAGTAAAATTGAAAGACCACCAATTAAAAGTAAAATACCAGTCACAAGCACAGCCAATTTAGGAGCGGGTACATTTTTGCTTTGAGCATATTGCGACAACATATTTAAATTTTTAAAGTGATTAAAAGCATTATATAAAAAATAAAGACCTAAAATTAATCTTGAAAGTAAAAGTATATAATCTGAAGCCATTTTTTTCAAAAAATTTTAATCCGACCTTGATTAAATTTTACTATAAATTTCTAATAATCTATTATATTTTGCCGCTCTTTCGCCTTGTAAAGGAACGCCTATTTTAAAATAATTAGCATTAAAAGCAATTCCTAAATCAATTATCCAATTGTCATTTGTCTCTCCACTTCGATGGGAAAAAATTGTAAATAAATTATTTTCTTTAGCTAATTTAACAAAATTAAATGTTTCGGTTATTGTTCCAATTTGATTAGGTTTAACAATTACACCATCAACAGAACTTTTTTCTAAAGCAATTTTTAATCTTTCAATATTAGTTGCTGTTAAATCATCACCAATTACTTTAAATCCTTCTTTTCGAAGTTCAGCAAATTTTTCAAACTCATCTTCTTTATAAGGATCTTCTAAATATTTAACACCCAAAAGTTTTAATTTTTGATAAACATTTTTCCAATTAACAATTTTCGTTATTTGATTAGCAGCAATATCAGCTCCAAGCTCAAAATCTTTAAGTTCTTTTAAATACAAAAATGGTTCATAATTGTCGCTAAAGTTTGTGCAAAATGCTCCTTCATCATTTCTTCCTAATGGTTTCGGCAATTTCTTCTCAATTTGATTAATAATATTTATAATTTGAACAATTAAGTTTTCTGAAAATTCATTTTTGCTCACCAACCAATATTCCTGAAAATCTAAATTATTAAAAGAATGAACACCGCCACCAATAATATTAATAACTAATTTAGGAAATAAAATTTCTCTTTTTAGATTGAATTCTCTAAGTAAATATTCATAAAGTTCCAGATTATTCATTTTAGCTAAAATACGAGCAAAACTAACTGAAACTCCTAAAGTAAAATTTCCACCTAATTTTTCTTTATTCTTCCCTGCTCTCTCAATTAAAAATTCATCCAGTTCTTGCAAGCTTTGAAAATCTTTATTTTTAATATCTTTCAAAAAATTGTCTAAATTCTTTTCAATTTTTTCACAATCTAAACAAATAACTTCGTGAGAGCCAATACTTTTTCCAGATGGAATTGATGCTTTTTCTTTTATTCCTTCACTTTCAACCTCCACTTCAATTGTCCACTCCCCTCTTGAATCCAAAATTTTATTTACTTTTATATTATCTATTTTCATCTTCAAATTTTTTAACCATCTCAATTGTTTTAATCACTACATCACTATTAACACTTATACTTTCAATTCCTTCTTTAACTAAAAATTCGACAATTTCTGGAAAATCACTAGGAGCTTGACCACAAATTCCCACATATTTTCCTTTTTCTTTACATTTTTTAATTACTTCAGCGATTAATTTTTTAACTGATTCATTTCTTTCATCTGCTAAACCTTGTAAAATTTCATTATCTCGATCAATTCCTAAAGTAAGCTGAGTTAAATCATTTGAACCAATTGACATGCCGTCAAAAATTTCTAAAAATTCATCTGCTTGTAAAATATTTGAAGGAATTTCACACATAACATAAACTTTATAACCCTTTTCTTTTCTTGGACCTAAAACATTTTCGATTATCTCCATAACCCTTCTTCCCTCTTCAGGTGTTCGGCAAAATGGCACCATCATCGTTAAATTTGTAATCCCCATTTCTTCTCTAACCTTTTTCATTGCTAAAACTTCAAGTTCAAAAGCTTGTTTAAATTTAGGATGATAATACCTACTTGCTCCTCGCCAACCAATCATTGGATTTTCTTCATTTGGTTCATAAAGTTCTCCGCCAATTAAGTTTCGGTATTCATTTGTTTTAAAATCAGAAAATCTAACAATTACTTCATAAGGCCAGTAAGCAACACAAATTTTAGCAATCCCTTCAGCCAATTTATCAATAAAATATTGTTTTTTATCTTCGTATCCTTGGGTAAATTCATCAATCTTTTGCTTAATTTCTTCTGATAAACTAGAGTAATTTATCAATGCATTAGGATGAATTTTAATTTCTTCAGCAATAATAAATTCTTCTCTTGCAAGTCCAACGCCTTTTACCGGCAAATACCACTTCTCCCATGCTTCATCTGGAAGTCCAATATTAACATAAATTTTTGTTTTTGTTTCTGGTAATTTTTCTAAATTATGTTCAATCACTTCATAATCTAAAATACCTTTATAAACATAACCAGTAATTCCCGTTGAACAATCAATTGTAACTTTATCCCCTGTTTTTAAAATCTCTGTTGCTTTTTGAGTGCCAACAATTGCTGGTATACCAAGCTCACGAGATACTATTGCCGCATGACAATTAGCAACCAAAACAGGTGTATATTTGCTTGAAAAGACTATATAATTGTGGTCCATATCATGAATTGCTTCTATTGAGATATTATACACCTCTGATTTTTTATAATTTAAAGAAGCGTTTTCATCATCTGAAAATTTTACATTTTTCATATTTATACCCGACTCTAATAGTAATCGTAATTCATATTCTATATCTTTGTAGATTTTTGAGATTATAGGTAATATAAAATTTTTAATTTTATAATCAGAGATTTTATTATTTCTTTCAAAATAATCATATTTAATTTGTCCCCGTTTATTGACTAAATCAAGTATATCCCCAATAATTTGTTTAGCTATAAATCTTTGCTGTATGTTTATTTTCTTCGATATTTGGTATGTTTCATTTTGACAAGTGTTATTACTTAATCTATGTGTATACTTAACAATTTCATCACCATATTTTTTATCAATAGAAATAACATAATAACTCCCTCTTTTATGTTTATGAAGATTAAATACAAATCCTAATCGCAAAAGGGTTATAATCAAACTTTCTAATAAAATATTATTGTTGATTCCTACCGTTATCTGGATCTGATGGGAACTAATATTTCCATCGCCATCCATTACTCCAGCAAGAAAATATTTCAAATTTTCAATATCTGCGCCTAATAAAATCGTGGGTAGTTGAGATTTTAAAAGAGATAATTCGTTAAAAACATCTTTAGAATAAATGCATAAACTTATTACTGAATTTCTTTTATCAATTATTTGATGTAATGATTTTTTAAAAATTCTTTCAAAATTAGTTTTATAAAAATTGATGTAATTAATTTTATCTTGATTTATTTTTTGAAAAAATGATATTATATAGCCTCCTTGTTTGTTTTTTTGAATACTGCCATCAGACAATATAGAACCAAGAAGATACATTTTTTCATTTGATAATTCATATCTCTCAACCAGACCGTCAAAATTATCTAAACATCTTGGAATTTTAATAAAACTTAACACACCCTCCTTGCTTTCTATAATACTTTCTATGGCTCTTTTAACTAACTTTCTATTAAAAAGTGTAAAAAATCTATGGTCTGGAGTTGATATTAAATAATTGTTTTTATTACCAATAATAATCTTTTTTACAGCTGAGATTCTTTTGAAGCCTTCTGTAATTTTTCTCCATACCAATTTATAAGTTCTCATATCGAAAGATAATGAATATAGATTTTCACCTCTGTTAACTTTTTCTACAACATCTTTAATTTTCATAAAGCCTTTATTAGTCAAAATTTTTGTATCTCCTTCAAAACAAGTTCTTCCTCCTTTGTCAGTAATTACACCTTTTGCTTTTTTTAGGGCAACAACCCAATCTGGATCGGTCATTTCGGTAACTAAAATTTCTCCTTCTTGAAATTCATTTATTTTAGAAACATCTTTAATGACTCTTACCCTACCACTTGTGATTTTTGAACCTATGGCAATACCCTTTAAAACCACTGATTGATGCGGATCAAAATCAGATTGACGCGGATTAAGACGATATTCTTCATAAACATTATATTTTTTAGTCGAATGAACAGTTTCAGCTCTGGCTTGGACAATATAAAGTTTACCATCAATTCCATCTTTTGCCCATTCGATATCCATTGCTCTTTGATAATGTCTTTCAATTATTATTCCCATCTTAGCTAATTCTAAAACCTCTTCATCATTCAAAGAATAATTATCTCTTTCTTCTTGAGATGTTTCAACTTCTTTTACACCTCCTTTTTCAGCATAAACAATTTTTCTTACTTTTTCACCTAACATTTTTGAAATAATACTCCTAAATCCTTTTTCTAATCCTTCTTTAAAAACAATCCATTCATCAGGAATCACTTTTCCTTGAACAATTAATTCTCCTAATCCCCAAACTCCATTAATAACAATAACTTTATTTAATCCAGAGTCAGTATCAATTGTAAACATTACTCCAGAACTGGCCAAATCAGATCTTACCATTTTTTGAACACCAGCCGAAAGCTTAACCTCAAAATGATCAAAGCCTTTTTCTTGACGATAAAAAATAGCTCGATCAGTAAATAAAGAAGCAAAACAATATTTTATTTTTTCTAAAAGGTCTTTTTCAGTTACATTAAGATAAGTTTCCTGCTGCCCAGCAAATGACGCCTGTGGAAGATCTTCAGCTGAAGCACTACTTCTTACAGCAACTTGTAAATTTTCTCCATATTCTTTTTTCAATTTTTCAAAAGCATCTAAAATTTCTTTTTTTAAATCTTCAGGAAATTCACCTTGTTTTATAAAATTTCTAATTGTTTCTCCTGCTTTTTGTAATTTTTCAACATTATAAACATCTAAATTTTGCAAAATTTCCTTAATTTTTTCTTCTAAGTTATTGCTTTTAATAAAGTAATCATAAGCTTTTGTTGTTACTGCAAAACCATTAGGAACCCTAACTCCTAAATCAGTTAATTTCTGATACATTTCACCCAAATTAGCATTTTTCCCACCAACCAAACCAACATCTTCTTTGGTTATTTCATTAAACCATAAAATATGTTTTTCTTCCTTCATCATTTATATTATAATATAAAGTAATGAAAAGATTACTAATTTTCCTTTTACCATCACTTGCTTTAGCTGTTTGCCCTGTTTGTATTGCTGGTGTTGGTATTGGATTAGGACTTTCTCGTTATTTAGGAATTGATGATTTAATAACTGGTTTATGGTTGGGTGCTTTGGTACTTTCTTTATTTTTCTGGACAATTGATTGGTTAGATAAAAGAAACATTCGCTTTCATTATAGAGAAATTTTAATTTTGTTAGCCTACTATCTTTTTTTGCTTTTACCTCTCTACTCCACTAATATTCTTTCTCAAAAATTAGAATTTTTAATTAAAGATAAATTATTTAGAGGAATAATTTTAGGAAGTCTGATTTTTTATTTATCGATCTTATTTGATAAATTTTTAAGAACAAAAAACAATAACAAAGTTTTCTTTCCTTTTCAAAGAGTAATCATTCCTTTAAGTTTTTTGATTTTCAGTAGTTTGGTCGTTTATTTAGTTATTAAATAAAATGGACAATTTAGATCTCAAAGTAAAAGAATTTATTGCAAAAGTTAAAAATACCAAAGAAGAATTTGATCTTTCAGCTGATGAAGATTTATCTGTTGCCTTAATGAATTTAATTTCAATTGAAGAGCATTTCTTTTTTACTGGAGCTAAAACAGAAAAAACAGAATATTTTGATTTAATTAATGAAGTCAGAAAAATTAGAAAAGAACTTTTAAAAAGAATTGTTAAAGATTATGAAGGTGAAGTTTGGTGTCTGTCTAAACATTTATTAGCCTCATCTATGAGATTGATTGAGGTCGGCACTAAAGAATTAGATAAAGGGAATAAAGAACTTGCTTATGATTTATTTGATAAAGCCTATGCTCTTTATTCACTCTTCTGGGCTTTAAATTTAAAAATAATTGATATTGGCGAGGTTAAAAAAATTAATGAAGATAAATTAAATAAAGAAGACAAAGAGACTGGCTCTGTCTTCAAAAAATTAGGTGAAATTGTTAAAAAACTTATTGATTGCTGTAAAGAATAATTATTTTACTAAATTTATTGGCTTTCCATTAATAAATCCTTTGATATTTTCAATTGTTGTTTTTAAAATCCTTTCAATTGATTCTTTTGAATTAAAAGCATTATGAGGAGTGATTAAAACATTTGGCATTTTCATTAAAATATGATTTTGCCATAAAGTTTTGATATCAGTAAGTTCAATATCTTTTTTAGTTAAAAGTTCTAATTCTTCTTTAATTTCTGTTTCTTCTTCTAAAACATCTAAAGCAGCACCTTTTAAAATTCCTTCTTTTAAAGCATAAACTAAAGCTTCTGTTTCAATAATTCCACCGCGAGCAGTATTAATTAAATAAGCACCCGGCTTTATTAACTTTATATTTTCCTTATTAATTAAATGATAAGTTGAAGGATTTAGATTTACATGAATTGTTATCACGTCTGAATTTTTCAAAAGTTCTTCTAAACTCACATATTTAACTCCATACTCTTTAGCAAAATTTTCATCTGGATAAGCATCATAAGCTAAAATTTCCATTCCAAAAGCTTTTGCTAATTTAATTACTTGTTTGCCAATTTTTCCAGTTCCAATTACTCCTAAAATTTTTCCATCAAGTTCTTCGCCTCTTAAATTTTTTAAATCAAAACTTTCAGTTTCTTTTATTTGATCAATAGCATAATAAATTTTTCTCATTAAACTAAGCATAAGACCAATTGTCCATTCAGCCACAGTTTTTGTTCCATATTCAGGCACATTACTAATTAAAATTCCTTTTTGCTTGCAGTATTCAATATCAATATGATCATAACCAGTTGAGCGAGTGGCAATAAATTTTAAATTAGGCAAAGAATCAATAATTTCTTTATTAATCTGAGAACAAATAAAAATACTCAAAACTTCTAAATCTTTAAAATTATCTATATTTTCTTTTGTCAACCAATCAGAAGTAAAAATTAAATTATGTCCCTCAAGTTCTCTTTCTAAAATTTCTTTTTCCCAACCTTCTGCTTCAAAAAATCCAATATTCATTAATTAAATTTTAACAAGACTTAAGATTAAAATTAAAATTGCTGAAGTATCCGCTAATAGACAATAAAGACAAAAAGACTTTAAAACAAAAACTTGAAGATAAATTAAATAAAGAGCGAAAATTAATCCTAAAGATGAAACAATTTTTAATAAAACTTTAAACTTTTCAAAAAAATTCAAAATTAAAACACCACCAAAATAAAAAACTCCCCATAAAGCAACAGGAAGTCCTAAAAATTTACTGTATTTACTTTTCAAAACAAAATCGCAACTTGAATCAGGAAAACAAAAAGGCGAATTATTTTTAATGCCAATATAAAATAAATAAGAAGAAACTAAAAACCCGAGCAAACCTAAAATAAAAATCAAATTTTTCTGTTTTAATATCATTTAAAAATTTAATACCACTTAGCTAAAATTACTTCAATATTTTTATTTTCTTTTTCAACCAATTCTTTAAATTTATTAACATCACTAAAACCAGTTTCTCCTCGATAATGATAAGGATAAACTTTTTTCGGCTGAAATTTTAAAACAGCCGAAACTGCTTGTTCAACAGACATTGTATAAGGTAAATTCATTGGCACAAAAGCAAGATTAATATTTTCCAAATTTCTCATTTCAGGAATATCCTCAGTATCACCAGCAATATAAACTCTAAAATTGTCTTTTTCAATTAAATAACCATTGCCTCTTCCTTTAGGATGAAACTCAAGTCTTTCAGGAGTTAAATTATACATTGGTAGAGCTTTAATTTTAAAATCTTGCCAATTTGTTTCTTCGTTATTATTTAAAATTTTTGCCTTTAGTTTTAGTTTTTCTAAAAGTTGATCACAAACTGCTTTCGGAACAATTAAATCAAATTCTCCTTTTTGGCTTAAACTTTCTAAAACATTATTATCTAAATGATCAAAATGAACATCAGTAATCAAAACTAAATTAGGTTTTGGTTGATTTTGATATAATTTTTTATCCCAAGCAGGATCAACATAAATTATCTTCCCATCCCAATCTAAAATAAAAGAAGCATGATAAATTGGAATTACTTTCGGTTCCATGATTAAATTATAATCAAAATTATGAAGTGCTTATTAAAAATTGAAAATTTTAAAATCGGAGAAATTATTGAAAGAAAAAATAAATTTATTGTTAAGGCAAAAATTAAAAATAAGACTATTTTAGCTCATTTAAATAATACTGGAAGATTAGAAGAATTTATTAAAAAAGGAAAAATTGGTATATTTTTACCAATTAAAGGAAAGAAAACAAAATTCAGATTATCAATGATTAAAGAAAAAGATTCTGCCTCAATTATTGATACCTCGCTTCAAATGAGATGTTTTGAAATTGCCTTAGAAAATGGTTATATAAGTTGGCTAAAAGGGCAAAAGTTTTAAAAAGAAATTTTAGAATTAATAATTCTTTAATTGATTATTTAATTGAATACAAAAAGAAAAAGTATGTTTTGGAAGTTAAAAGTGCAGTAATGAAAAAAGGAATTTATGCTATGTATCCAGATTGTCCTTCAATTAGAGGTCAAAAGCATATTAAAGAATTAATTAACCATAAAAATTCAATTATCTTATTTATCGCTGGAATGAAAAACATTAAAGCTTTTAAACTAAATAAAGATGCTGACCAGAAAATCTATGAACTTTTAAAAATTGCTAAACAAAAAGGAGTTAAAGTTAAAGCTATTCAAATTTATTTTGATTTAAAAAGAAAAGAGGTTATTTTACAAGATGATGATTTAAAAGTGTTAATCTAAAATTTTAACTTTAATATATAATTTCCAAAAATAATTTCCAAAAATCTTATACAAAATATTCTAATATTCTGCAGAATGTTAGAATATTGTTTAGTATATATAAAATGTTTTTCCAAGATTATTAAATGTATACTTGATATGTTTATTTTTTTATTAATTTTTTAAATTCTTCAACTAAGGGAACTTTTTCTGGATCATGAGAATAATTAAGAGCTAAATAATAGCTTGTCCAATCGGCTAAAATTAATGAATTGAAAATTTTATGAAAAATCGAAGTTCCTTCAAAATTTATAGTTTCTATTCTAAAACCACGCTCACTAAATATTTTCTTAAAAACTTCCATTCTTTTTTGAATTCGTGGATGATCGTCTTTATCTTTTAAAATAATAAAATAAAATTTTTCAACCAACTCTCTATTATCATTTTTTACATCAAAACTTGCCATCTCGTTGTGATTGAATTCTGGAAAGACATTATAAAAAGCAGGAATTTTGGCAGTTTCGTTAAATTTAATCTTCCAGTTATAAGCAATGCCTAAATTTTCTGCTGAAGAATAAATTATTGGGATAAAGCCTTTAATTTTTTCTGCTAATTCTTTTCCCTGCTCCTCAAATTCTTTTGGCTTTAGTAAATTTTTTAATTCATCTAATTCCTTTAATAAATCATCACGGCCAATTAATTTAACAATTGCTTTAATATTAAATCCTAAAGCAAAACGTGGCTGAATTTCTATATCTGGCATTTGAATATAAGGTAGATTATTTTCTTTAGCAAGTTCAATTAACTTGCCATTAGTTGAAACAACTGCTAAATTTAAATTTTTTTCAATTCCTTTCATAAGAAAATCAATTGTTTCTTCAGTGTTACCAGAATAAGAATTAGCAATTAAAAGTCTTTCTTTTAATTCTTTTTCGCTGATTTTAGGCAAACCATAATTTCGATGAATAAGTATATCAAGATATGGATCTCTAATTTTTAATAAATCAGGAGCTAAATTAGAACCACCCATACCCCCCACAACAAATTTCGAAAATTTAATTTTTAATTTATCTTCATTTTCAATTTTAGGCTCATATTCAAATTGCTGATTAAAATTTTTTATTGCTTCATAAATATTCATTTTAATCACATTTAATTTTATTTTCTCTTAAACTATGTTCTTGCACTTTATCTTTATTATAAATATGCAAAACTTTAAAACCTAATTTCATTAATTCATCACTAACAAATCTACGATGGCATTTAAACCATAAAATTTCAGCACACATAATTGCAGCTTGTTTATTTTTAGCTATTTTTATTAATTCTTCCAGTCCCTCTTTAAATTCTTCTGTTTTTGTATATTCTAAATAACCTCCCTTTCTAAAACCTCCTAATTTCTCTAGCCAAATATATTCAATTTCCTGCTTAGGCAATTCATTCTCCAAAACTTCTTTATTAAATTGAGGATTATGCCTTGAATGAGGAAAATGTCTAATATCTGCTAAAACTTCAATTTTAAAAATTTTTAAAACATCAATCAATTTTTCCAACTTTCTTGTTGAATGCCCAAGAGTATAAATTGTTATCATTATAAAGTTAATTTATCTTATTATACCACCAAACCATTTTTTCTTTTATGGTCGCTTCATAACCAAAAACAAGAAATTTTTATTATTATATTCTCGAGAATATAAGAATGTTTTTTTCTATAGTAAAGGTAGGGTTGTAAGTACTGAGAGATTTTGGGTAATTTGATTTTTGTTGTCTTTATATTATTATTCAGATACAATAAAATAAATAAACTAATAATAGAACAATCGTAAAATGTCAGAAGAATTTAAACCAGGAGGGTTTTTAAAGAAAAGATATTGGGGATTTGAAGATTTTAGAAATGCGGTAGCAAGAGCAAGTAAAAGAAAAATAGGTAAAATTCTTCCTAAGCCTGAGGAGCAAATTCCTCATTATATTCAAAGGATTATAGATATTTTAAAAAAAGAAAGGGGCAAGGAATTATTTAAAAAACAAATACTTTATAAAAGATTTATTATTAAACCCGAAAGGATACCAGAAGACTATTTTAAAAATGTTTTATTAGGCAATTTTGCTGAAAGATTAGGATATACAAGAGAACAATTAAAAGATCCCCAAATTAGACAAGCTGTAATTAAGCTATTTGAAGAGCGAACAGGTCAATCTTTTGAAACTTATCAAATTCCAAAAGAAGAAAAAGAACAATTAATCCAACAAATAATTGAAGATCAAAAAAGAAGTTTAGATAGATGGTTTGATTATTTAACTTCTCCTGAGGCTGAAAATTATCCTCCTGAATTTAGATATTGGGTTTTTGCTGAAGTTTTAGGATGCGGAAATTATGATGAAGAAAGAAAAGAATACAATGAGAGAACAAAAACAACAGTTGCTCCTTTTCCTGAACTTAATTCTCAAGCTTTAGCTTTATTAATTAATGAACTTATTAGAAAAGAACAAAAAAAACCGTCGGGGTTAATTAATTTAACTGAAGAACAACGAAAAGAATGGCAAAATCTCATTCATTTTTCAAATGGTATTGTTCCTAGAGTAGCGATAGTTTTTAATAGAGATTTAAATCAAATAACTGAAATAAGAGGAATTGCAAAGGGTCAAAACCTGGATCCATATATTGCTCCTATTGTTGAAGAAGCTTTAACTGAAGGATTAGAAATAGAAGGAGAAAAAAGAAAACTTGCTGGTTCAGAAAGATATCTCAGGGCAGCTCAAGATATGAGGAGATTAGCTGAAATTTATATAAAACATTTACAAAAGCAGGAATTAACATCTGAAGAACTAAGATTTTTGTATGAAATAGATAGAGAAATAATAGGATTTGGTTATGAAAGAGATCCGAGGATAGAAGAAATTTTAAGAGGGCGAGATCTTGAAAAAGATTTAGCTAAAATTTTTGATTGTAGGGAAGATCAAATTGCTTTAGAAGCTGATAAAGTTACAGATGAAACAGTTGTTTTATGGGGAGATTTTACTTCTAAAATAGCACAAACGTGGACGAAGTTTCCTAATAATTTAAAATTTATCAGAGGAGATGCTGATTTTAGAAATTCACAAGTAGAAGATTTAGGGAATTTAAGAAGAATAGGTGGAAATGCTTATTTGGGAAATTCAAGAATTAAAACATTAAAAAATCTAGAAGAAATTGGGGGGTATGTTTATTTTGCAAATTCACAAGTAGAAGATTTAGGGAATTTAAGAAGAATAGGAAGATCTGTCACTTTTGTGAATTCAAGAATCACAACACTAAACAATCTAGAAGAAATTGGAGAAGATGTTGATTTTAGAAATTCACAAGTAAAAGATTTGGGGAATTTAAGAAGAATAAGAGGGTCTGTTATTTTTGCGAATTCAAAAATCACGACATTGAAAAATTTAGAAGAAATTGGGGGATATGCTAATTTTAGAAATTCACAAGTAGAAGATTTGGGGAATTTAAGAAGAATAATGGGGGATGCTATTTTTACGAATTCAATAATTAAAACATTAAACAATTTAGAAGAAATTGGGGGATATGCTGGTTTTGAAAATTCACAAGTAGAAGATTTAGGGAATTTAAGAAGAATAGGGTGGAACGCTTATTTTGGAAATGCACCAATAAAGAATTTAGGTAGGTTAGAAGAAATAGGTGGAAGCTGTTATGTAAGTAAAGAAAACCAAGAATTGATAAAATTATTAGAAGAAAGGGGCTTTGGCAATAAAATAATAATATACACAATAAAATATACACAATAATACGTTAATAAAGCTTAAATTTAGCAAAATAAAAACTTTCTGAAGGAGAAGCGCCGATAATATCTTTCTGATAAAAAGTATAGTAAAAAACTCCATAATTTAATTTTTCATTTTTGGGCACAAAACCAGCAATATAAAAATCTCTTTCACCTTGACCAGTAATTATTCCCTCTTCTGGTTCTCTTTTTCTAAAATCTAAACTATAACAATAAGAAAAGTTTTTATCGCAAGCAAGGCCTAAAATATTTGAATTAACTATATGATTGTGATATTCTCCTGATAGTCTTTTTACTTTTAAATGAAAATATAAAATTTTTGAATTCTCATCTGCTTTAAGTTTGCCTGCTCCTGGAAAATTCAGTTCATCATATTTTTTATATTCCAATAAATTAATTTTCGCATCTTTTTCTCCGAGCTGACCAAAAAGCACTTCTTTATTTAACTCTAAATCAATAGCAAAAGAAGAAGATAAATCACTTTTTACTCTTTCAAGATATTTTTGGTCAGTTATTTTATATGGCTCGAAAGTTTTAGGCTTATTTTGTTGATTTTTAACACTAATAAAACCAGCAATAACTAAAATCAATATTCCTAAAAATAAAAATTTAAATATCTTTTTCATATTGTTATTTTACCACTTCTTTCAACCACTTTAGATATTTTTCATTGACATCATTAATTTTAATTTTTAAAATACAAGGTACTGAATAAGGATGAATTTTTTCAACTAATTTTTTTACTTTTTCATAATTTTTATCTAAAGTTTTAGCAATTAAAACATATTCTTTGTCTTTGACAATTTTTCCTTGCCAAGAGTAAAGACTATCAATTGAAAAAATATTAGCACAACCAATAAGTTTTTGCTTTAAGAGTTCAGTAGTTATTTTAAGTGCTGTTTTTTTATTAGGATTAGTTATATAAATAAAAATCATATTTTAAAACTTTTGAAGTGAAATTGGCCTTTTGCTGCCAATCATTTTTAAGTTTATATATTCAGTGGTTATTGGTATAAAGGGATTAAGGATTTTAAGAAGATTATTTAAAAGATAAGCCAATATTGTTTGGGTGTTCTTTTTTAATTTTTTATCTTTAAGTTGTTCTTTTGATTTTTCAAGATAAATATCAGCTAATCTTCGCCAAGTATAGAAATAAACTTCATTTAAAGCTTTGTAAATTTCAAAGTTATCCATATGTTTAAAATACTTTTCTAACATTTTTCTTTCTTCACTTAAAATCATTTTATCTGCTTGAGTTTTTGGTTTTGGTTTTTTAGGATTCTTTAAAATTTTTTTCGGACAATTTAAAGCAATAAAACGAGCAATATTCCAAACTTTATTAACAAAATTTCTAGCTCCAGTTACTTTCTCCCAACTATATCTTAAATCTTCTCCCGGCGGATTATTAATAAGCAAACTTATTCTTAAAGAATCAACTCCATAATCTTTTATGACTTCATCAGGATTAATCACATTACCTTTTGATTTTGACATTTTTTCTCCCTTCTCATCTCTAATAATTCCATGAAGATAAACAATTTTAAATGGTACTTTACCTGTTAGATATAAACCAAACATAATCATTCGTGCTACCCAAAAGTAGAGAATATCATGGCCAGTTTCCATAACCGATGTCGGATAAAAGGCTTCAAAATATGTTGAGCTAAACAAGAGTTTTTCTTTTTTCTTTTTAATTTTTTTCCCACTCAAAAGAAGAGTAACTACTGGCCAAAGCGAAGAGGAAAACCAAGTATCAAAAACATGATTTTCTCTTTGCAAATTTTTAGAATAACAAAAACGACAAGTTTTTAATTTATTTTTACTTACATTTAGATGACCATTTTCGCAAGTATAAACAGGCAAAGGAATTCCCCAAATAATTTGTCTAGTAATATTCCAGTCTTGAATTTCTTTTAGCCAATTGATTATTCTTTTTTTCCCATATTCAGGAATAAACTTAATTTCTCCTTTTTGAATTGCTCTAATAGCCAATTCAGCTAAAGGTTTCATTTTTAAAAACCACTGCTCGGTTGGGATAATTTCAATTTTATTTTCACATTTGTAGCAAATAGGCACTTTATGAAGATATTCTTCTTCTTTCACTAAATAACCCTCGGTTTTTAATTTTTCTAAAATAACTTCTTTTGCTTCTTCTACTTTTAGACCTTTTAAAAAGTAAGCATTTTCATTTAAGCGACCATCAACAGAAATAATTGATGGATAATCTTGAATTTTGTGTTTTTGAGCAATCAACCAATCAGTAAAATCATGAGCTGGAGTAATTTTCAGAACCCCTGTTCCAAAATTTAGATCAACTAAATTATCAGCGATTATTGGGATTTCTTTATTGATTAGAGGAATTAAAGCTTTTTTGCCAAGATAAGATTTGTATCTTTTATCTTTAGGATTAATAGCTAAAGCTACATCAGCAAAAATAGTTTCTGGACGAGTAGTAGCTATAGTTAAAAATTCTTGACTATCTTTAAGATAATACTTAAGAAAATAAAGCTTTCCTCTCTCTTCTCTATATTCAACTTCTAAATCGGAAAAACCCGTTTGATGATGAACGCAAAAATTTATGGGCCTTAAACTCTTATAAATTAATCCTTCGTTATAAAGCTTTTCGAAAACATAATAAACAAAATCAATTACTCCTTTATCAAAGGTGTATCTTTCTTTACTCCAATCAGCCGAAACCCACATTGATTGCATTTGTTCTCTAATTTTTTTCTTGTTTTCTTCTACAAATTTATTGATTAATTGATAAAATTCTTCAGCGGAATAGTCAAATCTACTTTTTCCTTCTTTTGCTAATCTTCTTTCAATAACTACTTGAGTTTCAAAACCAGCATGGTCAAAACCAGGAAGCCAAAATGAAGTGTAGCCTTTAAGCCTGAAATATCTTATCATTGCATCTTGAAGAGAAAGAAAAAGAGCATGGCCTAAATGAAGTTCACCATTAGCATTAGGTGGAGGCATAATGATACAAAATTTATTTTTGTTTTTGAGATCCTTTTCTTTTATGTAAAAAATTTTTTCACCATACTTTTTTAAAATTTCCTTTTCTGCTTCTTTAAAATCAATTCGTGATGGTATCTCCTTCATCATCTTTTATCTTTTATTTTATAGCAAAAATCAAAAGAAAAATCAAAATCGCTGATAAATCGGCAATTAGACAAAACGGACAAAGAGTTTTAATTATAAAAAATTGAAGAAATAAAAGATAAGAGGAAAACAAAAAACCAATAGTGGAAACAAATTTCAATAAGTTAATCTTATTTAAAAAATTTAAAATTAAAATAGAAGAAAAATAAATTACTCCCCAGAGTGATACAGGAATTTTTAAAAAATAACTATAGCTACTAGAAAGAACTTTATCACAGCCATTTAAACCGCATTGCAGTCCTTTCCCCTGGAAATTTAATAAAGTAAGATATAAAGAAACTAATAAAGATAAAATTGCTAAAAAATTTATTAAATATTTTTTATTTTTTCTAATAAAGTCCATAGTTAAATTCTTTGATAAATTCTATAGGTGGCTATTCCCCAATTCATTCTTACTTCTCCTTCATCAATTATTTTTAAATCTTGAGAATTTTCTAAACGCTTAGTGATAACAATTATTCTAGCTCCTTTATTTAATTTAAGAAATTTTTTTTCAAGAATTTTTACTTCTTCATCAGGCAAACAAGTAATATGAGCAAAAATAATTGTTCCATCGCTAAAATCAGCTTTAAGATAATCTTCTTTTCTAAATTCAATTTCATTCAAATCAGAAAAGTAATTTTTTGCTTTTGAGGCAACTTCTTGAGAAGCTTTTAATAATGAAGGTAAAAGCTCAAAACCAATAGCTTTTTTTATTTTATAAACTAAACTAATTGCTAAACATGGTTTTCCTAAACCAGAACCTAAATCATAAAAAATATCTTCTTGATTGGGGTTTACTTTGCTTAACAAATTTATAAATCCATCGAAAGAAATTTCTCCATAAACAAAATCGGAACTAGTTATACCTAAATTTGCTTTATCAGTTGAAGAAAGTTGATAGCCATCATAATCTTTATAAATTTCTTCGAAAACTTTTTTGGCTAAATTAATGTCTCTCATTTGTTTCTTTATAAAATAATTCTCTTAATTTTAAAGTAATTATACCAGGTTTTCCATTATTTATTTTGAAATTGTCTATTTGAACTACTGGCAAAATTTCTTTGTTGGTAGCCGTTAAAAAACACTCTTGAAAATCTTTAATTTCAGAGATTAGTAATTTTCTTTCTTGATAAGGAAATCTATACTTTTTTAAGAGATGAAGTATAAATTTTCGAGTAATTCCTTCTAAAATTTTATTTGATGGCGGGGTTATAACTCTTCCTTTGATGACTGCAAAAAAATTAGAAGTTGCTCCTTCTAAAATTTCTTGATTATTAACCAAAAGAACCTCAGTTGCTTTTTTTCTTTTGGCTTCTTTTAAAAATTTAATAAGCATTGAGTAATTAAGAGATTTAGCTTGCGGAAAATCGCGATGAAAATTTTTAGTAATAATTTTAACTCCCTTAGAGTAATAACTTTCAGGTAGTTTTTTTAAAGGAGTAATCAAAATATAAAGATTTGGTTTTTGAGAAAATAAAAAATCATGACTTTCCCCTCCTGTAAGAAATATTCTAATATTAAGTTCTGATTTAAGATGTTTGTTTTTTTTAATTAAAGTAAAAATTAATTTTTTTAAATAATTAAACTTAAAATTATGTTTAATTCCTAAAATTTTAGCAGATTTAAAAAGTCGCTGGAGATGGTCTTCTAATAAAAAAGGCTTAAGATTATAAGTTCTTAAAAACTCAAAAACTCCATAACTTCGAGTAAAACCTAAATCAAAAATTGAAATCTTAGCTTGATTATTAATTGCAAATTTACCTTTAATAAAAGAAATCGGGCTAGTAAAATCTTCTTTCATTAAATTCTATTTTTCAGATGAAGAAGCGGAAGTGGTTATAAAAAGAGTCGAAGTTGGATTTTTAATCTCAAAAATAATTTTTGTTCCTGAAGCAATATCTTTAGTTGAAGTTTCAAAATTTAAAATAGTTGAAGTGGATTCAACCGAAATAGTTGAGGTAGTAGTTGTGGCTAATTTTTCTAAAGGTACTAATTTGTAACCCAAAAGGTCACTTAAAATCAAAGCAAAAAAATAAACTACTCCTTCAACTATTTTATTACTCATTATTTATTTATATTATACCATATGTTTAATTTTAAAAATAAGTTAAAATTACTCTAGAATGGATTATTTTTCAATCACTTTGAGCATTTTAAAAAGTCTTGCTTTTAAAGATATTATTGATATTTCTCTTCTTTCCTTTTTTTTAAGTATTTTTATTTACATTATCATCAAAACTCAAAATTTTAATTTATTAGGCGGGGTTTTAGTTTTCTTAAGTGCTTATTTTGCTTCTTGGATTTTTAATTTAAAACTTCTTAAGGGTTTTTTTGATTATTTTTCTGGAATTTTAATTTTAATTTTAGTCATTGTCTTTGCTAAAGAGATAAGGATTTTTTTAGAAAAATTGGGAATTCTTTTTAATCAATCACGAAAGTTTAAATTAGTTGCTAAAAATTCTTTTATTGAAGAAATTATTGAAGCTCTTAATTATTTAGCTAAAAATAAAATAGGAGCTTTGATTGTTTTTCAAAATAAAGTGAATTTAGAAAATTTTATCTCTCATCAATTAGAAATTAATTCTTTAATTAAAAAAGAACTTTTAGTTTCAATCTTTAACAAGAATTCTCCTCTTCACGATGGAGCTGTTATTTTAGAAAATGACAAAATAAAATATGTCTCTGCTCATCTGCCTTTAGCGGAAAATTATAAATTTAAGCAAAAATTAGGAACAAGGCATCGGGCTGGGGTTGGCATTACAGAAAAAACTGATGCCTTAAGTCTGATCGTTTCAGAAGAAAATGGAAAAATTTCTTTAGCTAAAGAAGGAAAAATTTATTATGATTTAAGTTTAGAAAAAATTAAAGAGGAACTTTTAAATTTTTATCAATTATTAGAGAATAAGAATGGTTTTAGGGGTATACTTTCTTTTCTTGACTTTAAAAAAATAAGAAAAATGTTTTTAATCTATATTTTAAGTTTTTTTCTAATTTTAAGCTATTGGGTTTCTCTTAATTTCAATCGGTCTACAATTCAAAAAACAATTGAAGCTGGTATTGAATTTAAGAATCTCAATGAAGGTTTGATTGTTTCTAAATTAAATCCTAGTAAAGTTAAAATTTCTCTTCGGGGGCGGGATACTGATTTTAATAATCTTAAAGAAAATTCAGTTAAAGTGGTTATTGATTTGAGGGATTCAAGTGAAGGCAATTATTTTTTAAGCTTAAACAAAAAAGATGTTGTTGGACTTAAAGACGAGTTAGAAATTATAAAGTTTGAACCAGAAAGAATAAGTTTTAAAATAGAAAAATTTAAAAATGAAAATAAATTAGAAAAATAAAAATGGAATTTCTCTTAAGAGTAAGTGAAATTGTTTTAAAAAGAAAAAATAGAAGATATTTTGAAAAGATTTTTGAAAAGAATCTTAAAAAGAAATTAAAAGAAGAAATTTTAGAACTTAAAAATTGGGGAGGTGTTTATTTTCTAAAAACTAAAACTGATATTAGTCAACAATTAAAAGAAATTTTTGGCCTTCATAATTTTTCACCTGTTTTTCGAGTAAAAGATTTAAATGAAGTTTTAGAATTTTTAAAAAATAAAGACTTAGGGAAATTTTTTAATCTTGAAGTTATTCGAGGAGATAAAGATTTTCCGCTAAACTCAATTCAACTTAAAGAAAAAATAAGAAAATTTTTAGAAGAAGAAAAAGGAATGAGTTATTCTTCCCAAAATTTTGAAAATAAAATTTTTGTCTATTACAAAAATAAAAATTTTTTTATTTTTTTCGAAAAAGAAAAAGGATTGGGTGGTTTGCCTGTAGGGTCAAGTGGTAGAGGAGTTGCTTTGCTTTCGACGGGCTTTGATTCGCCAGTAGCTTCTTTTTTAGCAATGAAAAGAGGATTGAAAATTTATTTTCTTCATTTTCATAGTTATCCTCAAACAAGTTTTGAATCATTAGAAAAAGTAAAAAAATTGGTCGGCGTTTTGAATCGCTTTAATTTAGGAAGTCAACTTTATTTAATTAATATTTTGGAAATTCAAAAATTTTATTATTTAAACATCCCCCATGAGTATTTAGTTATCTTTTATCGAAGAACAATGATGAGGTTAGCTGAAAAACTTAAAAGCGAACTTGGAGTTGATGCTCTAATTACTGGAGAAAGCTTAGGACAAGTAGCTTCTCAAACGATAAAGAATTTAGAAACTATCAGCCAAGCAGTTTCATCTTTAATTTTAAGACCATTGATTTCTTATGACAAAGAAGAAATAATTAATCTAGCTAAAAAAATTGGAACCGAAGAAATTTCTCGGCTACCGGGAGAAGATTGCTGTTCTTTATTTATCCCTCCAAAAGTAAAAACAAGGGCTAATTTAATGGAAGTTATAAAAATTGAAGAGAAAATTAAAGAAAAAATTAAAGAATTAGAAGAAATAGCTTTTAAAAATAAAGAGAAAATTGTTTATAATTAATTTAATGAATTTTAAAAATTTAACCATCCAGGAGTTCAAAAATTTAGTTTTAAACAATAATCCTTTTGATGTTTATGAAAAATATTTTGAATTTTTAAGAGAGGAAGATGTTGATTTAAAATCTTTTCTTTTTTTTACTGAAGATTTAGCTTTTAAACTCTTAGAAGAACTAAAAAACAAAGATAAAGAATTGCCTTTGTGGGGAGTGCCTTTAGCTGTTAAAGATAATATTTTAGTGAAGGGAGAAAGATGTACTGCAGGTTCAAAAATCTTAGAAAATTATCTTGCTGTTTATGATGCTACTGTTATTGAAAAATTAAAGGAAGCTGGAGCTATTATTATTGGTAAAACTAATCTTGATGAATTTGCTATGGGCTCTTCAACTGAAAATTCAGCTTATTTTCCTACTTTAAATCCTTTTGATCATACTCGAGTTCCTGGAGGTTCTTCTGGTGGTTCAGCAGCAGCTGTTGGTGGTGGATTGGTTCCAATTGCCTTAGGCTCTGATACTGGTGGTTCGATTAGACAACCTGCAGGCTTTTGCGGTGTTTATGGTTTAAAACCAACTTATTCAGCTGTTTCTCGATACGGTTTAATAGCTATGGCTTCTTCTCTTGATGTGATTGGACCTTTTGCTCGAAAATTAGAAGACATAGAATTAATCTTTAAGATAATTAGAGGAAGAGATGAAAAAGATAGCACTACTCAAAATTATCAGCCAAAAATTAAAGAGGTTAAAAAAATTGGAGTTCCTCAAGAAGTTTTCGAGATGGGAGTAGATGAAAGAATCAAAAATCTTTTAGAAAAATTTTTAGATAATTTAAAAATTAATTATGAAATTAAAAAAATTTCTCTTCCTTCTCTTCCTTATGCTTTACCTACTTATTATATAGTAATGACAGCTGAAGTAAGCTCCAATTTGGCTCGTTATGATGGAATTAGATATGGTTTTTCTTATAAAACACAAGATTTATGGGAAAAATATTTTAAATCAAGAGAATATGGATTAGGCGATGAAGTTAAAAGAAGAATTCTTTTAGGTACTTTTGTTTTATCTTATGGTTATTATGATGCTTATTATAAACAAGCTTTAAAGGCTCGTCGTTTTATCTTTGAAGATTTTCAAAAAGCTTTTAATGAAGTTGATTTAATCTTAATGCCTACTTCACCAACTTTACCTTTTAAATTAGGAGAAAAAACCGAAGATCCTTTAGCGATGTATCTTTCTGATATCTTTACTGTACCTATTAATTTAGCTTATTTACCAGCCCTTTCTTTTAATTTGGGCTTTGTCGAAGAAGAAGGTAAAAAGCTGCCTGTTGGCGTTCAACTTGTTGCTAACCTTTTTGAGGAAGAAACTATTTTCAACTTTTTAAGAAAAATAGGCTTTGAATAATGTTAATTGAAGAAACAGTTTTTAAATTTTTTTTAGACAATTTTTCAACAATTAAAGCTATTATCTTTTTTGCCTCTTTGATTTATTCTTTAAATCTTCTTCTATTTTGGCTTTATTTAGAAATCAAAAATCAAGATGAGATTGGTTTTTGGATTGGTTTGTTTGAAATAATTAAATATTATCGCCGAGTTAAAGATAAAAAATTAAATTATGAAGAAGTAAAAAAGGTTTATTTAGAAAATCATTTTAATGGTTTGATAGCTTTAAAAAAATTTTTTTTAGAAGTTATTGAAATTTTCGGTTTTCAAGGAAAAGATGTTGAAGAAAAAATAAAAAATATTCCTAATGAAGACCTTCCTAATAAAGAAGATGTTCTTAAGGCTATTAAAATAATTAGTTTATTAGAAAAACAACCGAGGAGTGATTTAAAGGAAGAAGAAATAGAACTTATTTATTCAACTTTAGAAAAAGCTCTTTATTATTTAAATGTTATTGAGAAAGAAGATTTTCTGGTAACTTCCCGAGTTTTACTCTAATTTCTAAAATTTTTCCTTGACGCCAGACTTTTAAATTAACTACTTGACCAACTTTTTTCTTTCTTATTATTTGAGCTAAAGTATTTTGAGTTGTTATTTTCTCACCATCAACCTCTAAAATAATATCTCCCTCTTGAAGTCCTGATTGTTCAGCTGGAGAATTAGGAATTATTGCTTTTTCTGATTTAAGTTCGGTATAAATATAAGCTCCATAATCAAATGGCAAATTGAATTTTTCTTTAACTTTATCATCAATTAAAAGGTATTTTATTCCTAAAAAGGGTATTTCAATTTTTCCTTGTGTTTGCCAATCTTCAATCATTCTTTTAGCTCGATTAATTGGAATAGCAAAACCAATATTCTGAGCTCCAGAAACAATAGCGGTATTAATGCCAACAACTTCTCCATAGATATTAATCAAAGGACCACCAGAATTACCATAATTAATAGCTGCGTCTGTTTGAATTAAACCTTCTAATCTTTCTACTTTACCAGAAGAATCAGAAGCTACTATATTTCTTTTAAGACCAGAAATTACTCCAAAACTAACAGTATTTTGAAATTCCCCTAAAGCATTACCAATAGCAATAACAAATTGTCCAATTTGTAAATTATCTGAATCACCTAATCTTAAAGTTGGTAAATTTTGAGCATCAATTTTAATCAAAGCAATATCATCAATCGGATGTTTAACTAAAACTCGAGCTTTAAATTTTCTGCCATCATTCAAATAAACTGTATATTCGGCTTTCTCGTCATCAACGACATGTTTATTAGTTAAAATTAAACCATCGCTGGAAATTATAAAACCAGTACCTCCACCGATTTCTTGCTTTTGATAACCTTTAGTTCGATACTGAGGAACTTCAAATTCAAATTTAAAAAATGGCTCTAATTCTGGAGGTAAATCGAATTCCTTAAATGGATTGGAATAATATTCTTCAATAATTGGGACATATTTACTAATAACAATGCTAACTACAGCGGGTGATGCTTTTTTAACTATATCGGTTATTTCTGATTCTAAATAAGGTAAAAGGAGTAAACTAGAGGTTCTTTGAGAAAAAGATGATGGTTTTAAAAATTGAGGAGAGGTTGAGGTTTGAAAACTGCTAGTCGGAGAGGATTTAAAAAAATTTAAAAAGTTTTCAAAAATATCATTAACTTGAGAAAGAAAATTTTGACTACTAAAAGTAAAAGAAAAGGCAAAAAATCCAAAAATAAATAATAAAAGTGGAATTAATAATTTTTTTCTCATTGCCATTTTTTATTATATCACAAAATTTTTTTGAGAAGACTAACTAAATAATCAATATCTTCAAAATTTGTTTCTAATCCGAAAGAAAAGCGAAGACTTCTTTTAGCTCTTTCTTTGCTTTTAAAAACTTCAGCTACCATATAGCTTGGCTCAGCTGATCTTGATTTGCAAGCTGTTCCTGGAGAAACATAAACCCCATTTAAATCAAGATAAAGAAAAATTTCTTCAGCTGTTTTTGAAGGAAAATAAAGATTAAGAATTTTAGGCGAAGAATTTTCTAAATTAGTATTAACTTCAAAAGTTATCTTTTCTTCTTGTAATCTTTTAAGAAAGTAATCTCGAATTTCTATAAAATGATTTTTATTTTTTTCTCTTTCTTGATAAGCTAACTCAAAGGCTTTTGCAAAACCAACAATTAAAGGAACAGCTTCAGTTCCTCCTCGAAGGTCAAATTCGTGGCCTGAACCAGAAATTAGCCTCAAAAGTGGTGTGCCTAATTTTAAATAAAGAGCAGCTATTCCTTTTGGTCCATAAATTTTATGAGAAGAAAGGGTCATTAAATCACATTTTAATTTTTTAACATCTAATTCTTCGGTTAAACCCGCTTGAGCAGCATCAAGATGATAAAAAATTTTCCTTTCTCTCTGTTTATTAATTTTTTCAAGTAGATTACCGATTTCTTCTACTTTTTGTCTATTACCCAATTCGCTATTAATATAGTGAAGACTAACTAAAACCGTATTTTCCTTAAGATTTTCAATTATTGATTGAGGATTGATTAAACCATTTTTTTCGGGAGCAAGATAAATAACTTCTGCTATTTCTAAATTTTCTAAATCAGCTAAAGGGTCAAGAACTGATGGATGCTCAATGGAAGAAGTGATTATCTGAACCTTCTTATAATTAGCTTTAAAGTAAAAATAAAAAACTAGGCCTTTCAAAGCATAATTATTGGCTTCCGTTGAAGAAGCTGTAAAGATAATTTCGCGAAAATCATCAGCATTTAAAATTTCTTTTATTTTATTTCGAGCTTCGTCAACTGCTTTCAAAGCTTTTTGTCCAAAAGAATGTAGGCTAACAGGATTAGCAAAGATTTCTTGAAAATAAACTTCCATTGCCTCTCGAGCTTCCTTTCTTAAAGGAGTGGTGGCAGCGTAATCTAAATAAACCTCTCTCATTTTAAAATGGTAATAAATTGCTAAAAAATCTTTTTAAGCTTGAAAGAATTTCTTTAAAAGTATCTTCTTTTTCACTATATTTTACCAAAAACAAAGTATTTCCCCAAGCATTTAAATAAATCAGATCTTCTTCTTTTAATTCTTTTTTTAAATCAACAGCTTTTTTAACCGGGGTTTTTAAAATTTTTCTTAAACTTATTTCTATTTCTGGGAAAAAAGAAATACCTCCTAAAAGATAAATGCCTCCTAATATTGGTCCTTGATGCTTTAGTTTGTCAATGGTTTCTATTAATCCGTGTTTTCTAAAAAGAAAATTAATTTTTTTCTCTAAAAGTTTTTTCCAAGATTGATAAGAAATTTTGTTTTTTCCTAATTTAAAATTTTTCTTCTGATTAACATCTTTCAAATTTTTTAAAAAGCTAAAAAGTTCTTCTGGATTAAGATTATATTCATTTAAAAAATCACTTAAGATATTTTCTAAACCAAAGGGAAAAACTTGAAAGTGATTTATAGCTCCTTGATAAAAGTAAACTAAACTAACTGTTTGAAATCCAAAATCTATTAAAACCGAACCTTCTTCTTTGTTTTTTTGATCAAGAACGCTTAAAGATGCTCCGAGAGGATTAGGTAAAAAAACTTCGATTGAGATTTTATTATCTTTAAAAATCTCTAAAAGTTTAAGAAAAAAACCTTTAAAAACTTGAATAACTCCAAGTTCAACTTCTAAATACCGAGCTTCTAATCCTAAAGGATTTCTAACAGGAGTATTTGAGCCATCAAGATAAAATTTACTTGCTTCTTCGTAAATTATTTCTTGAGATGAAGAAATTAAGGAAGTTTTTCCTAATTGCTTACATTTTTTAATATCATTTTCTTCAACATATCTACTATCAACTAAAGATTTTGGTCTTATTTTTTGAAAAGTAAAAGTTGAAGAAGAAAAAGAAAGACAAATTCTATTTTTTTTACTTTTAAAGTTTTCCAAAAAATCAACTAAAAAATTAATTACTTCGTTTAAAAAGTCATCTTCGCTAATTATTTCTCCATTGCGAAAAGAGGAGATTTCTTTATTAAGAGTGGTTAAAATTTTAACTTCGCCTAGTTGATCGCTTTCTGCTAAACATAATTTTAGAAGTTTACTCCCTAAATCAATTCCTAAAATTCTTTCATTCATTAATCTTCTCTACCTGAATATTTAATGTAATTAATATATCTTTTCCCTAATTCGTAGGCTTTACTAAAAGGCATTCCTTCTTTTATTTTTTGTTTAATAAAACTAGATAGTTTTAATCGATAAAGACGAGCTTCCCATTTTCTTCTTTCGTTTGGTTTTCGCTGACGATACATTTTTTCTTTGATTTCTAAAGCTAAGCCACTTTTAGCATATCGATTAAGAAATCTTTTTAAAAATTGGCTTAAAGATTCGCCTTCTTTTCTTTTAGCTTTAACTCTCATTTTTAACTTTCAAGATTTTTTGATAAATTGCCGACAAGTCTTCTTCGGGTTTATTATAAACAACTGAATGAATAGAACCGCCTTTATCATTAGGAAAACGAGGAAGAAAATGAATATGAAGATGGTCGATTGTTTGACCAGCTAAACTTCCTTGATTAATTCCAATGGTGAAATGTTCTGTTTTAAAAGCTTTACTTAAAAGAAAAGCAGTTTTTTTAGCAATTTTAACAAATTCCTCCCCTAAGTTTTCTGGTAATTCAGATAAATTTTTAAAATGATTTTTAGGAATAAGCAAAGTATGACCAGGAGCATGGGGATGAATATCTAAAAAAGCTAAAAAATTTTCTGACTCTTCAATAATATAACTTTCAATTTGTCTCGTAGCTATTTTACAAAAAACACAATCAGACATTTTGAGAGGTTAATCTATTTTTAATTTCATTGACCAATTTAGAAATAGAAATGGTTTCTTGAGCTCCACTTTCAAAATCTTTTAAAATAACTGAATTTTTACTTAATTCTTCAAAAGCAACAATTACTACATATTTTACACCAATTTTATTAGCATATTCAAGCTGTTGGCTTAAGGATTGTTTAAAAAAATTAAAGCTGACATTCAAACCTTCATTTCTTAAGTTTTCAATAATTTGAAAAGCTCTTATCTTAAGTTCTTCACCTACATAAGCAACAAAAACATCTGGTTTGGGGGAATATTTAAGCTCAATCCCTTTTTCTTCTAAAATTAGTTTTAATCTTTCAAGGCCTAAAGCTAAGCCAACAGCTGGAGTTGGAGTATTAACCCAAATTTTTCCCAAATCGTATCTCCCGCCACCACCTAAAGCTAAATTATCTTCTTGCAGAAAATATTCAAAAACAGTCCTTTCATAATAGTCAAAACCTCTAACTAGGGTGTAATCAAGTTCATAGTTAATTTCGCTTTTATCCAAATAAGAAATTATCTCTTGAAAATGAAGAGAACAAAATTTGCAAAGAGAATCTAAAATATTAGGAGCATTTTTCTTGTATGGCTGACAAATAGCATTTTTACAATCAAGCAGTCTTAAAGGATTTTCTTTTAATCTTCTCTGACAGTCATGGCAAATTTTATTTTTATATCTTCGATAATAGGAAGTTAATTTTTTCTTATATTTAGGTCGGCATTTCTCGCAACCTAAACTATTTAACTTAACTTTAATCTCGCTAAAGTTTAAAATTTCCTTTAAGAATTTATAACCCGTAAAAATAATATAAAAATCAGCAAAAGAATTTTCCGAACCAACAATTTCTAATCCCCATTGAGTAAATTCTCTTAATCTTCCTCTTTGAGGATTTTCTTTGCGATACATTTTTCCAATATAAAAGAAAAGGAGAGGTTGAGGTTCTGAATAAAGGCCTTCTTCTAAATAAACTCTCATTATTGGCGCTGTATTTTCTGGTCTTAAAACATATTTTTCTTTTTTCTCATCAGTTTTGAGATAAAACATTTCTTTTTCAACTACATCCGAAGTCTGCCCTAAACTTGTTGTAAAAACTTTTTCGTTTTCTACTAAAGGCGTTTCGATATATTTAAATCCATATTTGACAGAAAAGTCATAAAGCAAATCATAAAGCTTTAAATAAAATTCAGCATCATTACCAAAATTATCTTTCATTCCCTTTGGTTTAGTAAAAGGGAGTTTCATTGATAAAAGCTTAAAAAATTAAAGGTTTAATCTCGTCAATAATTTTTTTAAAAGAAAGATGAAAAATAACTTTGCCAATAATCCTTTCTCTTTTCACTGGTCCCCAACTTCGAGAATCAGAGCTAATTTCTCGATTATCGCCTAAAACAAAATACTCATCTTTACCTAAAGCAATATCCTTACTTCCAGAAGTATAATGCTCTTGAAGATAAGGTTCTTTAAGCTCTTTACCTTGCGGATTTTCTGGAGAGTAAATAAAAATCTTTGAATCTTTAATTACCACTCTTTCTCCTGGAAGACCAATAATCCTTTTAATATAATAAACTTTATTATCAAATGGTGGGTGAAAAACAACTACATCGCCTCTTTGAGGATCAGTAAAATGATAGCTTATTTTATCAACGATTAAATAATCAAAAGAATAATAATTGGGCTCCATACTGCTACCCTTAACAAAAAATGGCTCAAATAAAAAAATTCTAATAGGCAAAAGAAAGGACAAAATTAAAATAATTTCTAAAATTTCTAAAAAATATTTCTTAGACATTACTTTTCTCAAAATTAATTCTTAAAATAATTATAACATGAAAAACAAAGAGAAGATAAAAATTATTTTTGGTTTAGGTAATGAAGGTGAAGAGTTTAAAAACACTCGACATAATATTGGTAAGGAGATAATTGATTCTTATCTAAAAGAAAAAAATGAAGCTAAAAATTCTTATTTTGGTTATTATGATGAACTAATTTTAGCTTCTAATAAAGGTTTTATGAATACGAGCGGTAAGGGAGTTAAAGAACTTTTAGAAAAATTTAAGCTTAAACCAGAAAATTTATTAGTTATCCATGATGAAGCTGATCTTTTTTTTCCTTTATTTAAAATTAGTTTTCAAACAGGCAGTGGTGGTCATAAGGGAGTTGAATCAATTTTTAAAGAAATAAAAAATAAAAATTTTTGGCGCTTAAGATTTGGCATTCAAGGCAAAAAAAGAAAAGTTGCAGCTGATTTAGTTTTAAAAAAATGGACAGCTGAAGAATTGAAAATTTTAGAATTTATTAAAAATGAATTTAAAATAATTTTAGAAAAACTCAAAACTAAATTACCTAACGAGCTTAATTTAAGCAAAGATTATTTTCTAAAAAAATATGAAAGAGATTTTTGAGAAAAAACTTTCTTCAAATAAGGAAATCAAAAAAATTTTTGAGAGAATTTTCGAAATTGAAGAGTATCAAGTTGATTTAGTTGATCCCCGAGCTAAAGAAGTTTTTCCTCAATTTTTAAATCAAAAAATTACTATCATTCGAAACAAAATTTTAAAAACAGAAACTATTTTTAATCCTAAAAGAGGAAGAAGACACTTACCCAAGGGAGGAGAAATTTTTAGAGATGAATACGATCCCTTTTGCAATGGAGAATCAAAAACTATTGGCGATGAATTAGGCAGAATTAAAAATCAAAGCGCTGAAATTGTCGCTAATATTTCTAAAATGGCTCCTTTTCATAGCGTTTTATTTTTTAAAAAGCACGAATTAGATGATTTAACTGAAAAGGATTTTCTTCAAGCTTTAGAATTAGCTAATAATTGGTTTGAAAGAATAAAAGAAAAGTTTCAAACAAAAATAGGAATCCTAATTTGGAACTTTCATTATCGAGCAGGAGCAAGTATTTATCATCCGCATTTTCAACTCCTTTCTTATTATCACCTGCCCTCAAAATTCGAAAATCTTATTTTCTTAACAGAAAACTATGAACAAGTTTATAAAACTTCTTATTTTGATGACCTTTTTCAAGTTTTAGAATTTTTAGGATTAGCTAAAAAAGAAAAAGATTTTAAGATTTGGCTTAATCTTACGCCGGTTAAACAAAGTGAAATTAATTTTGAAGGCAGATTAGAAAAAATAAATGGAGAAATTTTTTGGTTTTATTTTCAGAAATTAAGAAGGATAGGTTTCCAAAGTTTTAATTTGCTTTCTTTAGTTTTTGCTCCTAAATTGCCTAATTTAACTTTTTTGGTTGACCGAGAAGAACCTTCAAAAATTACTAGTGATTTTGGTAGTTTAGAGGTTTTTATGAATTCAGTAGTTAGTTATAATCCTTTTGATTTAGCTGAACAAATTTTCAATAACTCGAAGTCGGCATAATTTCTTGAAAAAGAGGCTGCGGGATTTCAGAAGTAACATAATTTTCTATTTCCTCGGTTGGGCTAAAAACTTGGGGGTATTCTTGAGCAAATCTGAAATTGAGCAAAGTAAAGAAAATAATAAAACTAATAACTATCACTAAAATAAGTAAGCGGTTAATTTTTTCAAGATTCATTCTGCTAATATTATATCACCGACTTCTATTTCTTTTGAAGTTTCAACTATTAAGCCACAAAGCTGTTCTTCTTTAACTTCTTCTGTAGGAACTTTATCTTTTTCTAGGCTGATTATTTTCCCCTTACCAACAACCTCTTCGTTTCTTAAAATCAAAACCTTATCACCAAGTTTTATCCTTCCCAAAATAACCCGGCCACCAATTGTCTTTTTTAATTTCGTTTTACTAAAAGTAGCTAAAACTTCCAATTTACCTTTGGGCATTTTTTTAGTCTCTTCTTCACCAGTAATTATTTTTTCTAATTTTTCTTCTAGTCGATAAATTACATTTTCTTCAATTAACTTAATTCCTAAATTTTGAAGAGAAGTTATCAAAGTTTTTGGTGTTTTCACATTAAATGATAAGATAAGAGCATTAAAATCTTTAGCTAAATCAATATCTTGGCTAGTCAATGGACCTAAATCTTGTTTAATAATTTTTATATTCTTTTGAAATTTGTTTGCTAAATTAGTCAAAATCTTATCTAAGGCTTCAAGTGAACCTAAATGATCGGCTCTAACAATTAAATTAAGCTCGCCTTGAGTTTCGGTTGAAACAAAAATAAATTTTTTGAAATATTCTTTTTCTTTTTCTTGTAAAATTTTTTGAATTTCTTCTTTTTCTTTTTCCAAACCAACTTTAAATTCTTCTCCGACTGAAGGTAAAATTTCAAAATTACCTACTAAAACTGGTTTTGATGGTTGAGCTTCATTAATTTTTCTTCCTAAATCATCTTCTAAAAATTTAGCTTTTCCATAAGCTGAAGCAGTAAAAATAAAATTGCCGATAGTTAATTTACCTTGAGTAATTACTAAACTAGCTAATAAACCTCTTTGAGGGTCTTTAACAACTTCTAAAACATAACCTGAAGCTGGGCCCTCGTTTTCAGTTTTAAGTTCATAAATATCTCTTAAAATAATTATAGTTTCTAAAAGTTCATCAATACCTTCACCGGTTTTAGCTGAAGTATAAATTACTGGCACTTCCCCACCCCATTTTTCTGGAATAATGCCGATTTCAACAAGTTGAGCCAAAACTCTTTCTGGATCAGCTTCTTTCTTGTCAATCTTATTTAAAGCAATAACAAAAGGAACTTGATAGGATTTTAAAAATTCTAAACTTTCTTTAGTTTGAGGTTTAACTCCTTCATCGGCAGCAACAACCAATATTCCAATATCAGCTATCTTTGAGCCTCTTTCTCTAAGCTTAGAAAAAGCCTCATGTCCTGGAGTATCAATAAAAGTTATTTTTTCTCCTTTGAATTCTATTTCATAAGCTCCTATCTTTTGAGTAATTCCACCAGCTTCATAACCAGTCAAATTTGATCTTCTAATATAGTCAAGTAAGGAAGTTTTACCATGATCAACATGGCCTAAAATAACAACAATTGGTGGTTTTTTAACCAGTGCCATAATTTCTTTTCAAATTTCTAAATTTTTCGCTTTTTTAAATTCTTTTAGATTTTAAAGAATTTTAGGAACAACAAGGTAGTCGTCTTTTTTTTCAGGAAAATTATTTATAATCTCTCGGGTATTTTGACTTTCTTCTGGCAAGTCTTCTCTTAAAGGTAAAGCTGGACTCAAACTTATAAGCGGTTCTAATTCTTCTAAATTAAGCTCATTTATTTTTTCAACATAAGCTAAAATTTTTTGAAGTTGACTAGAAAATTTAATCAGTTCTTCTTCGGTTAAAGTAATTTTGGCTAAATAAGCAAAATGTTTTAACTTCTCTTTATCAAACATAAAATAATTTTAACAAAAAATCAAAAAGAAATTAAATTTAAATATTTGGCTGAAAAAGTTTTACCTAAAACTAAAGTGAAATAAAGTCCCAAAAAGAAAAAGGGGATAAAAGGAATTGGTTTTTTAAGATTTTTTTCTTTTAAAAATAAAATTAAGCCATAAAGAGAACCTAAGAGAGAAGAAAAAACTAAAAAAATTAAAGCATCACCAAATTTTAAAAAAAGTCCAATAACAAAAACTGTTTTTACATCGCCAAAACCCAAACCTTCGCCTTTGGTAATTAAATAAATAAAAAAGAAAAGAAAACTTAAAAAGATACTCGAAAATAAAGTTTCTAAATAAGGAGGTAAAATAAAAAGATAATTTAAAAGATAACTAAAATCCGGATAAGGAATTTTTAAATAAGTATGATAGAAAACAAAAATTAAACCCAAAAAAAATAAAAAAAGCAAAAAGCGGTCGTCGACTAAAAGCGTATCAAAATCATAGAGAGCTAAAATAAAGATAACTGAAAAAAGAAAAAAATAAAAGAGGAATTCAATTAAAAAGAAGAAATTTATCCAAGGTTTAAAAATTAAAGCCAGAGTAAAAGTAAAAATTGCTGTCAAAATTTCTGTTAAAGGATATCTTAAAGAAATCTTACTTTGACAACCTAAACATCGTCCTTTTTGAATAAGAAAACTTATAAGAGGAATTAATTCTTTAACTGAAAGGGTTTTTTTACAAATAGGACAATGAGAACGAGTTAAGAAAAAACTTTCGCCAGTTTTAAGCCGATAAGCAACATTGTTTAAAAAAGATCCCCAAAAAAGACCAAAGATAAAAAAGAAAATTGCCATCTTAAAAGTTTTGAATATATTTAGTCAAGTTAAGCAAAGGGATTAAAAGAGAAGCCTCTAAAAGACCTAAACCACCACCTAAAATTAAAATAAGAAATGGCTGTAAAGCTTCACCTAAACTAGCAAATTGAGTTTCTACTGTTTCTGAATAAAACTCTAAAAGAGTAAAAGTAATTTCGCTCATTTGACCAGTTTTTTCTGCTGTTCTCATTGCTTGAATAATAATAATAGGAAAAATATCTGAAAACTCCTCCATTGACTCGCTTAATGGTTTTCCCTTTTTTACTTCTTCAATCATATACTCTAAAGCATATTCATAAGCAGGATGAGCTATGCTTTGTTTAATAATATCTAATGCTTCAACCAAAGGCACACCGCCTTTAGTTAAATAAAAAAGAGATTCTAAAAATTGAGCAGTATAAATATTTTTAAAAAGAGAATTCAAAATTGGTACATAATTTATAAATTCAAAAAATATTTTTCTTCCTTCTTTTGTTCGAAAATATTTGAAAAGATAATAAAAGAAAGCAATAACAATAATTAAAAAGAAAACTCCAAAATTTAAAATAAAATCAGAAATAAATTGAAAAATACGGGTAATAGTTGGTAAAGGGATGTTATTTTCAACAAACATTTTAGTAATTTGAGGAATTACATAATAAAAAAGGACAAGCATCACCACAATAAACATAGCAAAAACAATAGCTGGGTAAATTAAAGCTTGAAGAGCCTTATTTCTGAATTTGATTTGGTTTTCTAAGTGTTTAGAAAGATAAATTAAGGTCTCATCTAAAGTACCAACCTTTTCACCGATTTTTATCATTCCCACAAAGTAAGCATCAAAAACATCAGGAAATCTCTCTAAGGAATTAGAGAAAGGAACACCAGAAATTAGGTCATTATAAATTTGAATTAAAATATCACGAAAAACTAAATTTTGAGTAGTTTCAGAAAGAGATTTTACAGCTTCATCTAGAGGAGTTTGGGCTTTAATTAAATAACTTAATTGTCTTGAAAAAAGATAAATATCATTTAAACCGGGTTTCCTTAAAAAAATCTCTAATAATCTGATTTTTGATTCAGATAAATAAGTAACTAAAAGGTCCTGATCTTGTAAAATTTTTAAAGCTTCTTCTTTTGAAGAAGCAGTAATTATTCCTTTTTTTAATTCTCCTTCTTTAGTAAAAGCCCGGTATTCAAATCTCATTGTTCAAGCAAATATTTTAATCTTTCTGGTTTAAGACTAAATTCTAAAGCCTTATCTAAAGAAATATGACCCAATTGAACTAAATTAGCTAATGATCTATCTAAAGAAATCATTCCTTCCTGTAAAGAGGTATCGATTACATTATCAATTTGGTAAACTTTATTTTCTCGAATTAAATTTCTAATAGCATTATTAGCAATTAAAATCTCACAAGCTGGAACTCGACCTCCAGTAACTTTGGGAACTAATCTTTGCGAAATAACACCTATCAAAGTTGAAGCTAACTGAAGCCTAGCTTGATTTTTTTGTGATTCTGGCAAGACATCGATAATTCTATCAATTGTTTGAGAAGCTGAATTGGTATGTAAAGTTCCTAAAACTAAGTGACCAGTTTCAGCGGCAGTTAAAGCAATCGAAATAGAAATTGCATCTCGAAGCTCACCGATCATAATAACATCTGGGTCTTCTCTTAAAGCTGCTTTTAAAGCTCGATGCCAAGTAGGTGAATGAGTAGGAATTTCTCTTTGAGAAATAACTGATTTATCTGGAGTAAAAATATATTCAATTGGTTCTTCAATAGTAATTATATGGGCTTGTCTTGTATGATTGATTTCATCAATCATAGCTGCTAAAGTAGTTGATTTGCCAACACCAGCTGGTCCAGTAATCAAAATTAAACCCTGTCTTCTTTGAATAAATTCATAAAGGATTGGAGGAAGATTTAATTCTTCAATATTTTTGATAGTATTAGGGATAACTCGAAAAGCTCCTGCCCAACCATTAAATTGAAGATAAATATTAGCTCGAAAACGAATTTCATTATTAAGAAAAAAAGAAAAGTCTAAATCTTTAAACTTAAGAATTCTTTCTTTTAATTCTTGGTCTAAAAGAGAAAAAAGCATTTTTTCAGTATCTTCATAAGTCAAAACATCAAAATGAGTTAAAGAAAAAAGTTCTCCGTCTTTTCTAATTATTGGAAAACTTCCTGGAATAATATGAATATCAGAAGCTTTTTCATTAACAGCATATTCTAAAATCATTTGAAGGTTTTTATCCATTTTAAGTTACTTTGAAAATTTCATCAAGAAAAACTCGACCCTGACTTGCTTTTATTATACCATCCAGCCTCATAGAAATAAAATTTTGTTTTTTTACTAAATCAAACATTTCGGCTTCAGTTAATCCTTTAGAGACAGCTTGAGCAATTTCTTTAGTCATTTCAAACATTTCAAAAATTCCTATTCTGCCGATGTAACCTCTAAAATGACATTTTTCGCAACCTCTTCCTCGAAAAGCTTTAACTTCGAAATCTTGATATTCTGGAGGAGCTTCGGCTAAAACTTTTTTAATTTCACTTTTAAGTTCTGGCGAGATATCGGTTTCTTCTTTACAATTTTGACAAATTTGTCTAACTAATCTTTGAGCAATAACTAAATTAATAATTGAAGGTATAAAATAAGGTTTAACTCCCATATCAATAAGACGAGGAATGGCTCCTAAGCTGGTATTAGTATGAAGAGTTGATAAAACTAAGTGGCCAGTTAAAGCTGCATGAGTAACTAATTCAGCTGTTTCTTCATCACGAATCTCACCTACTAAAATAACATCTGGGTCTTGCCTTAAAATTTCTCTTAAACCATTAGCAAAAGAATAACCAATTTCTGGTCTTACTTGAGACTGATTAACACCAGCAATTTTATATTCAACCGGATCCTCTAGGCTAACAATATTAATTTCTTCTCGATTAATTTCTTGTAAAAGAGCATTTAAAGTTGTAGTTTTACCTGAACCAGTTGGACCAGTAACCAAAATTAAACCATAAGAGCGCCTAATATTCCTTTTAATAATTTCATAATGGTAATCAGCTAAACCTAGATCTTGAATTTTCTTTAAGCCAACTAAGGGGTCTAAAATCCTGATAGCTGCTTTTTCGCCATTGATTGTAGGAAAAATGCCAACACGAAAATCTATTTCTCTACCCTGAACTGTTGCTCGAAAACGAGCATCTTGAGGAATTCTTTGTTCATCTAATCTTAAATTGGTTAAAATTTTGACTCGATTAATTAAAGGTTGTTGGAGATCTTTAGGCAGCAGGGCGACTGTTTTTAAATCACCAAAAAGTCTAAATCTAATTCTTAATCGATCTGGCAAAGGTTCAATATGAATATCAGAAGCTCGAAGAGCAACGGCTTTTCTAATTATTAATTCTAACATCTTTATTACTGGTCCTTCTTCACCAACAGTAATTTCTTGTGATAAAGCAAACATTTCTTTCTCTTCTATTTTTCTTCCTTTTTGACTACGGAAATCAATAGTTAATTTTTTAAGTTCTTCTTCAAAATTGTGATAATCTTCTAAATGAATATAAAAGTCTTGAATGGAGATTAAAAAAATTTTTACTTCTTGAAGTTTCAAATTTTGCTTTAAAACTTCAATTACTTTTTCTTGAAGTTGAGGAACTTCTGGATCAACAACTCCTAAATAAAGAATATTCTGTTTATAATCAAAAGCTAAAATTTTATAATTTAGGGCTGTTTTTTCTGGTATTTTATTAATAATCTCTAAGGGGATAACTTCATCCATTTCGAAAGTTTTAATTGGCAAATTATAAATTTGAGCTTTAAAATCTAAAATTTCTTTAATAGGAATTAAATTCTTGTTATAAGCATATTCTTCAAAGGTCATCCCTAAAATTTTTGCTTCCATTAACCATTCTTCAATCTTCGGGTATTTTTCTTTGAAATAACTAATTAAAGATTCTTCTTTCATTTTTAGTAAGAAGAAAAAAGGCTTGATCTTCCTAAATCTTCTTGATTTATTTGAGGCACTGCTATTTTTTCGGTATTAAGATTTTGAAGATTTTTAAGTTTTTCTTGAAAGTTATATTTCTTAATATAATCTAGCTGATTTTGAATCTGTTCAAGTAAAGGAGATGGTTCATAGCTTTCTTTTAAAATTCCAAAACGCCAAAAAATAAAAATTGAACTTCCTATAAAAACTAAAAAAATAAAAACAGCAAAGGTAATGATTGTTGAAAGTTTCATTTATTTTTTGAAGGATTTAAGATAAGATAATAAGCAGCGACCTCTAAATTAGCACTAACATTATTTTCTTTTTCATTCCAACTTAAACCAGCTTTATTTATTTCCATTAATCTTGAAGATTTATCAATATAAGAGATAAATTCTTGAAGTTTAGCTAAATCAATTTTTTCAAAACTTAAATCAAAATTAACACTTGAAACAGGTAAAACATAAGGAGAAACAAAATAATTTTCTTCTTTAGAAAGATTAAAATTGCTTCCAGGAAATTCACCTAAATTTAAGATTCTGTAAGTATTCACTAAATAAGCCATAATTTCTGTAATTTTAGGCTCTCGAGGTAGCCAAGTTTCTAAAGTCTCTTTTTGGGCTAAAAGAGAAGAAATATTTTTATCTTTATTTAATTCGCTTATAATTCTTTCAAGTTCTAATAAATCTTTTTCTTGGTTTCTAAGTTTGTTTAATTCACGAGCTAAACTAATAGTTTGCTTATAAGTAGGCAAAAGCATTGAGGTAAAAACATAAGCTATCAAACTGATTAAAATTACCGGAATAAGATTAAGGAAAATTCTCATTATTTAAAAAATTGAGGAGTTAATTTTAAGGTTAAACTAAAAGTAAGCAAATTTTCTTTCTCATCATAACGAGGATAACTTTCTTTATCAATAATGAATTTTGGATTTTTCTCTAAATAATTTCTAAATTTAAGATAATCATCCCAAGAATGAAAAGCTAAATTTAAGCTAATTGATTTTTCTTTTTTGTCATAAGAAAAACTTTTAACAATTAAAGACTTAGGCATAGCTGAATTAAATTTTTCAATAAGAGTATTAAGGGAAATTCGATTTTCGGCTAAATAGGCTGAATTAGCGTACTGAGAAAAAATAAAATAAGCTTCATTATTTTTTATATTATTAAGAACTTCATTTTCTTTCTTTTCAATTTCTGTTTTTTTATCTTGAATTAGCTGAGCTTGTTTTTGATTATAAAAATCTAAACCATAATAAAAAAGAAGTTCAATAGCTAAAATAATAATAAAAGGCAAATAAAGATTAAGGGGTAAAACTTCAGAAATTTTAAACCTTTCCATTTAAAAAAATTTTAAAACATTATTTTTCGAAAAACAATTCCCAAAGCTTGGGTAAAGAGAGTTGATTTTTCTTTAAGGGCAATAAATTTTTCACCTTTGACAAATGAAGAAATATCTAAAATTTCAAACGGATAGCGATTAAATCTTTGAGCAAATTTTTCTTTAAAACCAGCCAAAACTACTAAACCGCCAGTTAAATAAATTTTTTCCGGTTTAATTAAAAGTTTATCTTCAGTTTTTAAAATTTCGCTTTCAATTGTTCGGGTAACATTATCTAAATAAGAATCACTAAAATTCTTGAGTTCTCTTTCTTCAGGATTGAAATTAAATCCTCTTCTTTGAACAAATTCAACTGTTTTTTCTTCTGTAAATTTAGTAAAACTCATTATTGAATCTAAATAATCATATCCTCGAATTGAAATTTTTGTGGCATAAATTACTTTACCATTTTTAATGACAAATAAATTAGAATAAGAATGGCCTAAATCAAAAGCAAAATAAGTTCCTTTATTTAAAACAAAAAATGGTTCTAAATTAAAAAATTCGGCTCCATAACCTTTAACTCGAAGCTTAGCTAAGTGGGCGATATTTTCTATCTTTTGAAAATAAGTTTTAGGAACAGCGGTTAAAAAAACTAACCAATTTTTTTGACCATCTTTTTCGAAATCAAGATAACGAAATTCAATCTCTACTTCTTCTAAAGCTAAAGGAATCTGTTTTTGCGATTCAAATTTAACTACTTGAGGTAAGCTTCTTTCCGGAATATTGGGAACAAAAAAACTTGCTGGCAAAAGATAAGGAGTAGGCAAACTAAAAATTGCTTCATTGGATTTAATTTTGAAACTTTCTAAAAATTCCTTTAAAACTGAAGCTAAAGATTCCTCTAAAACTTTAGAAACAGAATAAACTTCTTTAAAATTTATAATAGGAATCATTCCAAAATTAACCACTTCTAGACTGCCGCTTTTTTCAACCACCTCAACAATCTTAATGCTAAAAGAGCCAAGATCAATGCCTAAATATCTTTTTTCTCCTAATAAAATGTTTAAAACCATTCTTAATAAATTATACACTTTCTTTTTAGATATTTTTAGTCCTAAATATTGCCTTTTATGTTTAAAGTGGTCTCCTAATTATTTTTGTCAAGTTTGTTTAAAAAAAATAAATTTTGAGCCTCAAATTACTTGCCTTTTTTGTGAAAAAAAATTAAGTTTTGATTCAGTTTGTAAACAACATTCTCGACCAATCAGAAAATTAATTAGTTTTGGTATTTATGAAGAGAGTTCCCTCAAAGAAAAAATAATTTTAGCTAAAAATAATGGTTATCGAGAAGTTTTTTATGATTTAGGTAAAGAAATAGGAGAAAAAATTAAAAATTTTAATTGGCAGGGGTTCCAATTAGCTTTTATTCCTTTAACTAGAAAAAAATATTTTTTAAGAGGCTTTAATCAAGCGGAAGCTTTAGCTCAAGGAATTCAAGAGATTTTGAGACTTCCAATCTTTGATGGAATTATTAAAATAAAAGAAACAAAAGATCAAGCAGAGCTTAACTTTGAAGAAAGAAAAACTAATTTAAAAGCTGCTTTTAAATTAAACAAAAAACCAGGAGAAAAAATTTTATTAATCGATGATATTAAAACAACTGGAACTACTTTAGCTGAAGTAGCTCAAATTTTAAAAAAAGAAGGAACTAAAGAAATAATTGCTTTAACAATTTTAAGATGAAAAGAAAAATTTTTCTTTACAACCAATATTTAACTGAAAAATTAGAAATTTCCGATGAAAAAATAATTCATCGACTAAAAAATGTCTTAAGATTAAAACCAGGAGAAAAAATTTATTTTCTAAATAATTTTGAAGAAGAAGCTGAATATGAAGTTTTAGATAATAAAAAATGGATTTTTAAAAGAATTGATTATCATCTGCGAACTTTAAAGCCAAAACGCCAAATCAATCTTCTTATTTCTTTAATTAGAAAAGAAAAATTTGAATTAATTTTAGAAAAAGGAACAGAATTAGGAGTTTATTCTTTTCAACCAATTATTACTCAAAGAAGCAGTTTAAAAATAAAAGAGATTCCTGAAAGATGGTTAAGAATAATCGGCGAATCTTTGGAGGTAACTAATTGGCAACAAACACCAGAAATAAAAGAAATTAAAACTTTAAAAGAAGTTTTGGATGAAGATTTGGAAAACTTTTATATTGCCCATAAAAAAGGAGAAAAAATAGATTTAAATAAGCTTCCTCAAAAAATTAATCTTTTAATTGGTCCAGAAGGAGGTTTTAGCGAGGAAGAAGAAAAAATCTTAAAAGAAAAAGGAAGGTTTATTTCTTTAGGTGAAATAGATTTTCGAACAGAAACAGCTGTTTTAATTTTTCTTTCTTTGCTTAATTTCTCTTAAAATAAAAATATGATTTTAGTTTTAAATTTCAAGACTTATTTTCAAAAAACAAAAGATTACTTAAAGTTTATTAACTCCTTAAAAAAACTAAAAACAAAAAATCATTTTTGGTTAGCCTTTAATCCCTATTTTTATTTAATTCTCAAAAGAAAAATAAAAACTAAAAAATTTAAAATCGGAATTCAAAATTTAAGTTTTCTTTCCGAAAAACCACAAACAGGAGAAACTGTTTATGAGTTTGAATTAATTAATCAAGCTGATTTTGTTTTGTTAGGTCATTCAGAAAGATATCGCTTGGGAGAAAATTTAGAAATTGTTAAAAGAAAAATTGATAGTTTGCAAACAAAAAAACTAAAATTAATAATTTTTTTTAGCGAAAATTCATATGAACCAAAAGAAGATTTCAATCAAGTTAAATCACTTACTCAAGAAAATCTAAATTTCCTTTTAAAGGATTTAAGAAGAGAAAACTTTAATAAAGTTTTGCTTTGTTATGAACCCTGGTGGGCTATAAGTAGTGAAGGCGGAAAAATTCCTTCAAAAAAGTTTTTAGAGGATTTTCTTAATTGGTATAAAAAAAATTATAATTTTCCAATTCTTTATGGTGGTTCTTATAACTCAAAACTGAAAGAAGAATATCAAGGTTTAAATTTTGATGGTTTTGTTTTGGGTAGAGCTAGCACTCAAATTGAAGAAATTAAAAAAATTATCTCTTAACTTTGAAGATAGGGTTCTAACATTTTATAAAATTCTTCTTCATTTATTATTTTAATAGTTTTATATTTTTGAGCTTTTTCTAATTTAGAACCAGGTTTTTCGCCAACAACTAAATAAGTAACTCTTGAAGAAATACTATCAGCGGTTTCGGCTCCTAAATTCTCAACTAATCTTTTTGCTTCTTCTCGACTCCAACGAGAAAGCTCACCAGTAAAAGCAAAAACTTGACCTTTAAATGGTTGTGGACCTTTTTTCTCTTCTTCCTCAATTATTTCTATTCCTACTTGAGTTAATTTTTTTAAAAATTCTTGATTATTAGCATCTTGAAACCAATCAGCTACTCCTTTAGCTACTTTCTCTCCAAAGCCAGGAATAACTTGATAATGAAAAAACTTTAAGTTTTGAGTTAAAGAAATTAAATCTGCCGGAGTTTTTATTGGTTGTCTTTTTTTAAAAAATTCTGCTAAAATTTTAGCGTTTTCTTCACCAATATGAGGAATGCTCAAAGAATAAAGAAGTCGCGGAAGAGTTATTTTTTTTCTCGATTCAATGCTTTTAAGTAAATTTTTTTCTGATAAAACATCAAAACCTGGTAGTTTTCTTAAATCACCAATCTTTAAAGTAAAAAGGTCAGCTGGATCATTAATTAAACCAACATCCAAAAGCTTTTCAACAATCTTTTCTCCTAAGCCTAAAATATCAAAACCAGCTTTAGAAGCAAAATGGATAATTCTTTCTTTTTGAGTAGCATAACATTTTTTATTCGGACATTTATAATAAGCACCTTCTTTAATTAATTTAGTTCCACATCTTGGACAAAATTCAGGAAAAACAATTTCTTTTTCTTTACCAGTTCTTAAATCTTTTAAAACTCTATCAACCTGAGGAATAACATCGCCAGCTCTAATAACAACAACTGTATCACCAATTTTCACATCTAATCTTTTAATTTCATCTTCATTATGAAGAGAAGCTCGAGAAATAGTAACCCCACCAACTTCAACTGGTTTTAAAACAGCTACTGGAGTGACAATTCCTGTTCTACCAACTTGAAAAATTACATCTTCAATAACAGTTACTCCTTCTTTAGGTGAAAATTTAAAAGCAATCGCTCCTCGGGGTGCTTTACCAACCACTCCTAATTCCTGAAAAATTTTATTAGAATTAATTTGAACTACAATACCATCAATTTCAAAACTTAATTTTTCTCTATTTTTTTCCCAATAATTTCTAAATTCTAAAACCTCTTCTAAATTTAAACATTTTTTGGTATGAGGATTGGTTTTAAAGCCTAAACATTTTAAAATCTTGTGCTCTTCTTCATGGGTTTCTTGTCCTAAATCAGTGACTAAATCATAAGCAAAAGAATCAAGCTTTCTTTGAGCAGTAATCTTGGGATCTAATTGTCTTAAAGAACCTGCAGCTGCATTTCTCGGATTAGCAAAAAGAGGTTCACCGTTTTTTTCTCTTTCTCTATTTAATTCTTCAAAATCTTTTTTATGCATAAATACCTCCCCTCTAACTTCAATTTCTTCTGGATATCCTTTTTCAAAATACTTAATTACTTTCTCTAAACCTTCAGCTTTTAAATTTTCAATTATTTTAGGGAGAGGAAGAAGAGCCAAAGGAATAGCTTCAATTGTTTTAATATTTTGAGTAACATCTTCGCCTAAATAACCATCTCCTCTGGTTGCTCCTATTTCTAAAATACCTCTTCGATAAACTAACTTAATGGCCAATCCGTCAATTTTAAGTTCGCAAAAATATTCGAAATCAGTTTTTCCTTTTTTCTCGCCAAATAAAAATCTTAAATTTCTTTCTTCCCAATTTTTTAAATCCTCAAAAGAGAAAGCATCATTAAAAGAAAGCATTGGCACTTTATGTCTGACTTTTTTAAATTCTTTTAAGGGTTCTCCACCAATTCTTTGAGTTGGTGAATCTGGAGTAATAAATTCTGGGAATTTTTGTTCTAATTCAAAAAGTTCTCTTTTTAAAGCATCTAAAACCTCTGGTGGATAAATATCCTTATTTAAGACATGATAAGCATATCTTGCTTCATTAATTATCTCTTTTAGCTTTTCAATCCTTTCTTTAGCTTCCTCTCTAGTCATCAAAAAATATTATATTATAAAATTTAAATGTTTAACTGTTAGTCTTAATAATTGATTTAAAACGATCGGGAATTCCTTCTATATTCATAAAAGGTTTTTGAGGATTTATTCCGTGTTGTATAAGAACTGTAGCATATTTCTCCCAAAATCTTTCTGGTGGAAGATTCGTAGAATTAAGAAGTTGGTATAAAATTTGGACTCTCGATTTTAAAAATCTTCCCCATGGAGTTACTTTACCATAGGAAATATATTGTCTTGGCTCTTCACAAAATCCTACACCTTTTAAACCTTCAATCGGATAAGTAAATCTTGGTAGTTCTGGTAAAAAATGAACTTGATTTTCATCATATTGAGATGCAACTTCTCTAACAACTTCTAAAACTTTTTCAAAATCTTCTGGGTCAAAACTAATAACTATTCCTCTAGCTAAATCTAAATAAGTAGGATTATTTGTTGGTGGTATTAAAATATCTATTGGGTGTCTTATATTTTGGTATATATCTTGATATCTTTCGTGTAATTTGTTAACTAAAAGATTAAGTATAAAATGGATTTTTTCCTCTCTAACTCTTAATGTCAAAAGTCCTTGGGGAATATTTCCTCTCTCTTTATTTGATCCGATAGTAATAACTTCACCTTCTTCTCCATATGATTCTATTTTCATTTCTAATTGAGAAGCGAAGTTTTTGTTAAGGCCTTCGATCGTTTTTCTCATAGTTTCTTCATAATTTTTTAATTGAGTAGACTCTATTCGTGGATTCCCACTTCTAAGAATAAAACTTTCAATTTCACCTTCAGCAAGAGGTCTATTTTCTAAAAATTCAAATATTTCTTGAATAAGAGGATCTCCCTGATTATCTTTCTTATCTTCTTTTAATAAAACTAAAAACGGATTTTCCCCTTCTTTAAGATTATTTGTTATAGATAAAGTCCAATTACTACCCCACTTACTCTCGAAAAGCTGATTGACGGAAATATTGATTGTTTTACCTGGTTGGAGATTAATCGATACTTCTCTTCCTTTCCCTACTATTTGATCATCTTCTAAATCAAACACACTTATATTAGATCCTTCTATAACAATTTTGTACCATTTATGATTCCCGAATCTATCTCTTACCCTTGATAGAATAAATCTAAAACTAGGATTTTGAGGATCATATCTCGCTTCCCAGTTTGCTAGACTAAGAGGTAATTTTAGTGCATAAATTTCAAAGCGGGGAAAAACAGGTCTTTCTTCTTTTCCTGGTCCTCCTTCTTTTCTTCTTCTAAAAAAAGAATCGAAGAATGGTGACATCTAAAAATTTATTAGATTAAAATTACACCGACATTTAAATTCACAAATTATCTCCACATCCATTTAAGATAATGATAACGAGTTGAAGATGTTTGAATATAATAATTTGAATATCGAGAGCTATAACTTCCATAGCGATACCATCTCCAGCAATCATAACAAG
>BEIL01000005.1 GCA_002898235.1 bacterium HR35
TACAGCTAAAGCCAATGTTCTTAGTCCATTTTTATCTTCTTTTGCAAAGATCTCCAAACATTTATCATCTTGAGTTATTTTAGCAATTTCTTCAGGCGAGCCTTTGACGATTTCGATAATTTCACTATTTACCTTAACAATTACTTTTCTTATTCTTTTAATTGGATCAAAGTCAGTGTCTTCAATTAACTGCCAATTCGAATAATCTGGTAAATCTTTTATTTTTTCTAAAATTGCTTTCTCATAAGGACTAGCTTCTTGAGTAAAATAATAATCAGCTAAAAAATATTTAATAAACTCTTCTTCGTTATCACTATTTATTCTTTCCAATTTTAATTCATTGGTTGTAATTGTTCCTGTTTTATCAGTACACAAAATTTCAATTGCTCCTAAATCTTCAATTGAGGAAAGTCTTTTAATAACCAAACCCTTCTTAGCTAATCTAACTCCAGCCAAACTTAAAGCTAAAACAGTCATTGTTGGTAAAAATTCTGGTACAATCGCAACAGCTAAAACAATTGAAAAAATAATGAGTTCTTGAAAATTTGAGTATCCTGGTTTAAGAAGATTAATGGTGATAACAATTAAAGCAATAATAACAGCAACAAAAGCAATTTTTTTGGCAAAATCATCCATCATTTTTTGATAAGCAGTCTCTTTGCTAATTTCAATTGTTTTTTTAGCAATTGAACCAAAATAACTTTCTTTGCCAGTCGCCAAAACAATACCTTCAATTTCTCCTTTAATCAAAGTTGTTCCTAAAAGAGCAATATTTTCTGGAACCACGGATTTATTCGGATTTGAAACGGATTTTTCTGATTTAACCACGGATTCATTCTGATTTGAAACGGATTTATCGGATTTATTATGATCTGCGTCAGTCTGCGCATTTTTATATATTTTATATATTGGCTCACTTTCGCCAGTAATAATTGATTCATCAACTAAAGCATCTTCAGCTTTTAAAATTCTAATATCAGCCGGAATTAAATAACCAGCACTAACCTTAATATAGTCTCCAGGAACTAAATATTCAGCATCAATTTTTTGCCACTCGCCATTTCTTTTAACAAAAGCATAATTTTTAAAATAAGATAAAAGTTTTTCGCTTAATTTATTAACTCGATAATCTTGCCAAATAGCAACTAAAATTGAAAGAAAAAGAAAGAAGAAAATTAAAATTGTTTCCAATTCTGGTCCTTTGATTAAAAGAGAAAGCAAGCCAGCAAAAAAAAGAAAAATATTAAAAAAATTTAGAGCATTTCTTTTAATAATTTCTAAAAGATTAATTTTGAAAGAAATAATTTTGTTCAAACCATAAATTTTTAATCTATTTTCAGCTTCTTCTGAACTTAAACCATCAAGAGAGGTTTTTAAAGTTGTTTCAATTTCTTTGATATTTTTTTCTGAAAAATCCCTTATTTTCTCAAGATAATCCATTAGTTTTTATTTTAAAGCTGATTCTTAGAAAAAATTTTTTGAAAAAGATTTAAAAAATCATCAAAATTTAAATCAAAAACCCTTTTTTCTTTATATTCATTAGGCAAAAGCGGTATTTTATTTTTTAATTTTTGGTTGGGTTTTTCAAAAATCTTTTTTAAAAATCTGGCAAATAATTCGGTTTCTTTAATAAGAGGTTGCGGATAAAAATTAATTTTGATAATTATTGAATCAACTTGAGGAACAGGTCTAAAATTTTTTCTTTTAATAATTCCTAAACTTTTTGTTTCTCCCCAAATTTTTATCCAAATACTCCAAAAACTATTTTTATTTTTTCCTAGAATTTTTTCACCAACTTCTTTTTGCAAAGTAAAAACCAATAACTGGGGATGATTTTCTAAAGTTAAAATTTTCCTAAAAATTTTTCCAGTAATTTTATAAGGAATATTTCCTGTTAATTTGAAATTGTTTTTTAAGTAAAATAAATCTGCTTTTAAAAAATCTTCGTTTTTGATTTCAACATTTTCAAAATAAGAAAATCTATCTTTTAAAAAAGAAGCTAAATTTTTATCTATTTCATAAATTATTAATTTTTTAGCTGAAGTTAAAAACTGACTCAATTCACCATGACCACCGCCAATCTCTACAATTATATCGTCTTTTTTAATTTCTAAACTTCTGGCAATTTTTCTAAGAATGGCTTTATTTTTTAGAAAAATTTGGCTAAATTTAATTCTTGTTTTCATTTAATTTTTATTTAAGTTTTAGGTTATAATAATTTTACACTTACCTAAGGACGAAAATAAAGCTTTAAAAGAAAAATTAGTACTTTTTCAAAGTTCTTAATTTATTTATCATTATTTTTATTTTCTAATTTGGTTCTAGCTCAGGATTTTCTTTCCCGAGAAGGATTTGATAATTTTAAGGAAAACAATTTTTTTTATTCTGATAAAAAAACAGAAATAACTCCTTTTGATGTTAGTGATGATGAAAAAATAATGAGTGATCAAGAATTATGGCAGATTATTAGTCAGAAGTTGAATCAAAAAACTTGGGATTATAAAGTTAAAAGAGGAGACACTCTTTGGAGTTTGAGTAAAAAATTTAAAGTTAAAGTAGAAGATTTGATGATTTTAAATAATTTAAAAAGTGAAAAAGAATTAGTTTTTGGAATGAAAATAAAAATTCCTGGCAATCCTCCAAAAATTGTTGAAACTGAAAAAAGCTCTCAACAAGTAGTTATTCCTGGTATTTTTAGAAAAAAATATGTAGCTGCTTTAGCCCAAGCCGGCGATCTTTTAATTCCTGTTTCTGGTTTCAATTGGGGCGAAAAACATGGTTATAATGCTACTGATATCGCTGCTCCCTGCGGAGAACCAGTTTATGCTGCCCAAGAAGGTTATGTAGTTATTTCTCAAGATGGTTGGAATGGTGGTTATGGAAATTATGTGGTTATTTATCATCAAAATTTTTCAACTCTTTATGGTCATTTAAGTTTGAGAACAGTTGAAGAAGGTGAATATGTAGAAAAAGGAGATTTAATAGGTTATGTAGGAAATACTGGCAAAACAAAAGGAGCAACAGGCTGTCATCTTCATTTTGAAGTTCGAGGTAGATCTAATCCGCTTCTTAGATAAATCCAGGAAGTTTATGCTATAATTTTATGTATAATGGTAAATTTTAAGCAAGTTCAAGGATATTTAGAAAAGATTGCCGAAGAATATAATTTGCCTTTAAATGTTGTAGAAGAAGCCTTTTTGTCAGCTTTAGCAACAGCCTATAGACGAGATAGTAATTTAAAAGAAGCAGTTATTCAAGCTAAAAAAAGTCCAACTGGTTCGATTAAATTTTATTTAGTTAAAAAAGTAGTTTGCGAAGAAGAATTAAAAGAAGTCCCATTTAATGAAGAAAAACATATTTTGTTAGAAGAAGCTAAAAAAATAAATCCTCAAATTAATTGTGGCGAAGAAGTTTTATTTGAACTTCCAGAACCACAAGATTTTACTCGAATAGCCGCTCAAGTAGCTAAACAGGTGTTAATTCAAAAGATAAGGGAAGCAGAAAAATCCTCTATTTATGAAGAATTTAAAGAAAAAGAAGGCAAGGTTGTTTCTGGGACAATTGAAAAAAAAGACCCCAATGGGAATATTTTAGTTAATTTAGGAAAAACTCTTGGTATTATGTTTAAGAGCGAAACTATTCCTGGAGAGAATTATAGACCTGGTCAAAGAATGAGGTTTTATGTTTATGCAGTTGAAAATACTCCTCAAGGAGTAAAAATTTTTCTTTCTCGAGCCCACCCATTATTTATTCCGATGTTATTTACAATCGAAGTTCCAGAGATAGCTGATGGCTTGATAGAAATTAAAGGGATAGCTCGAGAACCTGGTGTAAGAAGTAAAATAGCTGTTTATTCTAAATCGCCTAATATTGATCCTGTTGGTTCCTGTATTGGTGCTAAGGGAGCCAGAATTATTTCTTTAATGAATGAATTAAATAATGAAAAAATTGATGTGGTATTGTGGGATGAAGACCCAACTAAATATGTAGCCAATGCTTTAGTGCCTGCCAAAGTACTTGAAGTAAAACAATTGCCTAAACGAACAATGCTAGTTTTAGTTGATGAAGCTAATTTACCTTTAGCTATTGGTACTAAAGGCCAAAATATAAAATTAGCTGCTAAACTTACTGGTTGGAAAATAGATGTAAGATTAGCTTCATCGCCTGAAAGTTTAATTGAGGGTGGAGTAGCTGAACCAGGGAATAATGAATCAACAGAGTCGTAATTAAGTTTTTTAAAAAAAAATGGATTTTAAAAACTTAAATAAAAATTTAACCTCTTTTGAAGAATTTTATGTTGTTATTGAAATTCCTAAAGATACAAGTGTTAAATATGAGCTTGACAAAGAAAATGGTTTTTTGAAGGTTGATAGATTTTTACATACAGCCATGGTTTATCCTTTTAATTATGGTTTTATGCCTCATACTTTAGCTGATGATGGCGATCCGGTAGATGTTTTGGTAATTTGTGATTTGCCGGTTTTACCTGGTTCGGTTATTAAGGTTAAACCAATTGGCGTTTTAATTATGGAAGATGAAGCTGGTTTAGATGAAAAAATTTTAGCTGTTCCAGTAAGTAAGATCGATCCTATTGATAGTCAATATCAAGATATTAATGAAATTCCAGAAGCTATTAAAAATAAAATAAAACATTTTTTTGAAAATTATAAAAGCCTAGAGCCGGGTAAATGGGTTAAAGTTAAAGATTGGTTAAACAGAAAAGAAGCAATTTCTCGAATCGAAAAAGCTTATAAAAACTATAAAGAAAATTAATGCCAAAAATAGTAATAAAAAGTGATAAAACAAAAGAACCCTATAATGAAGAAAAGGTTAAAAATTCTTTAAAAAGAATTAATCTTTCAGATGAAGAAATAAATCAAATTTTGTCTTTGGTTAATTCAAAACTTCCAGAAGTAGTTACTACCAAAAAACTTTTTGCCTTTATTTTTCAACTTTTAAAAGCAAGAAAAGAACACTTGGCTTATAAATTTAATCTTAAATCAGCCATTTTTCGTTTAGGTCCTTCTGGTTATCCTTTTGAAAAATTTATAGCTCATCTTTTTAAGGAATATGGCTTCGAAGCTAAACATAATTTATTTTTAAAAGGCAAATGCTTGATTTACGAAATTGATGTTTATTTAAAAAACCATTCTGAAATTTTTATTGGTGAATGTAAATTTCATAATCAAAAGGGAAGAAAAAATGATGTTAAAGTTGTTTTATATTCATATGCTCGTTTTTTAGATATAAAAGAGAACCCTCAACTAAAAGAAGAGGAGAAGAAAATTTTAAAACCATTAGTAGTCACTAATACTCGTTTTACTTCGGAGGCAATTGATTTTAGCGAATGTTATTCAATTAAATTAATTGCTTGGAACTATCCACCAGAAAATTCTTTAGTAACCTTAATAGAAAGAAAAAAATATTACCCCTTAACAATTTTTGATTTTTTGAACAACAAGATTCTTAATAGTCTTTTTCAGTATGATATTGTTTCTCTTGGAGATTTTTTAAATAAAGAATCAAATTTTCTAAAAAAAGTATCAAACTTAGATTTAAGAGAAATTGAAGAAATTAAAGAAAAAATTAGATTAATTTTAGGAGAATAAAGCTTAAACTTGCTAATCATTTTGAGTTATAATAATAAAAGTTTAATGGTGGGCGTAGCTCAATTGGTTAGAGCGGGGGCCTGTGGAGCCTCAGGTTGCCGGTTCGAGCCCGGTCGCCCACCCTTGACATAAACAGTGTTTTACTATAAAATTTTAATAGCTAGATTGAAGTCGAAAATTTGTAAGCTTTTAAAAACTTAAAATATTTTTTAAAAATGAAAAAATTTTTTTTAATTGTTTTTCTATTCTTAACTCTTTTAATTTTTAATTTTGTTCTTGCAGGTTACCAACCTCCTTTTGGTGGAGAATATACTAATCTTTGCGGAAGTGGTTTAAATGCAAATTTTTATAGTTGTCCAGCTAGCTGTAATATAAATGAAGGTTGGTGTGAAACAAGAAATAATAGTGAATGGATTTATGTTTTTATTTGCGGAGGAAAAGTAAGTGAATGTCGCTCAGGTATGATGGGACCATTTCAGGGCAGACAATTTTTGACTTCTTTCGCTTCGGTTGGCTCGGATAAAACTGTTCAAATTGATGTCTTTGATAAGATTTGTAATACAAATAGCGGTTGGGTATGCGATTCATCAAATTTGTTGGGTTATATTGTTTGGTGGTCAGGTTCTGGCGGAGGTGGTGGAGGTCAAGTTCAATGTAATGAAAATGAAGTTCAACTTTCAGTTTCTCCTAATCCGGCTAATATTAACAATTTTATAACTTTCTCTGTTGTTGCCGGTGATGCTTCTACTTGGTGGCGAAATGAATTTTCTGGTGGAGTCAGTAATTGTTCAGAAATCAATTATGGTTGGAGTACCCGTTGTCAAGCTGTTTCTTCAGGTACTTTTACTTGGACAAGAATTTGGAGACATTGCGTTGGAAATATTAATAACTGTTCTCAAGAATGTCGTAAATCAATTACTTTTACAATTAGGGGCTTTCGTGTGCCAGTAGTCATTACTTTACCACCGGTCGTTACTTATTAAATAAATAACCATGAAAAAACTTTTTTTTCTCTTTTCAGTTGTTAGTTTAGTCTTTTTAGGTCAATATATTTTTTCAAAAAAACAAGCTGTTGCTCAAATGTCTTGCCCTTCTCAAACAACCTATGGTGATACTTGGGCCACTTTAGTGGGTGAAATTCAAGACAATGGTGGTGATCCTAATATTACTGCTTGGTTTGAATGGGGAACTTCAAGTTTTTCTTTATCTAATAGAACTCCAGATCAAGCTCTTTATGTTCCTAATCCACCTCAAAGATTTTGTACTACTATATCCGGTCTTCAACCTTGCACTACTTACTATTATCGAGCAGCCTCTCGAAATAGTGGCGGAACAAATTACGGAGCTATTTATTCTTTTAGAACAACTTGTAATTTAAATCTTCAAGTTTCTTGTTATGCTTCTCCTAATCCCGCTAATATAGGTCAAACTGTTGTTTTTACAGCTAATGTTAGTGGTGGAACTGGCTCTTATTCTTATTCTTGGTCAGGAGCTTGCAGTGGTTTTTCTTCAACTTGCTCTCGTTCTTTTTCTTCAGCTGGAACATATACAGCTACAGTTACTGTTACTTCTGGCAATCAAACTCAATCAGCTTCTTGTTCGGTAACAATTAATCAACCAGTAAGACCACCGGTTGTTATTACTTTACCTCCGGTCACAACTTTATAAAAAATTTAAAAGATGAAAAAACTCTGGTTATTAATTTTAACTATTTTGCTTTTAACTAATTTTAGCTTTGCTGCTACTTGTCCTTCTAAGACTGTTCCGAGTTATCGCTTTATAACTTTTGTTGGTAAATTAGAAGGACTTGGAGGCGATAAAGAAGTAAAGGTTTGGTTTGAATATGGTACAGACAAAGATAAGTTAGATAAAAAAACAAAAGAATTAATTTTAAATGAACCTCAAATCTTTTGTTTAAGAGAAAAAGGTGTTAATCCTTGCACTACTTACTATTATCGAGCAGCTGCTCAAAACGCTGCCGGAGTAAATTATGGTGAAATAAAAGAAATCAAAACTTTATGTAGAGGAAGTTTAAATCCGATAAATCTGATTAAGGAAAATTTTAAAAAATCTGCAAAGTGGATAATTTTTTAGGTTCTTGACAAAACACTTTAGATTTTTTATAATTAAAATATGAAAATTAAATTTTTTAATCAAAAAATGTTTAAGAAAATTTTATTACTTTTACCATTTGTTTTAGCGATAGCTAATGTCTCTGCCCAATCTTGCCCTTCTCAAACAACCTATGGTGATACTTGGGCCACTTTAGTTGGTGAAATTCAAGACAATGGTGGTGATCCTAATATTACTGCTTGGTTTGAATGGGGAACTTCAAGTTTTTCTTTATCTAATAGAACTCCAGATCAAGCTCTTTATGTTCCTAATCCACCTCAAAGATTTTGTACTACTATATCCGGTCTTCAACCTTGCACTACTTACTATTATCGAGCAGCCTCTCGAAATAGTGGCGGAACAAATTACGGAGCTATTTATTCTTTTAGAACAACTTGTAATTTAAATCTTCAAGTTTCTTGTTATGCTTCTCCTAATCCCGCTAATATAGGTCAAACTGTTGTTTTTACAGCTAATGTTAGTGGTGGAACTGGCTCTTATTCTTATTCTTGGTCAGGAGCTTGCAGTGGTTTTTCTTCAACTTGCTCTCGTTCTTTTTCTTCAGCTGGAACATATACAGCTACAGTTACTGTTACTTCTGGCAATCAAACTCAATCAGCTTCTTGTTCAGTAAATGTTTCTTCTGGTCCATCTTTCCCTTTGACCATTAATCCTTTCCAAATCAACCAACCACCTGTTCCTATTATTGCTTTTACACCTGAAGAAATAAGACCAGGTACAATTGTTACTTTTGACGCTTCCAATTCTTATGATCCTGATGGAACTATTATAGCTTATGAATGGAGAATTAATAATGAAATTGCTTCTTATAATCGACAATTTTCTCGAGCTTTAGCTTCTGGAATTTATCGAATTAAGCTTACGGTTACTGATAATCAAGGAGCTTCTAATTCCAAAGAAATCTTAATTTCAGTAGGTAGAACTGTTTTTCTTACAAGAACTCAAACTGTTGTTCGTAATGTTCCTCTGATTACTCAAGTTACTAGCCAAGCAAAACTAATTGATTTACTTTTAGATGCTTCCTATCCTGTTTTTGCTTGTCAAAAAAACGAAATCCAAATAACATTGGTTAATAACACTAACGTCAATCGAAGAGTAACTCTAAGACCAGTAGGAGAAATAGCTAGCTGGTTTAATCCTCAATCTAAAACTTTAATCTTAAAACCAAGATCAACTAATTTAATAAAATGGGAAGTTAATCCTCCATGCAACATAAAAGCCGGAAATTATGATTTTAACCTCCAAGTAGAAACTCCTGGTGGTTTTTATAATTTTTCCTCTTTTTTTGAAGTAAAAGAAAAAACAAATTTCCTTTCACCTCTTTTAGGTTTTATAGGAGGAATTTTGTTTAATTGGTGGTTACTCCTTCTTTTTCTCTTAATCCTTCTTTTGAACGCTTATCTTTGGTATCGAAATCTTAAAAAACAAGAACAAACTAGCCAAGCTTGATTTTTTAAATAAAGTTATTTAAAATTCATTTTATGTTAAAGAGAAAACTTCTCTCTCTATTAGTAATTGCTTTACTCATTAGTCCTTCTTTAATTTTATTTACAGATTTTAAATTTAAAAATGAATTAGTTTTTTTTCTAGATAATAGTGAGTTGCTATTAATCTTTGAAGACTTTTTCTTTAATCCTTTAATTTTATTTATCTTTTTCTCTCTACCATTAATTTTTCTAATTTTAAAAGGATTTACCTTTTCAGCACATTTTTATCTTAAAGAGACTCCATTTTTTTGTTATTTACTAAATAAAAGTAATAATCGCTCTCCTCCCCAATCTAGATAAACTTCAAATTTTTAATATTAGGTCACATTAATTATTTTTTAATTAAAATGAAAAAATATATTCTCTTTCTAGTCCTAATTTCTCTTTTTATTACTTCTATTTCCTTAGTAAAAGCTCAAACATCAACTTCCACATCAACTTCAACTCCCACATCAACTTCAACTTCCACATCAACCCCTACTTCGACTCCAACATCTACATCCACCTCAACATTTCCAACTTTTAAAGCTTGCGTAGGAAGTAAAATTAAAGAATTAGCCAAGGAAAGAAATGAAAGAAGAAAGAACCTTTTTGAAGAATATAGAACTAAAATTAAAAATGCAACCTCAACTGAAGTCAAGAAAGAAATTAGAAAAGAACTAAATTCTAAATTAAGAGAACTTAATAAATGGTATGCTAGCGAAGTTAAAAAAATAAATTCTCAATGTAAGGAATTTAGAAAAGAAGCGGTTGAAAAAATGAAGACAGAAAAAAAGCAAATTAAAGAGGAAGTAAAGAAAAAGAAACAAGAACTTAAAAAAATAAGAAAATCAGCCACTTCTACTACTTCAACTTCATCTACTTCAACCAATCAATAATCGCCATAATTTTTGGGGTTTAACTAATTCTTGTTTTTTAGCCTCTAATTCACTAATTTCTCTGGGCTGATTTTTGAGTTGGGGATGGTTAATAATGATTAAAGGAAGGGAGCCCCAAAGGTGCTTACCGGTAAAAGAGTCGGTTAAATGATCGCCGGTAAGAACAAAAATGGGGCTCTCTTTCTTTAATCTTAAGTATAAATTTTTGAACCACTTATCAAAAAATTCAAAAAATTCTTTCTTCTTATTTGGTTTTTTATCATGACTAAATTCATCAGCCTCTTTTAAATGAACATAAATCAATTCAAAATTTTTAAAATTATTTAAAATACCTTGCCAATAAAATTGATATCTCTTTTCAATTTTTTCTGTTTCGGGTAAAGTCAAAGTTTTAAATCCCACCAATTTACAACCACCTTTTAAAGCTCCATTTTCAGCTATTACTAATCCATTTTTTATTTTTGTTTTTTTAAAAAAATTCTTTAGTTTAGGCAATCGAGATCCAGCTTCTCGAGTTAAAAGAAAATTTGCAGGCAAAACTCCTTTTTTAATTCTTAATTTGTTAAAAGGATGAGTGTTTAAAAATTGATGAACTTTAATTAAAAAATCCCAAACAATTTTAGCTGTTTTAAGAGATAGTTTATTTTTTTTAAGAGGTTTAATTTTTTTTACTTTTTTACCAATAGAATAAGGGTCGGAATCAGAAATTTGATCTGATAATTTTTTTCTAAAAATTAAAACACCACGATGACCATAAGTATGATATAAACTAAAAGGAATATCAAATTTAATTTTTTTATTAACTTCCTCTACTAATTCTTTTAATTTCCAGAAATTTCGACCAGCTCGTCTATCGATAACTTTTAAATTTTCATCAACCGTAGCAAAATCTACTCTTAAAGCTAATTCTCCATTTTTAAAAAGAACATCGCTACCTATAGCTTCAAATGGTCCTCGTTTAAATAAATTTGGTTTTAACTTATAACCTAAAATTCCTAAATTAGCTAAGCCGGTTACGCTTCTGTTTCCTAATTTAGGCCAGTAATTTTTTTCTAAAGGCAAAAATTGAGCCAGATAAATATTATTAAGAATGGAATTCAAAAAGGGCTTAAAAGCTAATCTTAAAGGTGTTTGTTTATGAGGTTTATCTCCAAAACCATCAATAACAAAAAAAATTATTCTTGCCATTTTTATTTATTTTATGGTATAATTAATCAGTTTTGAAGCAGCTCTATTTTTATTTATTCTAAAAACTATGAAAGTTAAACCATCCATTAAAAAAAGGTGCGCTAAGTGTAAAATAGTTAAAAGAGGGGTTTATCGCTACGTTATTTGCGAAAACCCCAAACATAAACAAAGACAAGGATAATGACAAGAATTGCTGGCGTAGAACTTCCTGATAATAAAAGAGTAGTTTTTGCCTTGCCTCGAATTTATGGTATTGGTCTTTCTTTGGCTAAAAGAATCTGTCAAGAAACTAAAATTGATCCTTTTAAAAGAGTTGGTGAATTAACTCCGGAAGAAATAAATAGAATTGAAAAATTTATTGAAACTAATTTTAAAATCGAGGGTGATTTAAGAAGAGAAATCCAAGCTAATATTAAAAGGCTGATTGAAATAAACTGCTATCGAGGGGTAAGACATGTTAAAAAACTTCCAGTTAGAGGTCAAAGAACTAGATCTAATGCCAGAACTCGCAAAGGTCCAAGAAAAACAGTTGCTACCGGTGCTCGAAGAAAAGCCGGTGCTGGTAAGAGATAATCATGGGTAAAACAAGAACAAAAATAATTACAGGAGAGGAAGAAAAAACTAAGTTAACAGAAGAGACTGCTGCTCCTAAAAAAAAGAAATTGAAAAAAGCTTATTTTAAAACTGCTCGAATTTATATTAACTCTCACTTTAATAATACGATTATTACTTTAACAGATGATAATGGTAATGTAATTGCTTGGTCATCAGCTGGTCATGCAGGTTTAAAAAATACAAAGAAAGGAACACCCTTTGGAGGTCAAAAAGCAATGGAGGTCCTTTTAGAAAAAATGGCTAATTTTAATATTGATGAGATAAAAGTATTTGTAAAAGGCGTTGGTCCAGGAAGAGAAGCTGCTCTGAGAGTTTTGTTTAGTAAAAATTTAAATATTATTTCTATTGCCGATATTACTCCTGTTCCCTTTGGAGGTCCAACAAAACCTAAACCACGCAGAGTTTAAAAAAATGAGATTAGGACCAAAATGTAAATATTGTCGAAGATTTGGAGTGAAATTAGGATTGAATGAGAGATGTTTATCACCGAAATGTGCTTTGACTAGAAGAAGAACTCGACCAGGGGTTCATGGAAGAAAACCTCATCCTCTTTCTTTGTATGGAAAACAGCTTCAAGAAAAACAAAGATTGAAATATTTTTATTTAGCTAATGAAAGACAAATGAAAAGATATGTAGAAATGGCTCAAAAAAGTAAAAAATCAGCTCCTGAAGCTCTTTTAGAAATTTTAGAAAGAAGATTAGATAATGTTATTTGGCGATTAGGTTATACTCCTCATAAAACTCAAGCAAGACAACTTGTTAGCCATGGACATTTTTTAGTTAACGGAAAAAGAATGAAAATTCCTTCTTATTTAGTGGAACCTGGCGATGTTATCGAAATTAGACCGGGGAGCCGAGATATTAAACCCTTCGAAGATTTAAGCGAAAGACTTAAAAATTTTAATCCCCCTTCTTGGTTGGAAATAGATAAAAATACTTTTAAAGCTAAAGTTTTAAGATTGCCTAATTATGAAGAAATTCAACATAATTTTGATTTACCTTTAGTTATTGACTTCTATAGTCGTCATTAAAAATTTATTTAAAATGAGCATTATTAATGATTTAGTTTTACCCGAAAAACCTAAGTTAGTTTTGTCAGAGGAAAAAAAAGCAACTTTTGAAATAAAACCCCTTTTTCCAGGCTTTGGAGTTACTTTAGGGAATGCTCTTCGAAGAGTTTTGCTTTCATCTTTAGTTGGTGCTGCTGTTACTAAAGTAAAAATTGAAAATGTTGAGCATGAATTTAGTACCTTACCAGGTGTTTATGAAGATGTAATTGATGTTCTTTTAAATCTTAAAAAAATAAGATTTAAATTTAACCTTGATTATCCTGTTGAACTTAAATTAGAAGCTAAAGGAAAAAAGGAAGTTAAAGCTAAAGATATTCAACTGGTAGCTGGAGTTGAAATTGTTAATCCCGATCTTTTAATTGCCACTCTTACGAGCGAGGAAGCTGAATTAAAAATGGTTCTGACAGTAGAAAAGGGTAGGGGTTATGTTTTAGGAGAGAATATTAAGAAAGAGAAACTAGGCATAGGAGAGATAGTTTTAGACGCTAATTTTTCACCAGTAGTTAATGTTAGTTATGAGGTAGAAAATATAAGATACCTTGAAAGAACAGATTTTAATCTTTTACGAATTACCATTGAGACTGACGGTACAAAAACACCAACCGAAGCCTTGAACGAAGCTTTAGAAATTTTAATTAACCATTTCGAAGTTTTAAAATTTAAAGAAGCTTAAAAATGAGAAAATTAAAAAAAGGAAAAAAGTTTGGTTTAAAGAAAGATCAACGAAAAGCTTTTTTAAAAATTTTAGCCCACCATCTTATTATGAATCAAAAAATTAAAACTACTACTCAAAGAGCTAAAGTTTTAAAACAACTAATGGAAAGATTAATTTCTAAAGCAAAAAAAGGAGATTTAGCTACTTTAAGATATTTATTAGCTCACTTGCCAAAAAAATCTGCTTATAAACTTTTTTATGAAATTGCTCCTAAATATCAAGACCGAAATGGAGGTTACTTAAGAGTATTAAAACTACCATTTAGAAGAATTAAAGATAACGCCGAATTAAGCTTAATTGAATTTGTTTAAGATGTTAGTTATTCGTTTTCAAAAGGTTGGTAAAAAGAAACAGAAGATTTTAAGGTTAGTTTTACAAGACAAAAGATGGAAACTAAACGGAAAGGTCATTAAAGTTTTAGGCTGGTGGAATCCTTACCTTAAACAAGGAGAATTTAATAAAGAATTAATTGATTTTTATTTGAAAAATGGAGCTCAATTAAGTGAAACAGCTAAAAGCATTCTTAAAAAGAATAAAGTTATCTAGTTATTTAACATGAAAATTAAATTTTTTAGATTAGCTAATGGTTTGCGAATAATTTTTATTCCTAGAGAAGATTTTGAATCATTAACTTTTTTCTTATATTTTAAATATGGTTCTTTTTACGAAGAAAAAAAAGAAAGTGGTTTGGCTCATTTTTTAGAGCATCTTATTTTTGCTGGTAGTCAAAATTTTCCTGAAAGAAAAAAAGTTTTAGATGAGTTAGAAAAAATTTCAGCTATCTTTAATGGTGGAACCTCATTTGATTTTTCTTATTTCTATATTAAAGTTTTAGAAAAATATAAGGAACAAGCTCTATTTATTTTAGCTGACTTAATTAAAAATCCCCTTTTTAGAGAAGAAGATATTGAAAAAGAAAAAAAAATTATTTTAGAAGAAATCCGTTTGAGCGAGGATGATTATTTAGGAAAATGTCTAGAAAATCTATTAGAGACTCTTTTTCCTAATAAAAATTGGGGAAGGAGAATCATCGGATTTCCAGAAACAATTACGGCTTTTAATCGAAAAAACATCCTCCAAGCTTATACTAATTACTATACAGCTAAGAATTCAATTTTAGTAGTAATTGGTAAAATTAATAATTTTAAGAAACTACTTGAGTTAATTGACCGAAATTTTAAAGGTTTAAAAAGAGGTAAAGAAAAAAATTTAGGTGAATTTAACCTTAAGCCATCTTTTAATTTAAAAATTAGTCAGAACCAAGTCAATCAAACTTATTTTGCTTTAGGAACCTTTGAGAAAATTAAAAATTTCGAAGAATATCTTAAAGAAAGGGGTTTTCTTTATTTAATTATAATGAACAGAATTTTAGGTGAAGGAAACAATTCAAGATTATTTTTAAAAATAAGAGAAGAATTGAATTTGGCTTATATTATCAAAAGCGATTTAATTATCTTTCCTAAGCATTTAATTTTTTATATCCAAACCGGTCTTAAAAAGGAAAATTATTTAGAAGGAATTAAAGCTATATTAGAAGAATTAATTCGAATTAAAAAAGAAGGATTTACTAAAGAAGAAATTAAAACTGCTTATGAATCTACTTTGGATAATTTTCTTCTTGATTGGGAAAATGTTTTTCGAGTAAGCCGAATTTATGCTTACAGTTATCTTTATTACTTTAAAGATTTCAAACCTCGAGATCTTAAAAAATTTGTTTTAAAAATTTTAGGTAAAAAGTTAGCCTATGATGAAATTAATAAAAAAATTAAAAACTTTCTTCAACAACCCTTTTCTTTTTCTCTAATTATTCCCCAAGAAGAAAATAAAAACAAAGTTGAAAAATTTATTAAAAAATCAATTAAAATTATGACAAAAGAATAACGATGAATAAAACCTCGTTTTGGTTAATACCTTTACTGATTATAATTTTTTGGCTAACTAAAGAAATCATTTTTTCTTTTTTTATGGGAACAGTGATTGGCTTAACAATTCAAAACCTTTCTCGTTTTTTAAGTTTAAAACTCAAATTGCCTTATTATCTTTTAGTTTTTCTTCTTTATTTTTTAATTTTTTTCTTTTTTGGTTTTTTGATTTATTCTCTCTTTAAAGTAATCACTTTAGAACTTCCAGGTTTTATTTCACATTTAAATAACTTTTTAAAAGCTTATAACTTAAAAATAGAAAAATTAGAGAGCATTAAAAATTTTGATTTTTTAACAATTTTTCAATCACATTTTGTTAATGTTTTTTCGTTTCTGTATTCTCTTTTCGGAAATTTCATTTCAGTTATTTTAGTTTTTATTATTTCAATTTATATTGCTCTGAGTCCTAATTTGGAAAGAGATATTTTTGCTTATCTTCCGGAAGAAAAAAGAGAAGAAATTTTTAATATTTGGTTCCGAATTAAAAGAAAATTGTCATTCTGGATTTTGGGGCAAATAATTTTAATGCTAACTATTGGTTTAGCAACTTATTTAGTCTATGGCATAATTTTCGATATGCCTTATAAATTTTTAATATCTTTAACTGCTGGAGTTTTAGAGGCTGTTCCCATTTTAGGACCAATTATTTCTACTATTATCGCAGTTTTTATTGCTATTATTGAAAAGCCGGAAATAGTTTTTTTGCTTATAGCCTCCTTTTTCCTTATTCAGCAATTGGAGAACCATTTTTTGGTTCCTTTAGTTATGAAAAATACTGTTAAGCTAAACCCCCTCTTAGTTCTTTTAGGTATTTTAATTTCAAGTAATATTTTTGGTTTTTGGGGAGCAATTTCAATTTTACCTCTTTTAGTTATTTTTAAAGAGGTTTTTGACTACTATTTTAAAAAGGATTAAAATTTAAAAAAGAAAACTTTGCGGGGTGGTGTAAGGGTAGCACGCAGGGCTCTGGACCCTGAAGTTCTGGTTCGAATCCAGACCCCGCAGCTCGAAGGTTTTAAATTTATGTTATAATTTATTTATGAGTCTGGAACTAATAAAACCAAAAGAAAAAAAGACCTGTTATTTTTGTTCTCAAGCTGCTAAAGAAATTGATTATAAAGAAGTTGATATTTTGAAAAGATTTTTATCAGCAGCTTATAAAATAAAAAAAAGAAAACATACAGGTCTTTGCTCTTTTCATCAAAGAAAGTTTGCTCGAGCTGTTAAGCGAGCTCGACAAATGGCTCTTTTACCTTATTTGCCTTAAGTTTTGATAAAAAACTCAATCGATGATATTTTGAGATACCAAATTTTTTTATTAACTCAAAATGCTTTTTGGTGCCATATCCTTTATTTATTTGCCATTCGTAGAAATTTATTTTTTTAGCCAAATTTATCATATATTTATCTCGAGAAACTTTAGCTACTATCGAAGCAGCTCCTAGAGAATTTATTTTTTTATCCCCCTTAATAATAAAAATAGCCTTTTCAATTCCTTCTATTTTTTTTCCATCTAAAATAACTATCTCTGGTTTAAAAAAATTTTTTAATTTGTTAAGACCCTTCAAAAAAGCTAAATTTATACCTTGTTTATCAATGGTTTTATTAGAGATAAAAATAGCTTTATAAGGAATGCCTAATTTTTTGATAATTTTAAAATAACTTTCTCTAACTTGATGACTAAGCTCTTTAGAATCAAAAAAACTAACTTTATATTTTTCTAAAATTTTAAGGCTAGTTCTTTCTAAAAAAATAGCTCCTAAACAAAGTGGTCCAGCTAAAGCACCTCGTCCAGCTTCATCTATACTTAAAATCGATTTATGTTTTTTTAAAAGTTTTTTTTCAAATCCCCAACTCTTTTTCTTTTTTTTGCCTTTTGCTAAAATTTTTATGAAATGAAATTCGTCCATCTTCATGTTCATTCTCATTATAGTTTACTCGATGGTTTAGGAAAAATCGATGATTTACTTCAACGGGCTAAAGAATTGGAATACGATGCTTTAGCTTTAACTGATCATGGCAATCTTTATGGAGCAATTGAATTTTACAAAAAAGCTAAAGCTTTAGGCATTAAACCATTAATAGGGGTTGAACTTTATGTAGCTCGTCGAAGAAGATTTGATCGAACTCCCAAAATTGATTCTAAAAGCTATCATTTAACAGTTTTAGCTGAAAATGAAAAGGGATATAAAAATTTATTGAGATTAATAAGTAAAGCTTACCTTGAAGGTTTTTACTATAAACCCCGAGTTGATAAAGAGCTTTTAGGAGAGTTTGGAGAAGGTTTAATTGTTCTTTCTGGTTGTCCGAATGGAGAAATCCCTCGTTTAATTCTTGAAGGTAATTATAATGAAGCCAAAAAGAAAGTTTATGAATATTTAGAAATTTTTGGTAAAGATAATTTTTTCTTAGAAGTTAATTATCATCCCAATTTAGAAGAAGCTAAAAAATTAAAAAAAGCTCTCATTGAACTTTCTCGAGAAACAAATATTCCTTTAGTAGCTACTTATGATGTTCATTACGTTTATCCAGAAGATAGAGATGTTCATGATATTTTTTTAGCTATTCAACAAGGAAAAGATCTTGAAGAAGAAGATAGATTATCAATGAAAGAAGATGACTTTTCTTTAGCCTCTAAAGAAAGAATTTGGGAACTTTATCAAGATATTCCTCAAAGTATTGAAATCACCTGGGAGATAGCTCAAAGAGTGAATTTAGAAATAGAATTAGGTAAATTTAAATTTCCCAAATACCCTCTTCCTGAAAATTTAACTGAATTTGAATTTTTAAAAAAATTAACCTTTGAAGGTTTGGAAAAAAGAGGACTGACCAATGACTCAAAAGCTAAAGATCGAGTTAATTATGAGCTTTCGGTGATAGAAAAAACAGGTTTTGCTGGTTATTTTTTAATTGTCCAAGATATCGTTAAATGGGCTAAAAAAAATGGAATTATGGTAGGTGTAGGTAGAGGATCAGCAGCTGGGAGTTTAGTCTCCTATCTTCTAGAAATTACCGAAATTAATCCTTTAAAATACGACCTTCTTTTTGAAAGATTTCTTAATCCCGAAAGAATTGAAATGCCAGATATTGATATTGATCTGTGTGATTACAAGAGGGATCTTGTTTTTGATTATTTAAAGGAAAAATATGGACAAGAGAGCTTTGCTCAAATAGCTACTTTTGGGAAAATGGCCTCAAGAGCAGCCGTAAGAGATATTGGTCGGGCTTTAGGCTTTTCTTTTTCTTTTGTCGATAAATTAGCAAGATTAATTCCAGCCAAATTAAGTTTAGAAGAAGCTGAAGAATTAAACGATGTTCAAAAAATTTTGAAAGAAGATAAAAATTATAAGTTAATTTTGGATTATGCCAAACGAGTTGAAAATGTAGTCCGTCATGTTTCCGTCCATCCTTCAGGAGTAATAATTACTCCTGGGCCAATAATTGAATATACTCCTCTTCAATTTGCTCCCCAAGATCAATCAAGAGTTATTACTCAATACGATATGAATGCTACTGGTGAATTAGGACTTTTAAAAATGGATTTTCTTGGTTTGAGAAACTTATCAATCATTGAAGATGCCTTGAAACTAATTGAAGAAAGACATAAAGAAAAAATAAATTTGAATGATTTAAATCCAGATAAATTTGATGAAGAAACTTACAAAATTTATGCTGAAGGAAAAACAGTAGGTGTTTTTCAAGTAGAAGGTAAGGGAATGACTAATGCTTTAAAAATGATAAAACCAAAAAATGTTGAAGAATTAGCAGCAGTTATAGCTCTTTATCGACCCGGACCAGTAAAATTAATTCCTAATTATGTTAAAAGAAAGTATAACCAAGAACCAATTGAATATTTGCATCCTAAACTTGAACCCATTCTTTCTGTTACTTATGGGATTTTAATTTATCAGGAACAATTAATGAGAATAGCTACTGATTTAGCTGGCTTTACGCAAGGTGAAGCTGATACTTTAAGAAAAGCTATTGCTAAAAAGAAAATTGATTTACTTCAATCTTTAAAAGAGAAACTTATTCAAGGAATGATTAAAAATGGGATTGAACCAGGTTTAGCTCAAAAAATTTGGGAATGGATTGAGCCTTTTGGTCAATATGGTTTCAATAAAAGCCATGCAGTTTCTTATGCCTTTATTTCTTTTTATACTGCTTATTTAAAAGGTAAATATCCACTTGAATTCATTAATGCTTGTCTTTTACATGAAGGACGAGATGTTGAAAGAATTTATGTTTATCTTGAGGAGGCTAAAAGTTATGGCTTTAAAATTTTACCACCAGATATTAATGAAAGCGATGTTAATTTTAAAATCACCGGCTTAAATACTATTAGATTTGGTTTAGGCAATATTAAAAATGTCGGCCTCAATTTAATTGAAGCTATTTTAGAAGAAAGAAGAAAAAATGGACATTTTAAATCTTTAGTTGATTTTCTTAAACGAGTAAGGCATAAAGACCTTAATAAGAAATCATTAGAAAGCTTAATCAAAGCAGGGGTTTTCGATAGATTTCACCCTCGAGGCACCTTAATAGCTAATTTAGAATCAATATTAGAATATTCTTTAAAAGTTAAAGATTTTCAAATAACCAAAAGCCTTTTTGGTAGCAAACAGGAAGAATTTGTCTTTCTCAGAAAACTCGAAATTCCTAAATTAGAAATTTATCGTTATGAAAAAGAACTTTTAGGTATTTATCTTTCAGGCCATCCCTTTGAAGATTTTGATAAGCTTCTTAGAGGGAGAATAAAAAAAATAAAAGAAGTTTTAGAAATGGAAGAGGGATTAAAAATAAGTTTGGCTGGAATTTTAAACTCTTTAGAAAGAAAATTAACTCGAGATAAAAAACCATTTGCTTATTTAGAAATTGAAGATTTAACTGGGAAAATTGAAGTTTTTCTTCCGCCAGAAATCTACGAACAATATTTTGAAATTTTGAAAGAAGGAAGAATTTATTATATAGTAGGGACTATAAGAAAAAAAGAAAAAAATTATTTAACAGCTGATCTTTTAACTGATATTACCGATTTAAATAATAATTTAAAATTAAAAGAAAGACTTCTTCAAACTAGATGAGATTAAGACTTTTTATTGCTCTACCACTAACTTCTGGATTAAAGAAAAAAGTTATTTTTCTAGAAGAAAAAATCGAAAAGAAAATAGGCTTTAAACTCAATTGGATAAAACCAGAAAATCTTCATTTGACTCTTTTGTTTTTAGGCTATCTTAGTTTTGACGATTTTCTAAAAATTAATCAAATTTTTGATAATTTTCCTTGGAATGAAGAAAGGTTTTTAAAAGCTTTTCAACTTAAGATAAAAAAAATTGATTTTGGTCCTCCCGGTAAAAATTCAATGATCTGGCTTTATTTAGAAAAAGATAAAAGATTAGAAGAGCTTAAAAATAAATTTGAAGAAATTTTAGAAGAAATGAAAATTAATTATAAAAAAGAAGAAAGAGAATTTCTGCCCCATATTAATTTATGCCGACTCAAAAATAAAAAAATAAATCAAGAAATCAGAGAAGAACTTAATTGGGGAGTTATTTTTAACAAAATTATTTTATTTGAATCAACTCTTAAAAAAGAAGGAGCCGAGTATACCCCTCATAAAATCATCGAACTCAAAGAAATAACAAACTTGTAATAAAATTATTAATAAAGTAGCGAAAAAATGAACATTAAAAATTTCTTTAATAAATCCTTCACTCTTATCGAGATCTTAATTGTCCTAGCCATAATTTCTATTCTTGCTTCTATTTTAAGCTATGCTTCTCGTGATATCATTGATGAATTCCGAGTGTATAACAGAACATTATTCTGATGCAGAAATCAAAGCTTTATATGATGCTACAAAATAAATAATACGCAGAATTAGCTGAACTGACGCAGAATTTACAGAAACAGTTTCCTGGTTTCTTAGCTTTATAATAGCAGGGGTACATTTACAATGCTATAGCATCTAAAAAGTTCCCTTGAATTAAATCACCTCCTAGTTTATTAGGATATTTTATCGGGTAATCATATAAATAGCCCCTTTAAGGTTATTAAAAATATGAGAGTTTATTATGATATAATTTTTTAGGATGCCCGGGTGGCGGAATTGGCAGACGCGCGAGACTCAAAATCTCGTGCCCATCAAGGGCGTGTGGGTTCGAGTCCCACCCCGGGCAAATTTTCTTAAATTAAATTTTCGGTTATAATTAATATATCTAGTCAGCTTATTTTTTTATTTGCGAAAATGCCAACAATTAATCAACTTGTAAGGAAAGGAAGACAGAAAAGAAGATTTAAAGTTAAGGCAGCAGCTCTGCTTTATTCTTATAATTCGCTTAAAAGAAAACTTTATTATGCTCCTTCTCCTTTTAAAAAAGGAGTCTGTATTAGGGTTTATACAATGACTCCTAAAAAACCCAATTCAGCTTTGAGAAAAGTAGCTAAGGTAAGATTATCTAATGGTTTTGAGGTTACTGCTTATATTCCTGGTATTGGTCATAATTTACAAGAACACTCAATTGTTTTAGTTAGAGGTGGAAGAGTTAAAGATTTGCCAGGAGTTAGATATCATATTGTTAGAGGAGTTTATGATGCTAGCGGAGTAGAAGGTCGAAGACAGGGTCGTTCACTTTACGGAGCTAAAAGACCTAAAGAATAATGCCTAGAAGAAGAATTAAGATTGAAAGACACTGGAATCCTGATCCAGTTTACAATAGCGTTTTGGTGACGCGATTTATTAATAATTTAATGAAGGATGGCAAAAAAACAAAAGCTCAGAAAATTTTTTATACAGCTATGAAAAAAATTGAAGAAACTACTAAATCAGATCCCTTGAAGGTTTTTCAACAAGCAATTAAAAATGTAGCTCCTCTTTTAGAAGTTTGGCCAAGAAGAGTAGGTGGTGCTACTTTTTTAGTTCCTCGTCAGGTAAGAACAGAAAGAAGAATTTCTAAAGCTATTAAATGGATAATTGAAGCAGCTAGGAGCCGAAAAGGAAAACCAATGTTTGAAAAATTGGCTGAAGAAATTATTGCCGCTAGTCAAGAAGAAGGTGGAGCTTATCAAAAAAAGGTTGAACAACATAAATTAGCTGAAGCAAATAAAGCTTTTGCTCATTTTGGTTGGTGGAACCGAAAAAAACCTCCCCAAGAATGATTTAAAAAGGTCTGATTTAATTTTTGCTAATTGACGATGCCCAGACTTTATCCAATTGAAAAAACAAGAAATATTGGTATTATTGCTCATATTGATGCCGGTAAAACAACAACTACTGAAAGAATTCTTTATTACACAGGAATTTCTCATAAAATTGGCGAAGTTCATGAAGGAACAACTGTAACTGACTGGATGCCCCAAGAAAGAGAAAGAGGAATTACTATTACAGCTGCAGCTGTAACTTGTTTCTGGACCCAAAGTTATCTAAGACCAGCGGAAACAAGAGAAGAAAGAATAAAGGGTGAATATAAAATCAATATCATTGATACACCCGGTCACATTGATTTTACAGCTGAAGTAGAAAGATCGTTAAGAGTTTTAGATGGAGCCGTAGTATTATTTGATGCTGTTCAAGGAGTTGAAGCTCAATCAGAAACTGTTTGGCACCAAGCAGATAAATATAAAGTACCAAGAATTTGTTTTATTAATAAAATGGATAAAATTGGTGCTGATTTTGAAGAAGCTTTAGAATCGATTTATCAAAAATTAACTAGAAACGCCGTTCCAGTAGTAATCCCTATTGGTCGAGAGGATAATTTTAAAGGGGTAATTGATTTAATTTTAATGAAAGAAGTTTATTTTGAAGGTGAAAAAGGCGAAAAGGTGGTTTATAAAGAAATAGAAGAATCTCATTTAAAAGAAGCAGAAAAATGGAGAAATTTTATGTTGGAAAAATTAGCTGAAAGCGATGAGGAATTTATGAATAAATATTTTTCAGGAGAATTTACAGCCGAAGACATTCGCCGAGCAATTAGAAGAGCGTGCATTAATTATCTTTTTATTCCAGTTTATTGCGGTTCAGCTTTAGATAATAAAGGCGTTCAATTAGTTTTAGATGGGGTAGTAGATTTTTTACCTTCGCCAGTTGATTTACCTCCAATTAAAGGAGTAAATCCATTAACTGGTCAAGAAGAAATTAGAAAAGCTGATGATAATGAACCTTTCTCCGCTCTTATTTTCAAAATTATGATTGATCCTCATGTAGGAACTCTTTCCTTTTTTAGGATTTATTCAGGAGTTTTAAAATCAGGAATGACAATTTTAAACTCTTCCACTGGCGAAACTTATCGAATTGGAAGAATTGCTCGAATGCATGCTAATCATCGAGAAGAAGTTGAAGAAATGTTTGCCGGTGATATTGGAGCAATTGTTGGTGGTAAAGACTTAAAAACAGGTGATACTATTTGTGACCCCAAAAAACCAATTCAGTTTGAGAAAATCCAATTTGCTGACCCAGTTGTTTGGATGAAAGTTACTCCTAAAACTAAAGCTGATCAGGAAAAAATGGGATTAGCTTTAAAAGCTTTAGCCGATGAAGATCCTACTTTTCGAGTAACAGTCAATCCGGAAACCGGAGATACTTTAATTGGCGGTATGGGTGAACTTCAATTAGAAATTATGATTGATAGATTAAAAAGAGAATTTAAAGTTGAAGTTAATGTAGGTAAACCTCAAGTAGCTTATAAAGAAACTATTACTAAAGTAGTTGAAGCAGTTGAAGGTAAATATATTCGTCAAAGTGGTGGTCGTGGGCAATACGGACATGTAATTATTAGATTAGAACCATTGGAAAGAGGTAAAGGTTTTGAATTTGTTAATGCTATTCGAGGAGGAATTATTCCTGATAATTTTATTCCGGCAGTTGAAAAAGGAATAAAAGAAGCTATGGAAAAAGGAGTAATTGCTGGCTATCCAGTAACTGATATCCGAGTAATTTTATTTGACGGATCTTATCATGAAGTTGACTCTTCAGATATTGCTTTTAAAATTGCTGGAGCAATTGCTCTTCAAGAAGGAGTTAAACAAGGAAATCCTGTTATTTTAGAACCAATTATGAAAGTTGAAGTAAGTATTCCGCCTGAATTCGTTGGCGATGTTACTGGCGATCTCTCTTCAAGGAGAGCTAGAATTGAAGAGGTTGTTGATGAGGAAAGAATTAAAATAATAAGAGCAAAGGTCCCCTTAGGAGAAATGTTTGGTTACGCTACTATTTTAAGGTCACTTACTCAAGGAAGAGGCTTTTTCTATATGGAATTTTCTCATTATGAAATTGTTCCTCCTCAGATAAGAGATCAAATCCTTCAGGCGAGAAATAATGTTTAAAACCAAGGCTCAACTTCTTTTGGAAGTAGTTTTAATTTTTGGTTTAATAACTATATTTTTAGGAGTTTTTGCTTCAGTTTTGATTGTTTCTTTTAATTCTTTGAGATATTCTAATATTAATCAAGGAATTACTCTTGGTGGTTTTGAAAAATATCGCAATGCTCTTTTTGATTTAGCTCAAAGAGATTTTAATTCTCTCGATTCTCTTTCTACTTCAACTGATTATTATTTAACCTCCACTCTGAGCGGTTGGCAAATTAATGAAGGCAAAGAAGAAGTTTCTGCCGGTTTAGATACCTATTTTTTTAGTTTCCGAATTGATAATTTTCAAAACAATTCTCAAATAAAATTAATTAAAGTAACAGGCGAATACCAAAACTTAATTTTTACTGATTATTTTTTAATTCCCCGAATCAATGTCAGTTTCTAATAAAGCTTTAACTTTACTTGAGATTACAATTTTCTTAGGTGTTTTTTCAATTATTTCTCTAATTGTTTTTCCTCTCTTAGTTAATACTCTTAATCTTTATCGAGGAACCTTAGGCGAAGTTGATGTTTCTCGAGAAGTAAGAAATATTGTTTTAACTTTATCCCGAGAAACTTATAAAAGCAAAAAAATAAATTTTATTACTGATTGGGAGCTAGTTTTTGAAAAATATAATAATCAAAAATCAATTATTTTTCAAACTCATCCGATTTATCTAGATAAGGATAATAAAGCAAAAGGATTTTTTTCTAATATCAGAATTGGAAGCATTAGCACAAGTGGAAATAATTACTATGTAGCTTTTACTCCTACGACTACTTGTCAAATAAATTCTTCAACCGTTCTTCCTAATTCTCTTTATTCTTTTTCTGGTTATGCTTGGTCACCTCAAATAGGTTGGTTTAAGTTTAGAAATGATCCAGGTGAATCTATTATTTATGGAGTTTGTGTAGATAATAATAAAGAATTAAGAGGCTATGCTTATAACGATATTATCGGCTTTATAGTTTTTAACTGTCAAGAATTAGGCGTTTGTGCTACGAGTAATTTTAAAGTTAAGTTAGTTAATGATAAATATTTGGAAGGCTTTGCTTGGAATGATTCCCTTGGTTGGTTTTTCTTTGATGGTAAAAATGGAAAAGTTTATTTAGCTAATTTAGATCAAAACAATCGACTCCTCTCAATTGATGGAATAACTGATCCTCGAGTTAATGTTAAAGAATTAGCCTTTGAAAAGCTTAATGGTTCTTATAAAGTCAAAATGATTTTAGCTGATGAAGTTAATAATAAAGAGGTAAAATATGAAACCGCTCTTAGTCTTCCTTTTAAATAGATGAAAAAAGGCCAAATTCTTCTAGGTTTTTTAGGAATAACTTTGCTTTTTGCTGGTTTTTTAGTTATAATTATTTTAAATAACCTCAGTGCTTCTTCGAATCTAGCTTTTGTTTTTAGAAGATTTATTAATTTAAAATCAATTGAGATAAGTGGTTTGCGTTATGCCTTGTTTCAAATTAATCAAAATAGAGATTTTACCGCTACTTCAGCTCGAATTGATTTACCTCATGGTTACTTTCTTTACTCGGTAGCTACTACTTCTCTTGGTTCAAATTTAAGAATAATTACTATTCAATCATATTTAACCACTACGCCAATGACTAAAACTCTTTCAGCTACTGCTACTATTGATATTTCTTCGCCAAGCAGCACCATTTTAAATTTAGAAATTTCTGATTAGGGCAGGTGGCGGAATAGGCAGACGCGCAAGGTTCAGAGCCTTGTGGCTGAAAAGCCGTGAGGGTTCGAATCCCTCCCTGCCCAAAGTTTAATTAAAATAAAAGGTCAGAATTAAAAATTAAAAATTCTTAATGAGCGAAGTCCAAGAGAAACTTGAAGAACTAAAAAAAGAAGAATTTCAATTAAGAAGTCAAACTAAAAAAGAGGAAAGAAAATTTTGGGGTAGTTTAAAGATTATTCCTTTAGGAGGACTAGAAGAAGTTGGTCGCAATTTAACTGCTTTTGAATTTGATGAAAAAGAAATTTTAATAGTTGATGTTGGTTTAGGTTATCCTTTTTTTGAAGAAGCTCCGGGAGTTGATTTTTTAATTCCTAATGTTGAATATTTAGAAAAAAATAAGGATAAAATAGTTGGTGTCGTGATTACCCATGGCCATTATGACCACATTGGAGCTATTCCTTATGTGATTGAAAAACTCGGCAATCCAACAATTTACGCTACTCCTTTAACTAAAGGAATAATTCTTAAAAGACAGGAAGATTTTCCTAATTCCCCCAAATTAGAAGTAATTGAATTTAGAAAAAATAATTATAAACCCTTAAAAATTGGCTCTTTTACTATTGATTATTTTCATGTTAATCACAATATCCCAGATTCAGTTGGCTTATTTATTCAAACACCAGTAGGAAATATTATTCATACTGGTGATTTTAAAATTGATTTTACTCCTATTTTTGATAAACCAGCCGATCTTTCAAGGATTGTTAAACTTTCTCTTCGAGGCGTAAGGCTTTTAATGATTGATTCAACTAATGCTTATCAACCTGGCTTTGTTGCTTCCGAAAGAAAAATAATGGAAGCTCTAGAGGAAATTTTTAGAAAAACTCACGGAAGAATAATTGCTGTTACTTTTGCTTCTCTTTTAGAAAGAATCCAACAATTGATATATCTTTCAGCTATTTATGGAAGAAAAGTTGTTATTGATGGTCATACAATGAGAATGAATGTTGAAGTTGCTCGACAACTTAAATATCTTCAAGCACCAAAAGGAATCTTAATTAAACCAGAAGAATCTTTTAAACTTAAACCCCATCAAGTAACTATTATTTGTACTGGTTCTCAGGCTGAAGAGGGTTCAGCGTTGATGAGAATTGTTAATGGTCAGCATCGTTATTTTCGATTAATTAAAGATGACACAGTTATTTTTTCTTCTTCAATTATTCCTGGAAATGAAAGAATAATTCAAGAACTCAAAGATGACATTTTAAAACAAGGAGCTAAAGTTGTCCATTATCAAATGATGGATATTCATGCTTCAGGTCATGCTTTTGCTGAGGAAGTTAAACTTTTTATTAGTCTAACCAAACCTGAATATGTAATGCCAATTCATGGTCATTACTTTATGATGAAAGCAGTTGAAGAAATAGCTCTTAATTTAGGCATTCGTCAAGAAAAAATTATTGTAGCTCAAAATGGCGATGTAATTAAAATGGTGCCCGAGAGAGTATTTAAAACCAACGAAAAAGTGCCAGCTAATATTATTTATGTCGATGGCTTAGGAATAGGTTCAGTTGAAAGCGTAGTTTTGCGGGACCGAAAAAATTTAGCTAAAGAAGGAATGTTTATTGTTACTGTGATTATTGATTCTCAAACTGGTGAATTAAGAAAAAATCCAGAAATTGTTTTTAAAGGTTTAACTTACTCTCGAGAAGCTAAAGATTTTGTTCAGGAGGCTGTTAGTTTAATTAAAAAAATAGTTAAGAAAAATATTAAATTTTTAAGCGAAGAAGCTCCCCTTATTCAAGAAGAGCAAATAAAATATCATTTGAGAGAAGAAATTGCTGATTTTCTTTATCATAAAATTGGTTCTCGACCAATGGTAATTCCAATTGTCATCAAAGTCTAAAAATGAAAGAAAGAAAAAAATATGAGATAATAAAAGTCCTTTCGGAAATATTAGAAAAATTTAATATTTTTGAAAATGTTGTTTTTACTCTTGTCGATGTAAAACTTCCTAAAAAAGGAGGATATTTAAAGGTGTTTTTAAGTATTTTCCCTGAAAGTAAGGCTAAACAATTAATCTCTTTTTTTCAAAAAAATGAAAAAAGTATTAGAAAAGAATTAAAAGAAAATGTTTATTTAAGACATCTACCAGCAAAAATAGTCTTCTATCAATCATTTGAGTTCAAAGAAGCAGAAAAAGTTTATCGGCTTTTAAATAAAATTAAATTAGGAGAAAAATGAAAAAAATAAATAAGAACAAAAGAGGAAAGAAAATAGAAAAATTAGCTTTTGAACTTTTAAAAAAGAAAAAATATCTTGTTTGGAAACCACCAAAGGTCAAATTTTACTCCCAAGATATTTTTGGTTTTTTCGATTTGATTGCTTTAAATAAAAAAGAATTAAAATTAATTCAGGTTCAGAAAGAAAGATTAAGGCCTTATAAAATAAAAGAGATTTTTAAATTACCTCGTCCTAAAAAGGTTAATTATGAAGTTTGGGTTTATGATTCTCGCTTAAAAAAATTTAAAATTTATGATAAAATTTAAAAAATGACCAACCAATTAATAAAAAAAGTTGAAGAAAAATATTTAAGAAAAGATGTGCCGATGATTAAACCAGGAATGGTGGTTAGAGTGTGGCAAAAAATTAAAGAGAAAAAAAGAGAATTAATTCAAAAATTTGAAGGAATAGTTATTAGTCTTAAAAGAAAAAAAGGCACAAGAGTGATGTTTACCGTTAGAGGAGAAGCTGGTGGACAATTAGTTGAAAAAACTTATCCCCTTCATTCACCTCTAATTGAAAAAATAGAAATTTTAGCTCAAGGAAAAACTAGAAGAGCTAAACTTTACTTTATTAGAAAACTCCATCCTCGAGAAATCAAAAGAAAACTTAAAGTTTCTCTTTGAGTCTATTTAGGTAATTAATAACTCCCAAACCAGCAGCGATTCCTTGGCCAACAGCTATCCCTATTTGTTTGTGAGGAAAATCAGTTACATCGCCAGCAGCGAAAAAACCGGGCAAGTTAGTTTCACAAAATTTATTAACAATTATTTCTCCATAACTATTCTTTACTCCCCATTCATCAGGTATAAATTCGGTATTTGGCTTAAGCCCAATATGAATAAAAACACCATCAACCAGAAGCTCTTTAATCTCGTTAGTTTTTTTATCTAAATAACGAATTCCCTTAACAAAATTATCGCCAAAAATTTCTTGAGTTAAAGCTTCATAAATTATTTCAACATTTTGCTTTTTTTGAACTTCTTCAATTAAAATTTTGTCTCCTTTAAAAACAGGATTTTTATTAATAATATAAGCCTTTTGACAAATATTTGCAGCCATAATTCCTGCTTCTAAGGCAGAATTTCCTCCACCAATAATAGCTACTGTTTTACTAGCAAAAAGGGGTAAATCACAAACGCTACAATAGCTAACTCCTTTATTGTAAAACTCAGTTTCGCCTGGAACTTGAAGTTTTTTAGGTTTGGCTCCAGTAGCTACAATAATTGTTTTAGCCTTAAACTCGCCATTGATTTTTGTTTGGACTTTATAAAGAGAATTTTTTTTATCTAAGGAAATAACTTCATCAATTAAAGGCTCAACTCCATAACTTTTTAAATGTTCTTCAAATTTTAAAGCTAACTCATCTCCTGTAATTCGAGGAAAACCGGGATAATTTTCAACAATTCCAGAAAGAGCTACTTCACCGCCAATATCTTTTGAAATAACTAAAAAATCAATTCCCTGTCTTTTTAAATAAATAGCTGAACTAATCCCAGCCGCCGAAGCTCCAATAATAATTGTTTCATAGATTTTATCCATTTTTTTCTTGACTTATGATTTCCATTAAAGAAGCAGGATCATAACCGATGATTAAATGTTCTTTATCATTGTTATCAATAACTATAGTTACTGGAATTCCCATTTGACCGGTTTTTTGAAAAAGCTCATTTCTCCATTCTAAATTTTGGTCAACATCTCTTTCTTCATACTCTAAATTGAGTTTATTTAAAAATTCTTTCATCTTTCGGCACCATGGACACCAGGAAGCTGAGTAAATAATTATTTTTTTCATTTTTCAATTAAATTTATAAATTCCGACAATATTTGAGGTACAAAACCTTCAATTTTATAGGTTTTTCCATTTTTAATTATAAAAAAAGTAGGAGTTCCATTAACACCATAGCCATCTCCTTCGCTTATATCTTTATTAACCATTGATTCATATTTTTTATTTTTGAAACATTCTTCAAATTTGCTTTTATTTAAATTTAACTTTTCAGCTAAACCTACTAAGTAATTTTCCTCACCGGTATTAAAATAAGGTAAATTTTCTTGAACCTTACTGTAAACTTCTTTATAAATTTCTTTGTGAAACTCCCAGTACTTTCCTTGTTCATCAGCGCAGCGAGAAGCTAAATGGACATTTAAAGCTAAAGGATGAATTTGAGTTAAGGGAAAATCTCTAAAGTAAAAAACAACCTTTTCTTCCTTGATATATTTTTCTAAAGCCGGATAAAGAAAATTGGAAGCTAAAGCACAAAAAGGACAATGAAAATCACCAAATTCGACTATTTTTATTGGAGCAGCTTCATAACCCCAAGGAGGCAAACTTCCCAAATTAACATTAAAATTTACTTCTTGAACTATTGAAGATGTTCCTTGGTTTTTTTCCGGCCTATTTTTTAAAACTGACACATTTTTCCCCAAAAAATAAAAACCAATAGTTAAAACAGCAATTAAGCCGGCTAAATATAAATAATTAGCTAAATTTTTGTCTGTTTTTTCTTCCATTTTAAAAATTTTTTAATTACGACTAAGAAAATTTTACCACAAAGTGTTAAAATCTCGAACAGGTAGAAGAAGGAGAGATAAAAGGAGAACTGGAAGTAGGAATGCAGATATATTTAAGAGCATTATTGATCTTATTTTTTAAACCAACATTTGTCCCTGTTGTTTTTCCTGTAAATTTTTCAAAAAAAATATAACCCGAAGGCGGATTAACGAAAATAAGGTTTTTAGGTAAATCATATTGAAGATATAAATTAGAAGAACTATCTTTTACAATTTGAATATAACTACCAGTTGAAGAATTAATAAAACCAATTCCCCAAGTTGAGTTGTTTTCACCTAAAAGAGATTTTTCTCTAGTTATTTGAACAAAATTAAGGGTTATTTTTAAATTTTCTTCAAAAATAAAATTTGTTTGGCTTAACTGATTGAAATAATAAAAACCAAAGCCTAAAATAAAGGAAAGAATAATTAAAACCAAAACAGTTTCAAAAAGAGTAAATCCTTTCATTTTTGCTTTAAAATTTTTTTATGATAAATAAAGCTATAGCTTTTGATTTATATTATCCTCTAAGTTTTCTTTTTCTAATTTTAAGTTTTTTTTCATTTTTTTTAAATCAGGAAAAAAAGTTAAATTATTTAAAATTTTTATTTCTTTTTTTAATTTTTATCTTTCTTCTTTATTCTTCTCTTTCCTCTTTGAATCTTTATTTTCTTTGGAAAAGTAATTCTTTATCAAAATATCTTCTGCCGCCTTATCAAAATTTTAGTTATTTTTTGGAGTATATACTTTTTACTTTTTATCGTGATTTTCTTTGGAGACTTTTGGGCTTTTTGCTTGTTCTTTCAGTTATTCAATTTATAATTTTTTTTCTTAAAAGGGATCCATTTTATGATGAAGAAAAATATTATATTTTTATTTCCTGTTTCTTTTTTTCTTTTCCTTATAACTTCTTCTTTATTTTTCTTTCTTTTTTTATACTATTATTAATGGCAATTTTAAGTAAAATTTTTGAAAAGAAAGATAATTATTTATCTTTTAAAAATTATTGGCTAATCTTATCTTTAATTTTATTAATCCTTGAGCCTTATTTATATAGCCGCTTTTTCATTTTAGTTCAATTTAAACCATGATTTTGCCTGAAGAAAAAATAAAACAGATTTTAATCAATAAAGGAATAATTGATGAAGAAATTTATCAACAAGCCAAAGAAGATTCCGCCAGGCTAGGTATTCCTTTTTACGATGTTTTAATTCAAAGAAGACTTTTAGATCTTAATTATTTTTATGATTTATTAGCTGAAGAAATTAAAATCCCGAGAATTAGTTTAAAAAATTTAACTATTCCAACGTCAGTTCTAGCTTTAGTCCCTGAAAAATTAGCCTTTGAAAAAAAATTAATTCCCTTTGCCTTAGAAAATAATGTTTTAAAATTAGGAATGGTTAATCCTCTTGATTTAGAAACAATTAAAATTGTTGAAGAAATTACCCATAAAAAGATTGAACCTTATTTAATTACACCCGAAGATTTAAGGATTGCTTTAGTTAATTATCAAAGATTTTATGCTGAGGACTATCAACGACGCTTTCAATCTGATATTAAAACTCTTTATACCGTTGGTTTAACCTCTGAAGAATCAATTGTCAGATTAGTTAATAATCTTATTGGTTATGCTTTTAGCTCTCGAGCTTCAGATATCCATATCGAACCATTAGAAAAGGAAATTTTAATTAGGTTTAGAATCGATGGTATTTTAAGAGAGATAATGAGATTGCCTAAAGAATTTCTTGATCCAATAATTGCTCGAATTAAAGTTGTCTCCTCCTTGCAGCTTGATGAACACTTTCGTCCTCAAGATGGAAGATTTAAAACAAAAATTAGTGATTTTGAATTTGATATCCGAGTAGCTATTATGCCGACCCTTTATGGCGAAAAAGCTGTTTTGAGAATTCTTTCTGGAGCCGTTAAACCAACTTCTTTAGAGGAGTTGGGAATGTTATCCCCGGTTAAAGATCAGGTTTTAGAATCAATTAAGAAAACCTTTGGAATGATTTTAGTAACTGGTCCAACTGGTTCTGGTAAAACAACGACCCTTTATACCATCATTAATATTTTAAACAAACCAGAGGTAAATATTGTTACTATTGAAGACCCGATTGAATACGCTATTCCTTATGTTAATCAAACCCAAGTTAATCCTAAAGTAGGTTTGAATTTTGCTGTCGGTTTAAGAGCTTTTCTTAGACAAGACCCAGATATCATTATGGTAGGTGAGATTCGGGATTCAGAAACAGCCGATGTAGCAGTTCAAGCAGCCTTAACTGGTCACTTGGTTTTATCAACCCTTCATACCAATGATGCACCGACAACTATTCCTCGATTGATTGATCTAGGTATTCCTCATTATTTAGTAGCTGATAGCTTAACTTTAGTTTTGGCTCAAAGATTAGTAAGAAAGATTTGTCCTGATTGCATTGTATCTGAAGAAATTTCTGAATTAAAAAAGAGAATAATCTTAGAACAACTTAAAGCCCTGGAACCGCCATCAGAAGTTTTAGATAGTTATTTTCAAAAATTAGAAAAGGCTTATGTTTTTAGAGGTAAAGGTTGTCAAAGTTGTGGTTATACTGGCTATCGAGAAAGAACAGGTATTTTTGAAGCAGTTTTAATTACTGAAGATTTAAGAGAACTCATTGCTTCAAAAGAATTTACTTTAGCAAAAATTAAAGAGATTATCAGAAGACAGGGTTATCGAACTATGTTTGAAGATGGTTTGGAAAAAGTTTTAACGGGTATAACTACTGTCGAAGAAGTTTTAAGAGTAATTAGAGAATAATGAAAGTCTTTCGTTTCAAAGCTTACGATGAAAGAGGTAATTTGAGAACAGGCAATTTATTTTTATCTAGCCAAGAAGAATGTTTAGCTTTTCTTTTAAGAAATAACTTAACAGCAGTTGAAATTAAAGAAATTCCAGAAAATATTTTCTTGAAACTTTATTTGAAATTTTTCTTTAGGATTTCTTTGTCTCAAAAAATTTTCTTAGCTCGAAATTTTTATTTAATTTTGAAATCTGGTTTAGATTTAAATCAAGGTTTAAGGCTTTTAATGAGGGAAACAAAAGGAAGTCTTAATGATTTTCTCTTATATTTAAGTTATAATTTGCAACGAGGTGAACCGCTCTATAAAATTTTTGCTTCTTTTCCTCACATCTTTTCAGAAGTTGAAGTAGAAACAATTAGAGCTGGAGAAGTTTCGGGTAATCTAGCTGAAAATTTTCTTCGCTGGGTAGAAAATTTGGAAAAAAAAAGAGAAATAAGATCCGAAATTATCGGTAATCTTATTTATCCAGCAATTGTTTTAGTTATGTCTTTGGGTGTTATTTTTCTTCTGATAACTTTTGTTATGCCTAAAATTGGAATTCTTATAAGAGAGTTATCTAAAAATCCACCATTTTTAACTAGGTTTTTGCTTTTTCTTTCTGACTTTACTAATCAACATCTTACTTTAATAATAACTTCTTTCCTTTTAATCATTTTTATTTTAGTTCTCCTTTTTTCTTTAAAAAGAACCAGAAGAATTTTAACTCTTCTTCTTTTTAGATTGCCTCTTTTTTCTAAAGTTTATTTATATTTAGCTTTAAGTGATTTTCTTTTTATTTTAGGATCACTTTTAAAAGCAGGCATTTCTTTGCCTCAAGCTTTAAGATTAAGTTACCGAACTATTAATTATCCTGGAATGAAAGAAGCTATTTTAAATGTTGAAAAGAAAATTGTTGCTGGTAAAAGATTTGGCGAAGCACTTTTAGAAGAAAAATATTTTCCACCTATTTTAGCAAATATTTTAGGAGTTGCCTCAGAAACAGGTAATTTAGAAGAAACCTTAAAAATAATGGAAACTTATTATCGACAAGAATTTCGAAATTTAGTTAATAATTTCTTGACTCTTCTTCAACCAATGCTTCTTATCTTTGTTGGCCTAGTCGTTGGTTTTGTAGCTATTGCTGTTTTGGTTCCTATCTATCAACAAATCTCAATTCAACTTCAATCACCTGGTGGAACTCCTGGTGGTTTTTAAATTTTCTTAAAAAAATTTTGTTATAATTTTAAAAAATGGATAAATTGGAAAAACTTAAACTTATTAAAGAAAAATATAAAATTGATCCTTATCCAGCTGATTCTCCTTCTCGAAAAGAAATAAAAGAGGTTATTGACAATTTTAAAGCTTATTTCAAAAACAAAAAGAAATTTTGGCTTGTTGGAAGAATTATGGCGATTAGAGATCACGGTAAGATTATTTTTCTTGATCTTAAAGATTTTACTGGCAGAATTCAAATTATTTTAAAAAAAGAAGAAACAAAAGACTTTTCTATTTTTCAAGATATTGCTGATATAGGCGATTTTTTTGGCTTTTATGGTTCAGTCTTTTTGCCGGTTACTAAGGAAAAAAGTTTTTTAGCTCAAAAATGGATTTTGCTTTCTAAATCAATTAAAAATTTTCCTCGGGAATATTATAAAGTAAGAGATGAAGAGCTTTTAGTTAGACATCCTTATTTGAAGACTATTTTTTACGATGATGAGCGATTAACTTTTTATTATCGTTTTCGTTTATTAGAAGAATTAAGAAAAATTTTGTGGCAAGAGGGTTTTATTGAAGTCGAAACTCCAATTTTGCAAACTCATTACGGCGGAGCTTTAGCTCGTCCTTTTATTACCTATCTTGAAGCTTTAAAAGAAAAACTTTATTTAAGAATAGCTCCTGAACTTTATCTAAAAAAAATGATTGTTGGTGGTTTTGAAAAAATTTTTGAAATTGGTAAAAACTTCCGCAACGAAGGTATTGACCGAGAACATAATCCTGAATTTACTATGATTGAACTTTATTGGGCTTATCAAAATCGCGAAGGTTTAATGAAATTTACTCAAAAAATTATTCAAGAATTAGTCAGAAGATATAATAAATTAAGAAAAAAGAAAGGCCTGGTAATTGAGTTTCAGGGGAAAAAAGTTAATTTAGCTGGCAATTGGCAAGTCCTTAAATATACCGAAGTTATTAAACAAGCTACTGGGTTAGATTACTTTCAAAGCTCCTTAGATGATTTTCTAAAAATTGCTAAGAAAGAAAAAATTGAATTTAATCCTAAGATAATTAATAAGGGGAAAATAGTTGATGAAATTTTTAAAAAATTGATTAGACCTAAACTTTGGGAACCAACATTTTTAATTGATCATCCTAAAGAAATTTCTCCCTTAGCTAAATCTCATCCTCAAAATCCAGAACTTACTTTAAGATTTCAACTTTATTTATGTGGTTTTGAGATAGCTAATGCTTTTGGCGAGCTAAATGACCCAGTAGATCAAAAAGAAAGATTTCTCGCTGAAGCTGAAGAATTAAAGAAAGGTAATTTAGAAGCTCATCCCTTTGATGAAACTTTTATTACAGCTTTAGAATACGGAATGCCACCAACTGCTGGTTTAGGTATTGGTTTAGATAGACTTTTTACTATTTTACTTAATAAATCAACAATTAAAGAAGTCATTTATTTTCCTTTCGTTAAAAAAGAAAATGATTAAATCAGAAGAAATTAGAGAATTGTTTTTGAATTTTTTTAAAAAGAGAGGTCATACAATTGTTAATTCTTCTTCTTTGATTCCTGTCGATGATCCTTCGGTTCTTTTGACAACTGCTGGAATGCAACAATTTAAAAAATATTATACTCGAGAAAAAGACCCCCTTAAAGATTTTGGCAGCCAAAGAACTGCTTCTATCCAAAAATGTTTTCGAACAACTGATATTGATGAAGTTGGCGACGAAAGACATCTAACTTTTTTTGAAATGTTAGGTAATTTTTCTTTTGGACCAGTAATAAACGATGATCCTCTTGACTTTGGAAATGGCGGTTACTTTAAAAAAGCAGCCATTTATTGGGCTCATGAATTTTTAACTAAAGAATTAGGTTTAAAAATTGATTACACTACAATTTTTGGTGGAGAAAAGAATGTTCCTTTAGACGAAGATTCATTAAAAATTTGGCAAGAAATAGGAATTAATAAAATTGAAAAAAGAGGTAGGGAAGATAATTTTTGGGGTCCAACTGGTGATGAAGGACCTTGCGGTCCAACAACCGAAATTTATCTTGAGGGCATCGAAGTTTGGAATTTAGTTTTTAATGAGTATTATCAAGACAAAAATGGTAATTTAAAAAAATTAGAATTCCCAGGAGTTGATACTGGAATGGGCTTCGAAAGATTAATGAAAGTTCTCCAAAAAACAGAAACTATTTTTGAAACTGACCTTTTTGAACCTTTAAGAGAGATTTTAGATAATTTTTCCGGTGAGATAAGGAGAAAAAGAATTATTATGGATCATCTTCGGGGAAGCGTTTTTTTAATTGCTGACGGACTTTTTCCCAGTAATTTAGAAAGAGGCTATATTTTAAGAAGGATTTTAAGAAGGCTACTTCTTCATTTAAGATTTTTAGAAATTAATTTCGATGTTTTAGAAAAAATGATTAAGGCGATAATAGAAAAATATAAAGCTTTTTATCCAGAGCTTGATAATTTTGATAAAATAAAAAAGGTTATTTTCGATGAACTTCAAGTTTTTAACGAAACTCTTAATAAAGGCTTAAGAGAATTTAATAAAATAATAAAAGGTAATGAATCTGAAGAAGCCTTAGGAGAAAAAGTTTTTTATCTTTATACTTCTTATGGCCTTCCCGTCGAAATTTCTAAGGAACTTTTAAGAGAACAAGAAATTAATTTTAGTCAAAAAGCCGAAGAAGTTTTTAAACAGCTTTTTGAGAAACATCGTCTTATTTCCAAAAAAGAAGAAAATGGCTAGGTCAAAAAGTTATATCTATTTAGAAGGTAAAGAAGAATTAGGAGATATAATTTTTCTTGTTTGTCAAAAAACAATTGATAAAGAAATAGTTTTAGTAGTACCTGTTGGTTTTCGAGTTTTTAAAAATCTTCATAATTTAGAGGTTTTAAAAAAGGAAATTATTAGCTGTAATAAAAAAGTTTATATTGACTCAAGCGATCAAGAAATCTTAAAGCTTTGTCAAGAAGTTGGTTTAGAAATTTTTCTTGAAACTTTTAGCGAAGAAGAGAAAAAAATTTTTGACATTAAGCCACCCCAAAAAGTTAAAGCTCCTCTTCAAGAAAAAACCTTGCCTCCTAAAGAAGAACTCCCTGTTTCTCAAATAAGAAAAGAAAAAAGAAAAACATTTTTTTCTAATTTTAATTTATTGGTTAAGCTCAAAAAAGCTTTAATATTTCTTTTTTTAATATTTCTTTTTTATTTCAGTTTAAATTTAATCTTGGGTTTTATTCAAACAAAAGCTAATTTAAGGATTGTTCTTGATAAAAGCGAAATTGATCTTAATGAAATTATTACTCTTAAAGAAAGTGCTGTTCAATTAGATTCTCAAAATAAAATTCTACCAGCTCAAAGAGTAAAAATTGAAAAAAATCTTTCTGAAGTGATTGAACCTAGTGGTCGAGAAACAGATGAATTTTTACCTAATTTAAAAGTTTTTATCTATAATAAATTACCTTATGCTTATCCTTTAGTTGAAGGTACCCGTCTTGGTTTTCAAGATAATGTTTTTAAAACAATTAAAAGAATAAATTTAGAAGCTGGCAGTGAAGAAAAACCATCGCAAACTTTAGTCGAAGCCTTCCCTTTTGATTTAAAGGACAAAAATCTTTTTTTAGCTAAAGGAACCAAACTTTCAATTTTAGCTCTTGAAGGAAAAAAAATAGATGAAAATAAACTCTGGTCTGATTATCTTTATGCTGAAGTGGCTGAAGATTACAAACCTCAAGAATCTCAAAATCAAGTTAAGGTTGTTACTCAAGAAGATTTAACTAATCTTCGTCTCAAACTTGAAGATAAAATTAAAAAGGAACTTCAAGGAGAGCTTCTTCTTAAATACCCAACAAGTTATGTAATTTATGATGATGTTTTAGTTAGTTCTAAAATCACTAGTATTTCTAATAATGTTGGTGAAAAAACTGATAAACTTTCTGGTTTAATTGAAGGAAAAATAGAAACTTATATCATTAATCGAAATGAATTGGAAAAACTGATGAAGGAAATAGTTTTTAATAATCTAAAAGAAAATCAAAATCAATTTTTACTTGAAAAACTTACAATTAACTCTATCAGTCTCCTTGATTATGATTTTAAGCAGGGAACTATGAGAATCAGTGTTAAGGGTAAAGCTATTCTTTATCCCAATTTAAGTTCAGAGATTTTAAAGAATTTGTTTAAGGGGGTTAAAATTGATGAGGTTGAAAAAATAGTTAAGGAAAAAAATCTTAAGGGGATTAAATCAATTTATATTAAGATTTGGCCTAATTGGCGAGACAGATTACCAACTGATCCTCAAAGAATAGAGATAAATTTCGAATAAAAATTGTGGTAAAATTTAAATTACTTTTAGATTGGTCGAATTAAAATAAGAAAGTTAAGAAAGAAAATGAGCGAGACGCCTGTTTATCAAAAAATTCTTGAGGATATTATTAAATCTTTAGTTAATCATCCAGAAGAAGTTAAAATTACTCGTCGAATAGATGAAATGGGAGTCCTTTTAAGTATTAAACTTCATCCCCAAGATATGGCTTTAGTTATTGGTCGGAAAGGTGATCACATTAATGCTCTTAAAAAAATCATTAAAGCTATTGGTAAAAAACATCACGCCCGAGTTAATATTAAAGTTGAAGAACCAACACCCTTAGAGAAAGAAGCTACTCTTCTTAAAAGTGAAGAAATAATCAAGGAATTAAAAGAAGAGACTCAAGCTTAATGCGTTTCGATATTATTACTCTTTTTCCTGAAGCTTTTTCTTATTTATCTACTTCTTTACTCAAAAGAGCTCAAGAGAAGGGAATAATTCAAATAAAATTCTGGAATCCTCGTGATTTTACTTTTGATAAGCATAAAACTGTTGATGACCGTCCTTATGGTGGTGGTCCGGGAATGGTTTTAAAATTTGAACCAATTTATTTGGCTCTTGAAAAAGCTAAAAAGGATTATCAAACAAAAAAAAGAAAAATTATTTTAACTCATCCAGCTGGGAAAATTTTTGACCAAAAGTTAGCTTGCAGACTTTCTCAAGAAAAACAACTAATTATTATTTGTGGCCATTATGAAGGAATTGATGCTCGAATTGAAAAATTTGTTGATTTAAAAATTTCTTTAGGTAAATTTATGCTCTCTGGTGGAGAAATTCCAGCAATGGCTATTATTGATGCTGTTTGTCGATTTTTGGCTGGATTTTTGCATAATCCTCTTTCTCAAGAAGAAAAAAGATTTGGAAGTTTATATTCTCTACCTGTTTACACTCGACCAGAGAAAATAAAAATTAAAAATAAAATTTTAAAAGTTCCTAAAGTTTTACTTTCAGGTAATCATAAATTAATTGAAGAATGGAGAAAGAAACATCTAAAAAAAATTCTTTAATGGTATAATATAATTTAAAAAGAGCCGCGGTAGCTCAGTGGTTAGAGCGGGCGTCTCATAAGCGCCAGGTCGTGGGTTCGACTCCCACCCGCGGCAAAAGCCCCGGTAGCTCAATTGGAAGAGCAGGAGCGTTCTAAGCTCAAGGTTGGGGGTTCGAATCCCTCCCGGGGCACAAAAATTAGAGAGGAAGTTTATATTGTAAAAGTTTAAATAAGTTTTCAAAAAGTTTAGCTACTAAAATTGGTCCTGTTCCTCCTGGAGTTGGAGTAATCAAAGCAGCTTTATTTTTTAACTTTTCAAAATCTAAATCTCCACAAATTTTATTATTTTCAAAAGAATAACCAAAATCAATCAAAATAGCTCCTTCTTTACAAGTTTGAATTAAATTAGCTTTACCAACTCCAGAAATCACAATATCAGCTTCTTTTAAAAATTTTTCTAAATTATTAGTTTTACTTTGAGAAATAATCACAGTTGCTCCCTCTCTAGCTAAATAATGACTTAAAGGTTTGCCAATAAGCTTTCCATAGCCAACAACTAAAGCTATTTTACTTTCAAATTTTAAATTATATTTTTCTTTTAAAAATTTTACTGTTTCTACTGCTGGGGGACTAATAACTTCTGAATCAGTAAAAAATTTTCCTAACATTTTACTTGAAAGACAATCGATATCTTTTTTAGAAGGAATAGCATTTAAAAAATACTGAGTTTTAAATTTTGAAGGTAAGGGAAGTTGAATTAAAGCTCCATTAATAACCTTCTTTTTAACTATTTGACTAATGTACTTTCTTAATTTTTTTCGAGAAAAAGTTTCATAATTTTCAATTTCATAAATTCTAAAATCAATGTTTAATTTTTCAGCAAAATTTTTTTTAATTTTTAAAAAACTCTCTTTTTCTTTATCCTTACCAATTAAAAAAGCAGCAACTACAATTTTGTCATAGGCTTTTCTTTGTTCCTTTAAATTCTCCAAAATTTCCTCAGCTAATTTTTTACCATCAACAATTAAAGTCATTTGTTTTTCTTCAGCTGTTTTAAGAAGTTTTCTAAATCAAGAGTATTTAAAATATCTTCTTTTTTTGCCCAACCTCTTCTTGCTTGAGCTACGCCCAAATCTAAAAACCTTAAATGTAAAACTGAATGAGCATCAGTATCAATCACCATCTTGACTCCTTTTTCAACACATTTTCTAATATGGTCATCTTTTAAATCAAGCCTATCAGGATAAGCATCAATTTCTAAAATTTTACCTGTTTTTTTAGCATAATCAATAATTTCATCAATATCAACTTCATAAGGCGGTCTTCGATTAATAATTCTTCCTGTTGGATGAAAAATACAGTCAACATGAGGATTCATCATTGCTTTTTTAATTCTTTCTGTTTGAACTGATCGAGGAAGATCAAAATAAGAATGAATAGCTGCACCAACAAAATCCATTTTAGCCAAAATTTCATCTTTGATATCTAAACTGCCATCTTTATTGATATTTACTTCAGCGCCTTTTAAAATCTTTATCTTGCCTTTATATTTTTTATTCAACCTCTCTATTTCTTCAAACTGTTTTAAAAATCTTTCCTCATCTAAACCACCAGCAACCGAGAGAGATTTAGTATGATCAGTAATGCAAATATACTCTAAACCAAGTTTAATTGCTTCTTCAACCATTTCTTCAATTGAATTTTGACCATCACTCCAGTTAGTTTGAACTTGAAGATCTCCCTTAATTGAACCATAATCAATTAATTTAGGCAACTTTCTTTGTTTAGCTAATTCAATTTCTCCCTTGTTTTCTCTCATCTCCGGGGGTATCCAATCCAAATCCAATTTTTCGTAAATTTCTTCTTCTGTTCTGCCAGCTATCCTTTTATCATTTTTATCAAATAATCCATATTCATTTAGTTTCCATCCTTTTTTAATTGCTAATTCCCTCATCTGAATATTATGCTCTTTTGAGCCAGTAAAATAGGCTAAAGCTGCGCCAAAACTTTCTTCAGCTACTACTCTTAAATCAACATCTAAACCAATTTTCAATCTAACCATTGTTTTTGTCGGACCTTGTCCATAAATATAATCAACTTCAGGAAATTTAACAAAATAATCCATTAGTTTTTCCGGTTTATCAGAAACAGCTAAGATATCAATATCGCCAACTGTCTCTTTTCTTCGCCGATAAGAACCAGCAGGTACAACTTCTTTAGCTAACCCACTTTCCTTTAAATAATTTACTAACTCTTCGACAATTGGAAAAACAAATCCTAAAATGAATCTTTTTCCGCTTTGTTTATAAAATTCAATTCCTTTTAAAATTTTCTCCTCGCTTTTTGCTCCAAACCCAGGCAATCTTCTTATTTTATGTTCCCGACAAGCCTTTTCTAAATCATCAATTGTCTTAATTCCTAAAGCTTTATAAAGTTTATAGACAATTTTTGGTCCAACCCCTTCAATTGAAGTTAAAGTCTCAACATCAACTGGAACCTCTTTTTTTAATTCTTCTAATTCCTTAATCTTTCCAGTTTTTAAATATTCAATTATTTTTTCAGCAATTGATTCACCAACTCCAGGCAAATTTTTCAATCCTTCTTTTCCTTGCTTTTTTACAAATTCCTCAATATCTTCATCCAAAGCCTCAATCGAATAAGCAGCCTTTTCATAAGCTTGTGGCTTAAACTGAACTCC